>CAIRBF010000096.1 GCA_903876715.1 uncultured beta proteobacterium
CCCGCCAGCGCGAGCTCGAGGCCGAGCGCCGGCGCGAGCAGCAGCGGCGCGACGAGTTCGCGCGCGCCGTCGGCCCGGTACACGCCCTGCCCGCCAGCGACCGCGCCGACGTCGTCCGCCCCAAACCGCCGCCCGAGCCGCTGCAACGCCAGGCCGACGAGCAGGCGGCGCTGCGCGAGGCCCTGTCCGACGAGGTCGACATCGAGTCGCTGCTGCTGACCGACGACGGCCTGAGCTTTCGCAGGCCCGGTATCGGCCCGGACGTCGTGACGCGGCTGCGCAAGGGGCAGTGGGCCATCCAGGCCCAGATCGACCTGCACGGCCTGCGCCGCGACGAGGCGCGCGAAGCCCTGGCCGCCTTCGTGCGGGAGGCCATGCGCCGTGGGCAGCGCTGTGTGCGCGTCGTCCACGGCAAGGGGCACGGCTCACCGGGACGCCAGCCCGTGCTCAAGGCCAAGGCCCAGCGCTGGCTCGGCCAGTGCGCCGAGGTCGTGGCCTTCGCCCAGGCCAGCGCCCCTCAGGGCGGGGCCGGGGCGCTGATCGTGCTGCTGATGGGCTGACGGGCGGAGGGTCCGCGGGGCGACAGGCCGAGACTCCCCCCGCCAGGGCTGCCGCGACGCAGGCCCGCGCCGCAAAGGGGAGGGACAATCCCCGCGCGATGAATCCCGCGCCGCCCGCGTCAACCGATACCCCCGAGGCCGCTTCAGACGCCCCGGTCGGCCCGACGTCTGCATCTGCATCTGCATCTGCGCCGACGCCGGCCACCGCGCCGCGCAAGCGGCGCCTGCGCGTGCTGCGCTGGTCTGTCCGCCTGCTGTGGCTGGCCGTGATCGCCCTGCCGCTGGCGGCGGCGCTGGGCTTGGGCCTCGCCCTGCGCTCCGAAGCCGGCAGCGCCTGGCTGCTGACCCGCCTGCCCGCGCTGCCCGGTCTTGGCCACTTGACCGTCACCGCGCCGCGCGGCGCCCTGCTCGGCCCAGACTTCAGCGCCGACCGCGTGCGCCTGAGTCTGCCCGGCATGGCGCTCGAACTCGATATCGACGGCCTGCAGTGGCAGGGCGCGCAGTGGCGCTGGTGGCTGGGCTCCGACATCTGGGCGGGCGTCGAGGCGACCCGGCTGCAGGCCCAGGCCGTGCGCCTGCGGTGGCGGCCCGACCCCGCCACACCGCTGCGACCGCCGCCGACGCTGCGCCTGCCGCTGCAGATCCGCGTGAGCGACTTCGATGTCGCCACGCTGCAGGTCCAGGGCGTGACGATCAGCCACATCGGCGGCGGCGGCTTGCAACTCGGCGCCGACGGCGGCGCCTCGCACCGCGTCGAGCGCGTCGCGCTCATGTGGGACCGCCTGCAGGCCCAGGGCCGCCTGCAGATCGCGGCTGACGCGCCCTACGCCCTGCAGGGTCGCGTCGATGCCCAGGGTACGGCCGAGCCCGCCTGGTCCGCAGCCCTGCAAGCCGAAGGGACCTTGCAGGCCCCCCTGGTGCAGGGCACTGTCGTCGCCTCGGGCGCTCCAGGATCGGCACCGCCGGCCCTGGACCTGCGTGCCGAGTTGCGCCCCTACTCAGCCTGGCCCCTCGGGCCGATGGACCTGCGCTTGCAATCGCTGGACCTGGCCCCGCTGGCCAGTGGCCTGCCGCGCACCCGCCTGACCGGGCGGGCCCGGGTCGAGACCAACGGCCCACAGGCGCCCGTGATCGCGCAGCTCGACCTGCAAAACACCGAGGCCGGCACCTGGGATAAAGGCCGACTGCCGCTCGAGCGCGCGCGCGGCGCGCTGAGTGTGGCGCCGACGGGCCAGGGGCCGCTCGACCTGCGGGAGCTCGAGCTCCAGTTCTCCGATGGTGCCAAGCGCGCCGGCATCGCCCGCGGCAGCGGCCGCTGGGACCAGGAGGGCCTGCGCCTGGCGCTGTCGCTGGAGGGAGTACGGCCGGCATTGATCGACACCCGTGGCCCGCGCATGACGCTGTCGGGGCCCGCGCGCCTGCACCTGCCCGCCACCCCGTTGCCCGGCATGGGGCCGGCGCCGGCCGCTCCGCTATCGGGAGCAGGCCCCGCGGTAGGCCCGGGAACGCCGCCTTCCGCCGCGGGCCGCGACCTCGAGATCGAGGTTCAGGCCACACTGGACGGGCTGCTGGAGACGTTGAACCGCCCTCTGTCGCTCGAGTTCGATGCAGGCATAGGCACCGGCCGCCTCACGCTTCGCAAGCTTCAGGCTGCCTCCGGCCCGGCGCGCGCGGCCTTGCAGGGCGAGGCCTTGCGGGAACCCGGCGGTCCGTGGCACCTGCGCAGCGAGGGCCGATTGAACGACTTCGACCCGGCGCCCTGGCTGTCCGGTGCGGCCGATGCATGGCGGCGCGGCGCACACCGGCTGAGCGCTGCATGGACGCTCGACATCGCCCTGCCGCGCGATGCCGCGACGAAGCCGCCGCTGCAGGTGCTGCAGTCGTTGCAGGGCAGCGGGCGCATCAGCCTCGCGCCGTCGGTGCTCGCCGGGGTGTCGGTGCAGGGTCAAGCAGAGATCGGCCAGACGCCGGGCCCGGCTGGCGCGGTGCGCAGCCAGTTGCGCGGCGAGCTGACCGCGGGTGGAAACCGCCTGAGCGTGGAGGGCCAGGCCGAACCCTCGGGCAACGGCGCCACCGACCGCTGGCGCCTCGCCTGGTCGGCGCCGTCACTGGCCAACTTGGCGCCGCTGGCCATCCTCGACCCGGCGCTGGCGCGCTGGCTACCCACAGCCGGACAGACGCAGGGCACGCTGAACGCCCAGGGTCGGTGGCCCGCGCTGCGCACCGACGGCGAATTGCGCCTGCAATGCCTGCGCGCCGGGGCCTGGGCCGTGGGCGAAGGCCAGGCGCGCTGGAAGATCGACCCCGCGGGCCGCGACGCCATGCAAGTGCGCCTGGATCTGGGCGACGCGGTGCACTACACCACACGCATCGCCCGGCTCGTCGTCGACGGCGAAGGGTCGCTGCAGGAGCACCGGGTTCAGGTCGACCTGTCTGCGCCGCTGCAGCCGCCCCCGCTGCTGGCCGACGCCTTGGGCTGGACGCGTGGCGCCGGCACGCAGGCCCGGCTGGTACTGCGCGGCAGCTGGGCGGCCGCAGCCACCGGGGCCGGTCGCTGGAGTGGCAAGGTCCTGGAACTGCGCGCCGGCGCGTGGAACGGCTCCACCCCGCCCACCCCCACGGACTGGCTGCAGGCGCGCGACCTTGCAGCCGAGCTGGACTGGTCGACCGACGGCCGCCTGGTAGCAGCGCGTCTGATGCCAGGACAGGCCACCGTTGGGCAGGACCTGCGGCTGCGCTGGAAGGAGGCCCGTTACCGCGCCAACGCCGGCCGCGACGACGCCGAGCTCGAGGCCGACATCGACCCCTTCGCAGTCGCGCCGATTCTGCAACGCCTGGGCACCGGGCTGTCCTGGAGCGGCGATCTGCGTGCGCAGGCGAAGCTGCGGGTTCGCGCCGCCGAGGAGATGGAGGCCGAGTTGCGCCTGCAGCGCATCGACGGCGACCTGGCCGTGACAGATGGCGACACCCGGTTCCCACTGGGGGTCAGCGCACTGGACGTGGCGCTGTTGGCCGAAGATGGCCGCTGGACCCTGTCGCCCCTGTTTGCCGGCCGTACGCTGGGCACGGTGTCGGGCGCCGTCACGCTGGCCAACGGGGCGGACTCGCGCTGGCCCGACCTGCGGTCGGCCTTGAACGGCGCGGTGCTGTTCCGGGTGCCGAACCTGGGCATCTGGAGCGCCTGGATACCCGCGGGCTGGCGGGTGGACGGCGCGGTGGAGACCGTCGCCCGGCTCGGCGGGCGGCTCGGCGCGCCGGAAGTCGTGGGCGAACTGCGCGGCGAAGGCATCGCCGTGCGCAACCTGCTGCAAGGTGTGGACTACGCCGGCGGCGAACTCTCGGTGGTGCTGCAGGGCAGCACAGCCCGTATCGACCGCCTGTCGCTGCGCGGGGGTGAGGGCACCCTCGTGGCCAGCGGCAGTGCGCAACTGGGTGCGAGCCCGCAAGCCCGCCTGGACCTGCAGGCCGACGGCTTCCGTGTGCTCGGCCGCATCGACCGCCAGCTGGTGGCCAGTGGACGGGCCGTGCTGGAGCTGCGCCCGGACCGGGTGCAGCTGGAAGGCAAGGTCAGCGTGGACAGCGGCCTGTTCGACCTCGCCACCCGCGACGCGCCGACCCTGGACGAAGACGTGACCGTGCGGCGGCGAAGCGAAGAATCCCCGCAGACGCGCCTGGAGCCGCCCCCGCCCTCGCCACTGATGCGCCAGGCCGCGGTACGGCTGGACGTCGACCTGGGCCAGCGCCTGCGTGTGCGCGGTCGGGGGCTCGACACCCTGCTCAAGGGCGACCTGCGGGTCAGCACGCCGCAGGGCCGTCTGGCCGTGGACGGCGCCGTCCGAACCGAGGGCGGCACGTATGTGGCCTATGGCCAGCGCCTGAAGATCGAGCGCGGCATCCTGGCGTTCACCGGTCGGGTCGATACGCCGCGCCTGGACATCCTGGCGCTGCGGCCGAACATCGACATGCCTGTCGGGGTGGCCATCAGCGGCACGCCCCAGGCCGTACGAGTCCGTCTGGTGAGCGAGCCGGAGCTGCCCGAGAGCGAAAAACTCTCATGGCTCGTGCTCGGCCGCGGTTCGGAAGGCCTGGTCCGCGCCGACGCCGCGGTGCTGCAGCGCGCCGCCGTCGCGCTGCTGGCCGGCGAGCGCGAGGCGCCGACGGACGCGCTGCTGCGCACCTTCGGCATCGACGAACTCTCGCTGCGCCAGGGTGACGGCGAAGTGCGCACCACCGTCGTCACGCTGGGCAAGCAACTCAGCCGGAACTGGTATCTAGGCTACGAACGCAGCGTGAACGCCACCGCCGGCACCTGGCAGCTGGTCTACCGGATCGCGCAGCAGTTCACACTGCGCGCGCAGAGCGGGCAGGAGAACTCGCTCGACCTCATCTTCACCTGGCGCTTCGACCGCGCCACGCCGCCAGGGCGTGGCCTCGCCACGCCCCCGCCACCCGCGAACGCGCCGCCCAGAGGCGGACCCTAGAATCCGGCGTTCCCGCCGTAGTTCAATGGATAGAACGAGCGCCTCCTAAGCGCTAGATACAGGTTCGATTCCTGTCGGGGGGACCATCTCGGCTCGACACGGGCCTCGCAGCGCGAGCGGCAGCCCCCAAGGCACCTGCAGTGGGTCGCCAGCAGCGCGGAGGCGGCGGTCCAGGCCTGGCTCAACTCGCCGGGCGGCATCTGCTCTGCCGAGGCCCTGGGGCCGTTGGAGTCGATGCGTTCACCGATGATGACGAGGCCCGCACGGGGTCGATCAAGCCGCCCCGGGTGGCGCAGAGGATGACCGCGTCCGTCGTGCGGCCACTTCCCTCGTCTACTGGATCGCGGGGCTGCGGCCGAGCCCGGGATGCCACGGCACGCGGCCGCTGAGCACGCCGGAGCGCTCGATGATCTCGGGCACGGCGTGTTCCTGGCGGTAGGCCATGATGTGGATTCCCGACACGCCCTTGATCTCGCGCACTTCCTGAATGATGTCGACGCACACCTTGCGGCCTTCGACAGCCTGATCGTCGGCACCGGCCACGCGCTCGAGCACGGCGTCGGGGATGTGGATGCCGGGAACGTTCGTGCGCATCCATTCGCCCGCCTTGGCCGAGCGCAGCGGACCCACCCCGACGAGGATGAAGACCTGGTCCAGAAGACCCAGCGTGTCCACGCGCTGCAGGAACTCGCGCAGGCGCGGCACGTCGTAGCAATACTGCGTCTGCACGAACTGGGCACCGGCCGCCACCTTCTTGGCCAGGCGTTCGGCACGCCACTCGAAGGGCTGACCGAAGGGGTTGGCGGCAGCACCGAAGAACACGCGCGGAGCGGAGGTCAGCTTGCGCCCGCTCTGGAAGCGGTGTTCATCACGCATGCCTCGCCCGATCTCCAGCAATGAAATGCAGTCGAGGTCGAACACCGGCTTGGCCTGGGGATGATCGCCGGCCTGCACTCCGTCGCCTGTCAGGCACAGCATGTTGCACACGCCCATGGCTGCGCCGCCGAGGATGTCGCCCTGGATCGCGATACGGTTCTTGTCGCGGCACGAGATCTGCATCACCGGCGAGTAGCCCGCGCGCGTGAGCAGCGAGCACACGGCCAGGCTGGACATGTGGCAATTGGCGCCACTGCCGTCGGTGGCGTTGATCGCGTCCACCCAGCCGTCGAACACGCGGGCCCGGCGGTAGACCTCCTCGGGGTCGGCGGAATCCGGCGGCTCGAGTTCGGCCGTGATCGCGAAGCCACCTGCGCGCAGCACACGCTCCAGGCGGCCGGGTGATGCATGGCCGGGAAGGAGGGGCAGCGGATAGCCCGGCACCCGGTCGTCCTGGAATCTCATGGGGACGTCCCCACTTGCTTGCCCCGCGCCTGCTCGCCCTTCTCGCGCGCCACCTTCAACCAGCTCGATCGGCCAGCAAGGCGCCAGTCGACCGCGATCTGCACCACCTTGATCGCCTCTCTTCCGGCGTCCATGCGCTGGCTGCCGGCGTAGGCCTCGACCCATACACAGCGCATCTCGGGCAGGACCTCGCAGTGGCCGTCGGCGCGCACCCCGCCGCAGGGCCCATTGCGCAGGTTCTTGGGACAGTTCATCGAACACGACATGCCGGTCGAGCCGAGCGCGCACTGCCCGCACATCTTGCAGTCGAACAGCAAGCCCTTGACCAAGCGCTCGAGCCTGGCCACCGGCCGCTCCAGACGCTCGTAGCCGACTGCCTTCCACAGCGGATGCAGGGCCACGAGCACGCGCTCGAAGCGCTCGTAGAAGGCCTCCATGCCCCGGGCATGGCGTACCGACCAGCGTCGCACGGCGTACATCAGGCCCTCCCTACAGAGACAGCCCGCACACCGCATCTGCCGGGCAGGTCCAGGACCTGCCGGCGGCGCAGGCGCAGCAGGGCGTCGTCGCCATGTCGGACCTCGATCGAAACCGCCTTGAAATCGGCTTCGGCCATCAGTCGAAGGGCAAGGCGCACAACTCGCCGGGACGCACCAGCCCGTCGACCGTCAGCACCTCGACAGGCTGCCCTGGGTCCCAGAATCCGCGCTCGATCAGCGAAAGGCCGATATTGCGCTCGAGCCGCGGCGACCAAATCCCGGTGGTCACCTGGCCGACTTTGTGCGTGCCCACCATCACCGGCCAGGGCTTGGCGCAGGGGGGGCAGGGTCCGCCGTCGAACAAGACACCGCGGATCTCGCGCTGCACGCCGCGGGCCGCGATGGCCTGCAACGCCGCGCGCCCGATGTAGTCCACCGAACCGTCGAGCGAGCAGTATTTCGCCAGGCTGATCTCCAGCGGGTTGTTCTCTCGCGTCATCTCGTTGCCATAGGACAGCAGTCCGGCCTCGACGCGGTCGATGATGTTGGGGCAGCCCGGTGTGATCTGGTACTTCTGGCCCGCGGCCCAGACCGTGTCCCACAGCCGCTCGGCCAAAGCCCTGTCATCGAGGTAGATCTCGAACCCACCAGGCTTGGAATAGCCGCCGCGGGCGATGAGTTGCCGGGTTCCCGCAAAGTCGAACCAGCCGAAGCGGAAGAATCGCACCTCGCGGATGCCAGGCCCGAACACGTCGACCATCAGGTCTTCGGCTTTGGGCCCCTGCACGGCGAGCGTGTTCACGTCCGGTTCGTCCACGCGCACATCCATCCCCGCGCCGATCGCCAGTCCCTTGGCATACAGCAGCAGGTCGGAGTCGGCGATCGAGAGCCAGAAGCGATCTTCGGCCAGCTTGAGCATCACCGGGTCGTTGAGCAGGCCGGCCTGGTCATCGACGATGGGCACATACATGCATTGGCCCACTGCGCATTTGCGGATGTCGCGCGGCGTCATCCACTGCACCAGCCGGGCCGCGTGCGGGCCCTGGATCTGCACCTGGCGCTGGCACGACACGTCCCAGATCTGCACGTGGCTGCGCAGGTGCCAGTAGTCCTCCTCGACTGTGGGCTGGAAGGCCTTGGGCAGCAGCATGTGGTTGACCACGGAGAAACCGCGCACCCCCACCTGCTCCACGCGATCGGTGTAAGGGGTGCGCCGGATGCGGCGCGACATGTTCAAACCACTGGTGGACACGGTGGGACGATCCTTGCGTTGCAGAGGTGTTCGGGCGAGCGTCTCAGTCGAGCTTGATCCCGACGGCGCGGATGAGCTCCGACCAACGGGCGGCTTCGGCGCGCACGTAGGCGCCGGCCTGCTCGGGCGTCGTGGGTTCGACCAGGCCGCCACTGTTCACGGTCCAGGACTGGAAGTCGGGTTGCTGGACGATCTTGCGCACCTCCTCGGCCAGGCGATCGCGCACAGGCGCGGGCAACCCGGCCGGCGCCACCAGGGACAGCCAGCCTTCGGTCACCAGGTTCGGATAGCCTGATTCGACGATGCTGGGCACGTTGGGCAGTGAAGGATGGCGCTGCGCGCTGGTGATGGCCAGGGCGCGCAGCTGCCCGGAGCGCACGAAGGAAATGCTCGCGGTGACGTTCTCGACCAGCATGGCCGCATGCTTGCCCAGCACCAGCGTCGCCGCCGCTGCCGTGCCACGGCTGGGCACATGCAGCATCTTCGCGCGCGCGGTGAGCGCGAGGTGCTCGCCCATCAGGTGCATGATCGAGCCGGCGCCCGCGGATGTGAAGTCCAGGCCTGTGGACGAGGCCTGGGACTGCGCCACCAGCTCGCGCACGCTCGTGATCGGCGAGGCGGCGTCGACCAGGATCAGCATCGGCCCGCGGTAGACGATGGCGATGGGCGTGAAGCCGTTCTGGGCGTCGTAGGGCAGCTTGCTGTAGAGCGTGGGGTTCAGCGCCAGCTGGCCGATGCCGCCGATGCCTATGGTGTAGCCGTCAGGCGGGGCCGAGGCGATCGCCGCCACGCCGATACTGCCGCTTGCACCCGGCCGGTTATCCACCACCACCGGCTGTCCGAGCGCGCGTTTGAGCCGCTCGGCCAGCATGCGCGCCACCAGGTCGGCGGAGTTGCCCGGCGGCTGCGCCACGATCATCTTCAGCATGCGGTTCGGGTAGACCTCCTGCGCCGACGCGCGGCTGGCGACTGTCAGGGCGAGACCGGCCAGGGCGACGCGGCGGTTGACACGCGAGTTAATCGGGCTCATTGCAGTGCTCCTGCGGGTGGGTGTCGTAACGGGACAAACGGTGGCACGCGCCTCAGCTCGAAAGCCAGACGCTGTAGCCGTTGGGTGCCATCACCAGCGGCATGTGATAAGCCGCCTGCGCATCGGGCATGCGAAACCGGATCACCACTTCGTGCTGCAGGCGCAGGCCCGGCAGGTCCAGCCCGCGCGCAGCGAAGTACGCCCCGGTCTGGAACACCAGTTCGTAGTCGGCGGCGGCATCGACCTGGGCCGGGTCGATGCGCTCGGTCAGGCGGCCGCCCGGGTCGGTGCGCCGGTCGAACAGCACGACGCGCCGGCCCTGCGCATCGGTGCGGGACAGGCAGACGGCGACGTCCCCGGCATGGGTGCCGTCGACCGAGTTCAGGATGTGGGTGCTCAGGCTGGCCATGGTGTTGCCTATTCGATCGAAGCCTTGTCACGTTTGCTCGTCGTCGCCAAGACGATCGGGCTGATCACGCCCTTGGCCTTGACGTTCACGCAGGCGGTCTTGCCGCTGGCGATGGCGCGGCGGATGGCCGGGCCGAGCTGCTCGCGCCGCTCCACGAGCTCGCCATGCCCGCCCATGCCCTGGAACATCGTGTGGAAGGGGATGTCACGGAAGTCGGTGGCGAAGTGGCGCCCGTTGGCGAACAGGCGTTCCTGCTGCTGCGAGATGCAGTCCAGCCCGCCGTTGTTGTCGATGACGACGACGATCGGCAGGTTCTCCTGGAATGCGGCCTCGATCGACAGGCCGCCCGAGAGGAAGGCACCGTCGCCACTGATCAGCACCACCGTCGCGTCGGGGTGGGTGTTCTTTGCGGCCACCGCCATGGATACGCCAACGCCCAACATGCTGAAAGTGCCCGGATGAAGGATGCCCGCGAGCTTGCGGCCCTGCCAGCCGGCCAGATTCACCGCGATCTCCGACCAGAAATGGGTGTTGCCGCCGTCGAACACCAGCCAATCCTTGTCGCCCATCTCGGCCTGCACGTCGAGCGAGAGTTGCAGCGGGTGAATCTTGCCGCCGGTGGCGGCGGCCGCCTGCGTGTCCTGGGCCAGGTCGGCCAGGGTCTTGGCCACCCACTCGGCACGCCAGGCACGGTTGGTGTCGAACCAGGACTTGTCCAAGGTCCACTTGCCGTGCTGCTGGAGCGACAGCAGCGCATCGAGAAAAGCTCCCGGATCGCTCAGCAGCACATGATCGGCGGAGCGGTTCATCTCCAGTTCCTCGAACGAGCCGTTCACGCACACCAGCCGGGTGGTATCGGGAAACAACGGCGCGTTGCCGAAGTTCATCTGGTTGTCCAGGCGGCCACCGATCATCAGAACCAGGTCGCTGGCTTCCAGTGCCTGGCGCGCGGGCTGGTACTGGTGGATGTCGGCGAGGCCCATGTAGACGGGGTTGTCCTCGCCCAGCAGCTTCTGGTGGTAAGGGATGTTGAAGACGGGGATGTTCAGCGCCAGTGCGACGGCCTCGAGCTTGCGCTCGCTGCCGGACCACCACACGCCATGGCCGCCGATGATCATCGGCCGCTTCGCTGCCACGATGCGGGCCAGCAGCGGCTCCAGCGCGGCGGGGTCCGGCCAGGCGCGCGGCGGCGGTACGGCCGTGCGCACATACGGACGCTCCTCGCGGCCGGCGTCCTCGTCGAAGGACGAGAACATGATGTCCACCGGCAGGCTCAGATGCACGCCACCGGGATAGCCGCTGGTGGCGATCTTCCAGGCGCGGTCCACGCATTCGCTGATGCGCGTGCCGTCCGTGATGCCCACGCTGTGCTTGGTCAGCGGCGCGGCAATGGCCACGTCGTCGATCTCCTTGAAGCCCCCGGCGCCCTTGCGCTTGAGCGTGCTCGAGCCCGTGACGAAGATCACCGGCGAGCGCTCGCCCCAGGCCTCCATCATGGCTGGCACCGCGTTGGCAAACCCCTCCGGCCCGACCAGGCAGACCGCCGGCTTGCGGGTGATGCGCGTGTGCGCGTCGGCCAGGTGTCCAGCCACCTGTTCGTGGGGGCAGTTGATGACCCGCATGCCGCACTCCATGAAGCCCTCGAGTGCCGGGTTGCAGAAGCCGCCGGACAGCGTGAAGACGTGCTCCACGCCCTTCTCCAGCAGGGCCCGCGCCAGCAGGTTGCCGCCGCGCAGACGGCGTCGGGTGGGTTCGGTCAAGCTCGTCTCCTCACGTTGAAGTTCGGTATGCGATCGATTCTTCGGCCAGACAGGTGCTCACGCCCTCGGCCGAGCCGCCAACCAGCGCCTGCGGGGTGCGCTCGCCGCCTGCCCGGACGTTGCGGGCGGCTTCAGGCACTTGCAGTTGGAAGGAAATGTTGTGCGTCAGCGAAGGACACGAGGTGAGTTTGAGGTTGCCGCGTCCTTCAGACAAGCGATCATTTCCTACCCATGCATCAACAGATTTTTATTCATGCCCTGCTGCGATATGCTCGACATGTCGTCTGCACAACCATGCCGCCCTCCCGCACCCATCTGCCACTGACCGCGCTGCGCTCGTTCGAGGCGGCGGCTCGGTTGCTGAGCTTCAAGGGCGCGGCCGAGGAGCTTCGGGTCACGCCGACCAGCGTGAGCAACCAGATCCGGCAACTCGAGCGCAACTGGAACTGCCTGCTGTTTGTGCGCAAGACGCGCAAGGTACTGCTGACGGATGCCGGGCGCTCGCTCGCACGGGTGGTCGGACGGGCCTTCGACGACATCCGGGCCGAGGTCGACAACCACATCACCACCAACCGCAAGACCGTGACCTTGGCGGTCGGTCCGATCTTCGGCTCGCGCTGGCTGATCCCGCGCCTGTCCAATTTCTACCGCATGCACCCGAAGATCGAACTGGTGCTGCATCAGGGACCGCGCATCACCAACGCCGAACAACTGGTGACCATGATCGCGGTGGACTGGGGCACCGGCGACTGGGCCGGGCTGGAGGCGCGACGGTTGTTCGCGATCCGCTATTCGCCTGTGGCCAGCCCGACCTTGCTGCGCGAGCGCGGCGGCATTCGGGTGGCCCAAGACCTGGCGAACTTCCCGATCATCCATCAATGGGACCGGGAGGAGTGGAACGCGTGGCTGCGGCATGCCGGCGCGCCTGACCTGACATTCGTGCACGAGACCATCATGCGTGACGCCAACCATGCCCTGCAGGCGGCCCTCGAAGGTCAAGGCGTCATCCTGGGAACCTTTCCCTTCGTGGAGCCCGAGATCGCCGCCGGGCGGCTGGCAAGACCGCTGACCCTGGAGCTGCACCCGCCGCGGGCCTACCACCTGCTGACCCGCCCCGGTGGTCGCGCTCTGCGAGAGGTCGGTGCGGTTTGCGATTGGATCGAGGCAGAGGCGGCGCAGACGCCGTGACCACAGCCCAGCGTGGCGCAGCCAAGTGAATGACCATGACGGCATGCGGTGCCCCAGAAGGCGGACCAACAAGCGCTCCTGCGTGGTCACCTGATCTTCTGCTGCCGGCCGCGGCCTGAGCGAAACTGAAACACATGCTGACCCATCCCAATTTCCTCGGCTGTGCGTTCCTTGAGGCGCACGTCGACACCATCCTGCGCTTCTACGCCCCGAACGCGCTCGACCCCTCGGGGGGCTTCTTCCACTGCTTCCTCGACGACGGTACGGTCTACGACCGGCGCACGCGCCACCTCGTCAGCGCCACGCGCTTTGTATTCAACTGGGCGATGGCGCACCGGCATACCGGGCGGACGCCTTACCTGGATTGGACGCGCCATGCGCTCGCCCACCTCGAGGCCTTCCGCCGCCGCGACGGGCTGTACGGCTGGACGCTGGACGGCGCGCGCCTGGACGATGCGAGCGCGATGGCCTACGGTCAGGCCTTCGTGCTGCTGGCGCGCAGCCACGCGGCGCGCGTGGGGCTGGTGGACGCCGCGGGCGTGGCCGATGCCTTCGACCGCATGGACGCCGCCTTCTGGCGTGCGGCAGACCGGGCTTACGCCGACGAGATCACGCCCGCGGGCGAGCTCATCGCCTACCGCGGCCAGAATGCCAACATGCACCAGTGCGAGGCCTGTCTGGCGGCCTACGAGGCCACAGGGGACCAGCGCTATTTCGCCCGTGCCGAGGCGCTGATCGAGCGCTTCGCCTTCGAGCTGGCCGACGCCGCCGGCGGCCTGGTGTGGGAACACTACGGGCTGGACTGGTCGGTCGACTGGGACTACAACCGCGACAACCCGGGCAACATCTTCAAACCCTGGGGCTTCCAGACCGGACACCAGACCGAATGGGCCAAGCTGCTGCTGATCGCCCACGGCCACCGCCCGCAGCGCCGCTGGGTGGATCGTGCAGCCTCGCTGCACCAGGCCGCCTGGGACCACGGCTGGGACGCCGTGCACGGCGGTCTGATCTACGGCTTCTCGCCCGACCGCAGCCCCTGCGACAACGACAAGTACTTCTGGGTCCAGGCCGAGTCATTCGCCAGCGCCTGGCGGCTGTGGCGCGCCACCGGCGAGCCGGAGTTCCTGCGCCAGTACCGCGAGATCTGGCGCTTCAGCTGGCGGCACATGGTCGATCACCGCCACGGCGGCTGGTTTCGCATCGTCGGCGACGACGGCCGCAAGCTCGAGGACACGAAGTCGCCCCCGGGCAAGGTCGATTACCACACCATGGGCGCGTGCTGGGACGTGATGGCCGCCGGGGGCCTGGACGCCTGACGCGCCGGTTCTGACCGCGACGAATCGCCGCGGTCGCGCCGCACCCGCCGGCAAGCAACCAGGACTGACCGCTCCGCAGCCCGGCCTGCAGCCTCAGAGGTGCGCCGGCGTGTCGCCGATCTCGAGCATCTTCTGCTTGAGCAGCCCGGTCATGCGGCGCACCACCTCCTGGTAGGCCGGCTCGGCCCAGCAGTTGAACAGCTCCAGCGGGTCCTTCTCGCAGTCGAAGAGCTCCCACTCCGGCGGCTGCCCGCCGGGCTGCGAGCCGTGCGCGCCCAGCCCTTGGTTGTACCAGTAGATGAGCTTGTAGCGGTGGTCTCGGATGCCGTAGTGGGCGTAGGCGTTGTGGTACTCGTCCTGGTGCATCCAGTAGCGGTGATACGCCACCTGCGGCCAGTCGGCGGGCAGCTCGCCGCGCAGCAGGCCGCGCAGGCTGCGCCCCTGCATGTAGCTCGGCACCGCCGTGCCGGCCAGGTCGAGGAAGGTGGGCGCGAAGTCGACGTTGGAGGCGATCGCGGTGCGCACGCCGCCGGGCGCGATCTCGCGCGGCCAGCGCGCCACGAAGGGCATCTGAAAGGACTGCTCGTACATGAAGCGCTTGTCGTACCAGCCGTGCTCGCCGAGGAAGAAGCCCTGGTCCGAGGTGTAGATGACCAGCGTGTCCTCGGCCAGGCCCTTGGCGTCCAGCCAGTCCAGCAGCCGGCCCACGCTCTCGTCGATGGAAGCGATGGTCCTCAGGTAGCGCTTGAGGTAGCGCTGGTACTTGAAGTGCGTGTAGTCGCGCTCGCTGTCGAAGCGAAACACCTCGCCGGTGCGGCGGTCGACCAGGCGCAGGCGGCGCAGCGCGGCCTCGTCGGCCGGCCGGGGCAGCTTGCGCACCGACATCCCGGGCAGCAGCGGCTCGCCGACCTCGCGGCCGCCCTCGGGCTGCACCAGGCCGAGGTCCAGATAGGTCAGGTCGTCGGCGATGCGCATCTTGGCCGCGGCGGCGGCCGCGGCGCGGTGTCGGTAGTCGTCGTCGAAGCTGGCCGGAACGGCAACGTCATCGACGTGCAGGCCATCGTGCCGCGGGTGGTTCTCCCAGGAGCGGTGCGGCGCCTTGTGGTGGCACATCAGGAAGAAGGGGCGCGACGCATCGCGCCCGTCCAGCCACTGCAGGCACTGGTCGGTGATGACGTCGGTGACGTAGCCCGGGCGCTGCACGGCTCCCCCAGCCTCGTGGAAGACGGGGTCGAAGTAGTCGCCCTGCCCGGGCACGACCGACCAGTGGTCGAAGCCCGTTGGGCAGTGCGCAGGGCCCTCGCCCAGGTGCCACTTGCCGACGATGGCAGTCTGGTAGCCGGCCGAGCGCAGGTGCTTGGCGACGTTGGGCAAGCGGTTGTCGATGCCGTCGTCCAGCGTCATGACGCCATTGACGTGGTTGTAGGTGCCCGTCAGGATGGCCGCGCGGCTGGGCGTGCAGATGGAGTTGCTGACATAGCAGTGGTCCAGGCGCACGCCCTCGCGCGCGATGCGGTCGATGTGCGGCGTGTGGTTGATGCCGTGGCCGTAGCAGCTGATCGCGCGCGCGGCGTGGTCGTCGGCCATGATGAACAGGATGTTCGGGCGCTGGCGCTGCTGGCTCATCGGGGTCTCCGCTCGTTCGGCTGACCCCGCATCGCCCGGGGGTGGGCCGTTGACATCGCTGCAGTTTATCTATTTAATCCCCACCAGGGAATAATTCTGTGCACGCACCTGACCCCGCCTCCTCGACCGCCCGGCCTGCCACCGCGCTGGCG
Organism: uncultured beta proteobacterium; assembly: GCA_903876715.1. Classification (GTDB taxonomy): domain Bacteria; phylum Pseudomonadota; class Gammaproteobacteria; order Burkholderiales; family Burkholderiaceae_C; genus Rubrivivax. Next base: position 15,595 of record CAIRBF010000096.1, read on the forward strand.
CCAGCCGCGCCGGGCCGGCGCCTCGCGAGGCACCGGGCGGCGCCGGCTTGCGCGGCGGAGGGCCTGCGCAAGCACACGCCGGTAGAGCAGCTGCGCATACGCCATCGCGGCGAGGTCGTGCGCAAGCTGCGCGACCACGGTCCGCAATCGCGCGTCGAGCTCGGGGCGCGGCTGCAGCGCTCGTCCACCACGCTGAGCAAGGTCATCGGCGACCTGCTCGACATCGGCTGGGTGCGCGAATCGGGCCCGCAGCACCAGGCCGAGCCAGGGCGCCCGCGCACCGCGCTGGAGCTCGTGCCCGACGCCTGCAAGGTGCTCTGCCTGCTGCTGGAGCCGGATACCGTTCACACCGCGGTGACCGGGCTCGACGCCCGTCCCGGCCCCGTGCGCAGCCAGGCGGGCGCCTTCCGCAGCCAGGACCCCCGGGACTCGGTGGAGCAACTGGCCGGGCTGGTGCTCGAGGCCCAGCGCCTGGAGCGCGCCGCCGGTCGCCGCCCGCTGCGGGCGGTGTCGATCGCCACGCCCGGCCTGACCGACACCCGCCTGCGCACCCTGCTGCGCTCGAGGCAACTGGGCTGGCACCAGATCGCCCTGGCTGACGCGCTGGAATCGAGCACCAGCCTGCCCGTGTTGGTCACCAACAACACGCGCGCGATGGCCTTCGCCGAGTTCCGCCACCTGGGTCTGGACGAAGAGCAGCCAATGCTCTTCCTGCAGGCCCGCTTCGGCCTGGGCGCAGCCATGGTCAACGGCGCCAGCTCCAACCGCCACGGGCACTACGGCGCCAGCGAACTCGGCTACATCCCGCTGGCCGCCAACGCCTTCGCCAGCCGCGTGCCCACCGACAGTCACCTCGTCAGCGTCACGAACGAGGCCTACCTGTGCGCGGTGCTGGATGTCCCGCCGGCCAGCGAGCCCGTGCTGCCGCTGCTCGAGCGGCGTCGTGGCGAAGGCGATGCCACCGCCCGCGAGCTCTATGCGCAAACCTTGGACAACCTGGCCCTCGGCCTGGGCATCGCGATCGACATCCTCGGCCCGCGCGTGATCGTCCTGGGCGGCATCTACAGCCAGGCCTCGCAGGCCTTTGCCGACGACCTGAAGGCGCGGCTGCGGGGCCGCGCCCAGCCGGAGTTGCTGGACGGCCTCGTCGTCCGCCGCACCGCGCTGGGTCGACTCGGCGGCCTGCAAGGCGCCGCGCTCGTCGCCCTCGACCGGCTGCTGGCGGATGCCCGCGTCTACCAGAGCTGAAGACGCCGAAAAGTGACCTGCGCATGACGGTGACCCCCCGCATCATGAAGACTTCGGACGCGTCCCCGACCGCGTCCTCCCAAGCCGAGCGTGAGCGCCTGCGTCAACGCCTGGTGCGCCGCAAGCTGCTCGCGCTGAACCTGCTGTCGGCGCTGCTCGGCCTGGCGCTGTGGTGGCTGGCCAGCCACTTGAAACTGGCAGGCCTGCCCGGGCCGCAGGAGGTCGGCGTCAAGGCGCTCGAACTGCTGGCCAACGGTCAGTTGTTCAAGGACGCGGCCGCCTCGCTGCAGCGCGTGTTGCTGGGCTTTGCGATCGGCACGATGCTGGCCATCCCCGTGGGCTTCCTGATGGGCTGGTACACGGTGGCGCGCGGCCTGCTCGAGCCCTATGTGCAGTTCTTCCGCACCATCCCGCCGCTGGCGATGATCCCGCTGGCCATCGTCTTCCTCGGCATCGGCGAGGTGCCCAAGGTCTTCGTCATCACGCTGGCAGCCTTCCTCGTCTCGGTGATCTCCACCTACCAGGGCGTCGTCAATGTCGACCGCGTGCTCATCAACGCGGCGCGCGTGCTCGGCGCCGGCGACGCGGCCGTCTTCCGCCGTGTTGTCATCCCCGCCTCCACCCCCTTCATCCTGGTGGGCATGCGCACGGGACTGGGCGCGGCCTGGTCGACACTCGTGGCCGCCGAGCTCATCGCCGCCCAGGAAGGGCTCGGGCACCGGATGCAGCAGGCGCAGGTCTACTACGACCTCGCCACGATCTTCGTTGCGCTCGTGACCATCGGCCTGATGGGCCTGCTGATGGACCGGATGCTGCTGTGGCTGGACGGCCGCCTGACGACCTGGCAGGAGCGTCGATGAACACCCCTGCTCCTCCCGGCACAGCCATGGCACCGAAGATCGCCTTCCGCGGCGTGAACTGTGTGTTCGACATGATGGGGTCGGCCTTTCGCGCCGTGGCCGACGTCGACCTCGATGTCGGTGATGGCGAGATCGTCACCCTGGTGGGCCCGTCGGGCTGCGGCAAGTCGACGCTGATGAACATGGTCGCCGGCCTGCTGGAGCCCACGGCCGGCACGGTGACCGTCGACGGCCGCCCTGTGCGCGGCCCAGGCCCGGAGCGCGGCGTCATCTTCCAGCAGTACGCGCTGTTCCCCTGGCTGACCGTGCGCGAGAACGTGGCCTTCGGGCTCGAGATCGCGGGCGTGCCCCGCGCCGAGCGCGAGCGCACGGTCGAGCGCTGCCTCGACCTGGTAGGGCTGAGCGCCTTCGCCGACGCGCTGCCCAAGACGCTGTCCGGGGGCATGAAGCAGCGCTGCGCGATCGCCCGCGCCTACGCCGTCGACCCCAAGGTCCTGCTGATGGACGAGCCCTTCGGCGCCCTGGATGCACTGACGCGGGTCCACATGCAGGACCAGCTGCTGCAAACCTGGTCGCGCGACCGGCGCACGATCCTGTTCATCACCCACGACGTCGACGAGGCGGTCTACCTGGCCCACCGCGTCGTCGTGATGGCCGCGCGGCCGGGGCGGATCCACCGCATCGTCCCCGTCGACCTGCCGCACCCCCGCACCGAGGCGCTGCGGCTGTCGGCCGAATTCCAGCGCCTGCGCAACGAGGTCTGGACCGCCGTGTACCACCAGCCCTCAGCCCCGGACCCGGATACGCCCACCTGAGCCGGGTGGGCGCCTTTGACGGCCCGGCTTGCAAACTCCCGTCCTGCAACCCCACACCAGAGGAGACGACCATGAACCCACAAGACACCGCACGACCCGCCGCGCGCCGCCGTGGCCTGACCCGCCGTGAAGCCGCGCTCGGCCTGGTGGCCACCGCGGCCGCCGTCGGGGCGCCCGTCTTCGCCCAGGCGCAGCGCGTGCGCGTGGGCTACATCGCCGACTTCCACGGCGCTTCCATCACCGCCATCGCCAACCGGCAGGACCTGTGGAAGAAGCATGGCCTGGTGCCGGACATCAAGTCCTTCACGAACGGGCCGATCCAGATCCAGGCCCTGGGCGCGGGCGACCTGGACTTTGGCTACATCGGGCCTGGCGCCTTGTGGCTGCCGATCTCTGGCCGCGCCAAGCTGATCTCGATGAACGTGGTGGGCTACTCCGACCGCGTGATCGCGCAGCCGGGCATCAAGTCGGTGCGCGACCTGCGTGGCAAGACCGTGGCCGTGCCCGAGGGCACATCGGGCGACATGCTGCTGCGCCTAGCCCTGGCGGCTGCTGGCATGACGGTGGCCGACGTCAAGCGCGTGACCATGGACCCATCGACCATCGTCACGGCATTCGCCTCCGGCCAGGTGGACGGCGCCGGGATCTGGTATCCGCACGTGGCGACGCTGAAGGCGCGCAAGCCCGACCTCGTCGAGCTCTACGGCAACCAGGACGCGATGCCGAAGAACAGCTTCCCCAGTTCCTTCGTGATGCGTAACGAGCTCGAGGGCGCGGCCCATCAGGGTCTGGTGGACGCGATGATCCGCGTCATCAAGGACGCGAACGACTGGCGCCAGAAGAACCTGCCGCAGGCGGTGGACCACACCGCCGCGCTGATCGGCGCGCCGCGCGCCAACCTCGAGACCGAGTCCGGCTACGCGCAGTACTTCAGCAGCGCGGAGTTCGCGCGCTTCACCGAGGACGGCACGGTCGACAACTGGCTGCGCGGCATGAACGAGCTGTTCAAGACCTTCGGCCGTGTGCCCGAGGTGGTCGACCCGAAGCGCTACTACCTCGGCGCGCGCTACATCGCCGCCAAGGTCTGACGACCCGAGCCCCAGCCCCAGGCCCTCTCGTCCAGCCCGGCCCGCCATCGGCGCGCCGGGCTTTGCTTTGTGCTGTGGAGGGGCGCCTTGCGCTGGCTGAGCCTGCGCAATGCAGGCTGGCGGGCACCGGGCCAAGATGCGCCTGTCGCGGCCGGAGACCCCGGTCGCCCCTCTCAGGACGCAGGAGGATGCACCGATGAAATCGACTTTGCTGTGCGCAGCGGCGCTGGCCACCACGCTCGTCTCGCCTTGGACCTTGGCACAGGGTTGGGCCCCAGGGCAGGCCTACGCCGGGGTGGCACTGGGGCAGACGCGGGCCGGGCTCGACTGCACCGGAGCCACCGCCTGCGACCGCAGCGCTTTGGGCACGAAGGTGTACGGCGGCTACATGTTCCACCCCAACTTGGGCGTCGAGGTCGATCTGCGTCACCACGGCAAGGCCGATGTCAGCGGCACGGTCGGCAGCGCCACGGTGAGCAACGAATTCAAGACCTACGGCATGGGTCTGTTTGCGCTGGGCAACTACCGGCAAGGGGCCTTGAACTTTTTCGGCAAGCTCGGACTGGGGTGGATGCACAGCAGCGGCGTCACCGGGACAGCAGGTCTTGGCGCCCCTCTGAGGGATACCGACGCGCGCGGCGCCTGGGGGCTGGGCCTGGGCTGGGACTTCTCGAAAAACCTGAGCGGGCGTATCGAGTTCGAGCGCGTGCGTGTCAAGCTGGGGACTGAAAGGATCGACAGCGATCTGATCAGCGCCGGCGTGTCCACGCGGTTCTGAAGGCGTGGCACCCATGCTCGAACAGACCGCTCTGCGCAACACCGGCAGCTCCACCGGCCCCGCCCTTCGGGCCGAGGGCCGGCCAGGAACCGCAAGCATCTCCGGTAGCGCCTCCCCGGCCATCGCGCGCCCCATCGCCACGACCGGCCCGCTGCAGGCCTACGGTGATTGGTTGGTCCACATCGACGGCTCGCCGCGCAGCGCCGAGCGTCTGGCCCTGGCGCGGCGTCTGGCGCAAGTCGCCGGCGGACGGGTGGTCGCGATGCACGCCGTCACACCGGTGTGGACCGAACTGCCGATGAGCGCGCTGGGCGACGGCGGCGCGGTCGTGTTGCTGCAGCAGGCTGACGAGGAGCGTCAGCGCGCCGCCCGCCGTCTGTTCGATGCCGAGGCCAGCCGGCCTGGTGCCCCCCTGTCGTGGAGCGACGGAGCGGCGGCGCAGGGCGGCGGGGCGCTGATGCCGGCTGTGGCCCGGCTCGCGGCGCGCGCCCTGTGCAGCGATGTGCTCGTGCTCGGCCAGCAGGACCGCGATGACCCGCTGACCTGGGGTGTGCCGTCGGACCTCGTCCCCGGGGTGCTCACCGCCAGCGGCCGCCCGGCGCTGGTGGTCCCGCGCGTGGGGCATTACGAAACCGTCGGACGGCGCATCCTCGTCGCATGGAAATCCGCGCGCGAGTCGGCGCGAGCGCTCAGCAGCGCCCTGCCCTGGCTGAAGACGGCGCAGCGCGTGGAGATCGCCCGCTGGAACGAGCCAGGATGGCGTTACGGCGAGACCGCGCCGGACCAGCCTGGCATGCCGCCGCCCAGCGATGCGTGGCTGCGCGATTGGATGCAGGCGCACGGCGTGACGGCCCACATCACGCACGAAGGCGACGCCAGTGCCGACATCGGCGAACTCCTGTTGTCGCGGGCCGCCGACACCGACGCCGACTTGCTGGTCATGGGCTGCTACGGGCACACCCGGGCGCGCGAATGGCTGCTCGGCGGGGCCACGCGCAGCGTGCTGCAGTCGATGACCTTGCCGGTGTGGATGGCGCACTGAGCCGCGCCCCTCCCGCCTGGGCGGGCCGCGTCGTGGTGGTCGGCTTCGGCTGCATCGGCCAAGGGGTGCTGCCACTGATGCGGCGCCATCTGGCGCCGCAGGCCGCGCGCTACACCCTGGTCAGCCCCGACAGCCCAGCCCTCGCGCGTGCGGCAGCGCAGGGCATGGACGTCAGACCGCTCGGGGTGAAGCGGCACGACGTCGAGGCTGTGCTGGCCCCGCTGCTGCAGCCCGGCGACTTGCTGCTGAACGTGTCAGTGGGGGTGGACTCGGTGCCGCTGATCGGCCTGGCGCGGCGGCGCGGCGCCCTGTACGTCGACACCGCGCTCGAGCCCTGGGCCGACGAACCGCTGCGCCCGCCCGCGCAGCGCAACAACCACGCTCGGCGCGAAGCCGCGCTCGCGCTCGGGCGTGCCCCGGGCACGCCCACGGCGGTGATCACACACGGCGCCAATCCCGGGCTGGTGTCGCACTTCGTCAAGCAAGCCCTGCTCCACCTCGCGCAGGCGGGTGGGAGTGTAGGCAGCCCGCGCTGCCGCGAGGACTGGGCCCGCATGGCGCGCGACCTCGGCGTGCGCGCGATCCACATCGCCGAGCGCGACACACAGTGGTCGATGGCGCGACGCCGCCCGGGCGAGTTCGTCAACACCTGGTCCGTGCCGGGCTTCGTCGAGGAGGCGCTGCAGCCGGCTGAGCTCGGCTGGGGCACGCACGAACGCGACTGGCCCGCTGACGCGCGGCGACCAGCCACGGGCTCGACAGCGTCGATCTGGCTCGAGCAGCCGGGAGCCGCGGTGCGCGTGCGCAGCTGGACGCCGCTGGGCGGCCCGCTGCTGGGCTATCTGGTCACGCACATGGAGTCGATCTCGATCGCCGAGCACCTGACGCTGGGCAACCCGCAAGCGCCCGACTACCGTCCCACGGTGCTCTACGCCTACCGGCCTTGCGACGACGCGCTGCTGTCCCTGCACGAGCTCCAGGCCCGCGGATGGACCCCGCCCGACACCCAACGCCTGCTCGCCGAGGACCTGGTCAGCGGCATGGATGAACTCGGTGTGCTGCTGGGCGGGCCGCCCGGCAGTGCCTTGTGGCTCGGTTCCCAGTTGACGCTCGAGAAGGCGCGCGCCACCTGCCCCGACAACAGCGCCACGAGCCTCCAGGTAGCCGCCGGCGTGATGGCCGCGGCCGTATGGGCCGTGACGCACCCGATGTGCGGTCTGCTCGAACCCGATGACCTGCCCCACGAGGCCATCCTCGAGCTCGCCCGGCCCTACCTTGGCACCCTGGTTGCAGTGCGCACGCCATGGACGCCGCTGCAAGGTCTGCGACTGGGCTTCACAGAAAAGCGCACATCGCCGCTCGGGACCGAGGCCGCCGCGGACCCCTGGCAGTTCAGTGGTGTGCGCGTCACCTGAGGCGCACACCCTCAGGCTGGCGGCCCGAAGAACTCAGCGGAGGAGCCCACAAACGAAAACAGCCACCGAGGTGGCTGTTTCCTGAGAAGGCTTGGCGGAGTGGACGGGGCTCGAACCCGCGACCCCCGGCGTGACAGGCCGGTATTCTAACCAACTGAACTACCACTCCGCGTGGCCGGTGGCTTCAAGCTCTTGCGAGCTCCAAGCGCCACCGAAACTTGGCGTCCCCTAGGGGATTCGAACCCCTGTTACAACCGTGAAAGGGTCGTGTCCTAGGCCTCTAGACGAAGGGGACTGTAACCTTCATCGCAACCGAACGGCAACCTGCTTTGGTGGAGGTAAGCGGGATCGAACCGCTGACCTCTTGCATGCCATGCAAGCGCTCTCCCAGCTGAGCTATACCCCCGGTCTCCGGACCGATTGGCAAGCTGCCGTTCTGTCGAGCCCAGAAGTATAGCCTGAAAATTCGCAGATGTTGCGCCCACCCCGCTCGGTCTCAAATATGTTGAAGCCGCTCGAGGACGGCGCGGCGTTCGAACAGCGCAAGCACGGCGTCGATCGACGGGGTCTGCGCGCGGCCACAGACCAGCACCCGCACCGCGGGCGCGAGTTGCGGCATCTTCAAGCGGTGCTCGGCCAAGGTGTCCTTCAGGGCCTGTGCGATGGCGGCCTTGTCCCAGGCCACTTCGGCCAGGCGCTCGCGCAACGAACGCAATGCAGGAGCGATGGCATCGGGCACGTGCGCAGCCAGGTCGGCCGGGGCCGGCGCCACGGGCACGAACAGCATCGAGATCCAGTCCGCGAGCTCGACGGCGGTACTGCAGCGGTCCTTGAACAGCGCACAGGCGGCGCCCAGCCGGGCAGGCTCGCCGGCGTCGATCCCACGCACCTGCAGATGCCGCGCCACGAGCCCGGCCAGACGCGTGTCACCAGCGAGCTTCAGGTAATGGGCATTGACCCAGGCGAGCTTGGCCGGATCCCACTGCGCCGGACTGCGGGCCAGATGCGCGCCGTCGAACCAGGCGACCATCTGCTCGCGCGTGAACAGCTCCTCGTCGCCATGGCTCCAGCCCAGGCGCGCCAGGTAGTTCAGCATGGCCTCGGGCAGGTAGCCGGCGTCCTCGTAGGCGGTGACGCTGACGGCGCCACGGCGCTTGGACAGCTTCAGACCGTCGTCGCCGAGGATGATGGGCAGGTGGCCGTACTGCGGCAGCGCGGCGGCGTGACCGGCAATGGCGCGGAAGATGTTGATCTGCCACGGCGTGTTGTTGACATGCTCGTCGCCGCGGAAGACGTGCGTGATGCGCATGTCCCAGTCGTCGACGACGACGGCGAAGTTGTAGGTCGGCACGCCCAGCGTGCGCGCGGCCTCGGGCAGGTCGGCGGTGGCGTCCTCGGGCGGGTGGCGCAGGATGATCAAGTCGTCGATCTCGCGGTTGGAGATCGTGATCGGGCCCTTGACGAGGTCGTTCCATGTGACCTCGCCGTCCGGCGGGTTGCGAAAGCGCACCACAGGCTTCACGCCGGCCGGCGCCGGCGGCAGCACCTTGCCCGGCTCCGGGCGCCAGCGTCCGTCGTAACGCGTCTTCTCGCCGCGCGCGCGCTGAGCCTCGCGCATGGCGTCAAGTTCCTCGGGCGTGCACCAGCAACGGTAGGCGTGGCCGGCGGCGATGAGCTGCTCGGCAACCTCGTGGTAGCGCGCCAGGCGCTCCATCTGGTGGATGGGGCCCTCGTCACAATCGAGCCCGAGCCAGCGCATCGAGGCGATGATCTGGTCGACCGACTCCTGCGTCGAGCGCGCGACGTCGGTGTCCTCGATGCGCAGCACGAACTGCCCGCCGTGATGGCGTGCGTAGGCCCAGGAGTAGAGCGCGGTGCGGGCCGTGCCCAGGTGCAGGAAGCCGGTGGGCGAGGGGGCGATGCGGGTGCGGACGGTCATGACGGCGTGTGCTTGCTCGAGGGCCTGCGCTGGAGGCGCTGGAAGGGGGGGGAACGAGGCCCGGGTCAGGCCGCCAGCCGGTCCAGGCCGCGCGCCAGGTCGGCTTTCAGGTCCTCGACGTCCTCCAGGCCGACGCCGAGCCGGATCATGCCCTGGCCGATGCCGGCAGCCAGGCGCTGCTCTTCGGTCAGGCGGCCGTGCGTCGTCGTGGCCGGGTGGGTGATGATGGAGCGCACATCGCCGAAGTTGGCGGCGATGCTGCACAGCCGGGTGGCGTCGATGACCGAGAAGGCTTCCTCGCGCCCGCCCTTGACGATGAAGGTCACGACCGCCCCGCCCTGCCCGTTCTGTTGCCGCATCGCCAGCGCGTGCTGCGGGTGCGAAGCCAGCCCCGGGTGGAGCACGCGCTCGACGGCCGGGTGCGATTCGAGCCACTGAGCGAGCTGCAAAGCGCGAGCACTCTGCTCGCGTACGCGCACGGACAGCGTCTCCATGCCCTTGGCGACGATCCAGGCGTTGAAGGGCGAGAGGTTCATGCCGGCGCTGCGCATCAGGGGCACGAACTTGCCGGCCACCAGCGCCTCGCTCGCGCACAGCGCTCCGGCGTTGACGCGGCCCTGGCCGTCGAGGAACTTGGTGCCCGAATGCATCACGATGTCGGCGCCGAACTTCACCGGCTGCTGCAGCGCCGGCGAGCACAGGCAGTTGTCGACCACGAGCAGCGCCCCGCCCTCGTGCGCGATATCGGCCAGGGCCTGGATGTCGCAGACCTCGGTCATCGGATTGGTCGGGGTCTCGGCGAAGAGCAGCCGCGTATTCGGCCGCATCGCCGCCTTCCACTGCGCCACGTCGGTCTGGGCGACGAAGGTCGACTCGACGCCGAACTTGCCGAACTCAGCCTGCAGCAGCTTGATCGTGGCGCCGAAGACGCTGCGCGAGCAAACGACGTGGTCGCCCGACTTCAGCAAGGCCATCATCAGCAGCAGGATCGCACCCATGCCGCTGCTGGTGCCGATGCAGGCCTCGGTGCCTTCCAGCGCGGCCAGCCGGCGCTCCATGATCGTGACGTTCGGGTTCGAGAAGCGGCTGTAGACGAAAGCCTCTTCCTCGTTGGCGAAGCGCCGCGCTGCCGTGGCGGCGTCCGGGTGGACGAAGCAGCTCGTCAGGAACAGCGCCTCGGAGTTCTCACCCCAGGGCGAGGGGGGCAGTCCCTCGCGCACGGCCAGGGTGTCGAGCCGGGCGTCGGCAGGCAGCGCCACGCGCGGCAGGGTCTTCTTCGTGTCGGTCATCGTTGTCCTTCTCCGGCAGCGTGCAGGGCGAGCCGCCCCCGTGCCGGGTCATCCTCCTCCTCAGCCCGAGCGCGGCCCCCGGCCTCGAGCACGGAGAACTCCTCGTCGCTGACGTCGCCCGTGATGTAGCTGCCGTCGAAGCAACTCGCCTCGAATCCGTCCAAGCGTGGGTTCAGCGCCGCCACGACGCGCTTCATCGCGTCCACGTCCTGGTAGACGAGCGCGTCGGCACCGATGAACTCGCGCACCTGCTCGACGCTGCGCCCGTGGGCCACCAGTTCCTCGCACGTGGGCATGTCGATGCCGTAGACATTGGGGTGGCGCACCGGCGGCGCCGCGGAGGCCATGTAGACCTTGCGGGCGCCGGCCTCGCGCGCCATCTGCACGATCTCCTTGCTCGTCGTGCCGCGCACGATGGAGTCGTCCACGAGCAGCACGTTGCGGCCCTTGAACTCCATGCCGATGGCGTTGAGCTTCTGGCGCACGCTCTTGCGGCGCACCGACTGCCCCGGCATGATGAAGGTGCGGCCGACGTAGCGGTTCTTCACGAAGCCTTCGCGGTAGGGGCGGCCGATCCGGTAGGCCAGCTGCATCGCGCTCGGCCGGCTCGATTCGGGGATCGGGATCACGACGTCGATCTCGCTCGGCGGCATGGTCGAGACCACGCGCTGCGCCAGGGTCTCGCCGAGGTTGAGCCGGGCCTGGTAAACCGAAATGCCATCGAGCACCGAATCCGGCCGCGCGAGGTAGACGTACTCGAAAAGGCAGGGGTTCAGACGCGGGTGGTCCGCGCACTGCTGCGCATGAAGTTGCCCATGCAGGTCGACGAACAAGGCCTCGCCCGGCGCCACGTCGCGGTGCAGCCGGTGTCCCGTACCCTCGAGGGCCACCGACTCGCTGGCCACCATGACCTGCGCCCCCTCCGGGGTCACGCCCTCGCCGAAGCACAGCGGGCGGATGCCGTAGGGGTCGCGAAAGGCCAGCAGGCCGTGACCGGCGATGAGCGCGATGACTGCGTAGGAACCGCGCACGCGGCGGTGCACACCAGCCACGGCCCGGAACACCTGTTGCGGCGTCAGCGGGAGCTCGCGTGCGGCGAGCTCGAGCTCGTGTGCGAGCACGTTGATCAGCACCTCGGTGTCGCTGCCGGTGTTGATGTGCCGGCGGTCGACCTCGAAGAGCTCGGCCTTCAGGGCCTGCGCATTCGTGAGGTTGCCGTTGTGCACGAGCACGATGCCGAACGGCGCGTTGACGTAGAAGGGCTGCGCCTCCTCCTCGCTGAACGCGTTGCCCGCTGTCGGGTAGCGCACCTGCCCGAGGCCCACCGGGCCCGGCAGCGAGCGCATGTTGCGCGTGCGGAACACGTCGCGCACCATGCCGCGCGCCTTGTGCATGTGGCAGGTCGTGCCCTGCATCGTGACGATGCCGGCGGCGTCCTGCCCGCGGTGCTGCAACAGCAGCAAGGCGTCGTAGAGGAGCTGGTTGGCGGGCGTCCGGGAGATGACGCCGACGATGCCGCACATGGTGAGCTTCCTGGAGCAGTCGCTGCGTCAGGCTCTCAGCCAGGCAGCCACCGCGAGAGTTCGGACGGCAGCAGGGGGCGGACCCCCTTGACCGCAGCGACGACCCAAGGCACGGCCACCGAGGCCTGCCAAAGGGGGGATTGTGCAGCCGGCGTCAGCATGACAACTGTGGCCACGGCCATCGCCAGCACCACGGCACGCAGCAGGCCGAAGACACCGCCGAGCACACGGTCGGCCAGCGAGGCGGGGGTCGCGCTGACGAGCCAGCGCGCCACGCGTGCGAGCAGGCCCCAGACGATGAGCGTCCCCAGGAAACACAGCAGCAGGGCCGCCGAGTGGTTGAGCGCGGAGCCGGGCGTGCCCACCGGTATCCAGGGCGCCGCCAACGGCGCGAGCCAGGCGCCGCCGAAGTACGCGACGACCCAGCCTGCGATGCCCATGAGCTCGTAGACCAGTCCGCGCGCGAGCCCCACCCCCGCCGACACCAGCACCAGCACCGCAAGGATGGAATCGATACAACCCAGGCCCGTCCACGCTGCACTCACCGCCCGCCCCTGTGCAATGGCCGTTTCGCCGCACAACGCGGCACCGCGGCAGCCAGGCTCACAGTTCGAATACCTGTCCAGGCAGGCCCGCTTCCTTCAACCTCGCCGCAGCGCGGTCGGCTTCGTCTCGGGAGCCAAAGGGACCGAGGCGCACACGGTTGACGCGCTGTCCGCCCTTGGAATCGGCGGCCTGGACATAGTGCTTGCGCAGGCCCAGCTTGTCGAGCCGGCTGCGCAGGTCGCGCACCTGGGCCGTGTCGGCGAAGGCGCCCACCTGGACGACGAAGCGGCTGTCGGCGACCGCCGGGCGCGACGCCGCCTTCTCCGGCGCGGCTGCGGCCACCTTGGCAGCTGCCCCGATCTTGGCCGTGGCCGCCCCCTCCGGCACGGCACCTGCCGCCGCTTTGGCTGGGGCCGACGGCGGTAGCGGGGTTGCCGCCACAGGGGCCGAGGCCGCGACCGGCTCCGCCGCGACGGGCTCCACGGGCGCTGGTACAGGACCGGATGCCGGCTGCGGCGCAGACGCCGCAGGCGCGGGCTGCGGCGTCACGGGCCTGATCGCGGGCGCTGAGGAGGTCGGACTCGCACCCTGTCGAGACGCAATCTCGATCGGCGTGTCCAGCGGCATGGGCCGGGGCCGGCTCTCGAAGGCGAGGGAGAACACGAGCACGGCCGCCGCCAGGAGCACTGCCGCGCCGATGAGCCTGCGACGCGCCTGCGTGCGTGCCACGGCCACGATATCGGCCGGCGAATGCGCCGCGTCACCGGTGGTCTTCCCCTCCTGCGGGCCCTCGGCGGCGGGGGCTCGGCGCAGCAGGCGCTGGATCAATACAGGCAGAGGCATGGTCGAAGGGTGTGCGACAGGCCAGGAAACGGTGCCATCACGCCAGGGGCGAAACGGCACTCGCCAAGGTCAGCCCGTGTGCGCGCCGCCCCGGCGGGGAAGACCTGCCTTCAGCACGCCGCCCACGGTGTAGAACGATCCGAAAACGACGATTCTATCGGCGGGGTCGGCCGACGCCAGCGCCGCCTCCAGGGCCGGCGCCGGGCCCGGGTGCTGCGCAACAGCAACCACCCGAGAGATGCGGGACTGCCCCTGCACTTCGTCCCAAAGGCGCACCATCTCCGCCGCGGGCAGGGCACGGGGCGTGTCCAAGTCGCAGAAGTGCCAGGCGTCAATGAGCGGAGCCATGCGCGCGAGCATCGGCCGCAGGTCCTTGTCACGCATCGCGCCGAAGACAGCGTGCGTGCGCGGGAAGAACCCCATCTGGTCGAGGTTGACGGCCAGCGTGGCCACCGATTGCGGGTTGTGCGCCACGTCGAGCACCAACGTGGGCTGCCCTGGCACGACCTGGAAGCGGCCGGGGAGGTCGATCAAGGCCAACCCGTTGCGCACCGCCTGCGCCGGCACCGGCAGACGCGTGCGCAGCGCCTCGAGCGCCGCGAGCACGCCCGAGGCATTGACCAGTTGGTTCGCGCCCCGCAATGCCGGGTAGGCCAGACCGTTGTAGCGCTGCGCGCGGCCGGCCCAGTTCCACTGCTGGCGATCGCCGGAATGCCGGAAGTCCCGCCCCACCAGCCACATGTCGGCGCCGATCGCTTCGCCATGCGCGAGCACACTGCGCGGCGGCATCGGGTCCCCCACGATGGCCGGACGGCCGGTGCGCATGATGTGCGCCTTCTCGCGCCCGATGCTCTCGCGATCGGGCCCGAGGTACTCCATGTGGTCCAGGTCGATGCTCGTGAGCACCGCGCAATCGGGGTCGATCACGTTGACGGCGTCCAGGCGCCCGCCGAGCCCGATCTCCAGCACGGCTAGGTCCAGGCCCGACTGTGCGAGCAGGCGCAGGATGGCCAGCGTCGTGAACTCGAAATAGGTCAGCGTCTGCCCGGCGCGTGCAGCCTCGACCGCGGCGAAATGCGGCAGCAGCGCCTCGGCGCTGACGGACTGCCCCTGGACGCGGCACCGCTCCTCGAAATGCACCAGGTGCGGGCTGGTGTAGACCCCGACCCGATACCCCGCCTGCATCGCGATCGCCTCGAGCATCGCGCACGTCGAGCCCTTGCCGTTGGTGCCGCCGACGATGATGACGGCGCAGTCGAAACCCAGGCCCATGCGGTCGCGCACCGCGCGCACCCGGTCCAGCGACATGTCGATAGACTTCGGGTGCAGACGCTCGCAATAGGCGAGCCACGCCTCCAGGGTGTCCGGTGCGGTCATCGACTTCAGCCGGCGCGTCAAGCCACCGCGTCGGCCGCCTGCCCGGTCAGCATCGCGATCGAGCGTGCGATCGTCGAGCGCAGTTCCCGCCGGTCGGTGATCATGTCGATGGCGCCCTTGCCGAGCAGGAACTCCGCGCGCTGGAAGCCCTCGGGGAGCTTCTCGCGCACGGTGTTCTCGATCACACGCGGGCCGGCGAACCCCACCAGAGCCTGCGGCTCGGCGATCACGACGTCGCCCATGAAGGCGAAGCTCGCCGACACGCCACCCATCGTGGGGTCGGTCAGCACGCTGATGTAGGGCAGCCGCGCCTTGGCCAGGTGCGTCAACGCGGCGTTCGTCTTGGCCATCTGCAGCAGGCTCAGCAAGCCCTCCTGCATGCGCGCGCCGCCAGTGGCGGCGAAGCTGACGAAGGCGGTCTTCTGCTCGATGGCGGACTGCACCCCACGCACGAAGCGCTCGCCGACCACCGAGCCCATCGAGCCACCCATGAAGTCGAACTCGAAGCAGGCAGCGACCAGGGGCACGCTCATGACCGTGCCGCCGAAGACGACGAGGGCGTCGGTCTCCCCGGTGGACTCGAGCGCTGACTTCAGGCGCTCCGGGTACTTCTTGCTGTCCTGGAACTTCAGCGGGTCCACGGGCAGCACCTCCTGCCCGATCTCATAGCGCCCCTCGGCATCGAGAAAGGCGTTCAGCCGGGCGCGCGCACCGATGCGGTGGTGGTGCGCGCACTTCGGGCAGACGTTCTGGTTCTTCTCGAGATCGGCCCGGTACAGCACGGAGTCGCAGGCCGGGCACTTGATCCACAGACCCTGCGGCACCGAGCGGCGCTCGCTCGGATCGATGCGCTGGATTTTCGGGGGCAGCAGCTTCTCGAACCAGCTCATGGGGTGACGCTCCTCAACCGTCCAATGCGGCCCGGATGCCGGCGATGAAATCGCGCGCGGCCGCCCCCGGATTGTCGCTCGGCGCCGCCTCCAGAATCTGCACCAGCCGGCTGCCGATCACCACCGCGTCGGCCACGGCACCGACGGCGCGGGCCGTCTCGCCGTCACGGATGCCGAAGCCCACGCCCACGGGCACGCGCACATGCTGGCGGATGCGCGGCAGCATCTGCGCCACCGCCGCGGTGTCGATGTGCCCCGCCCCGGTGACGCCCTTGAGCGAGACGTAGTACACATAGCCCGTGGCGATGCGACCGACCTCGCGCATGCGCTGCTCGGTGGAGGTCGGCGCGAGCAGGAAGATCGGGTCCATGCCGTGCGCCTGCAATTGCGCGGCGAAGGCCTCGCATTCCTCGGGCGGGTAGTCGACGACGAGGATGCCGTCGACCCCGGCCTCGGCCGCCGCGGCGACGAAGGCCCCCGGCCCGCCCTTGAGGTCGAAGCGCTCGATCGGGTTGGCGTAGCCCATCAGCACCACCGGCGTGGCGTCATCGGTCGCGCGGAATTCGCGCACCCAATGCAGCACCTGCGCCAGGCCCACCCCGCGAGCGAGCGCGCGCTCGCGCGCCTTCTGGATCACCGGGCCGTCGGCCATCGGATCGGAAAAGGGCACGCCGAGCTCGATCACGTCGGCGCCGCCCTCGACCAGCGCGTGCATGATCGCCACCGTCGCCATCGGATCCGGATCGCCGGCGGTAACGTAGGGAATCAGCGCCTTGCGGCCCTGCACCTGCAGGGCCTGCATCGTGGCAGGAATGCGGCTCATGCCCGGCCTCCCGACACCGAGATGACCGATCCGCCCTTGACGCCCTGCCCGCGGCAAGACGGCCGGCAGTAGAAGTCGGCCCCGGACAGGTCGGCCACGGTGCCGATGTCCTTGTCGCCGCGCCCCGAGAGGTTGACGAGCAGGTGCTGGTCCGGACGCATCGTCGCGGCGAGTTGCATCGCATAGGCCACGGCGTGGCTGGACTCCAGCGCCGGGATGATGCCCTCGGTGCGGCACAGGCGGTGGAAGGCGGACAGCGCCTCGGTGTCGGTGATGCCGACGTACTCGGCGCGGCCGATGTCCTTCAAATAGGAATGCTCGGGGCCCACGCCGGGGTAGTCCAGGCCGGCCGAGATGGAGTGCGTCTCGGTGATCTGGCCGTTCTCGTCCTGCAGCAGGTAGGTGCGGTTGCCGTGCAGCACCCCGGGCGAGCCGCGGCTGAGCGAGGCCGAGTGCTTGCCGCTGTCCAGGCCCTCGCCGGCGGCCTCCACGCCGATCAGGCGCGTGCCCTCGTGCGGAATGTAGGGATGGAAGATACCCATCGCGTTGCTGCCACCGCCCACGCAGGCGATCACCGCGTCGGGCTGGCGGCCGATCTGGTCGGGCATCTGCTTCAGGCACTCCTGCCCGATCACGCTCTGGAAGTCGCGCACCATCGCCGGGTAGGGGTGCGGGCCGGCGACCGTGCCGATGATGTAGAAAGTGTTCTCGACGTTCGTGACCCAGTCGCGCAGGGCCTCGTTGAGCGCGTCCTTCAGCGTGCGGCTGCCGGACTCCACCGGCACCACCCGGGCGCCCAGCAGGTGCATGCGGTAGACATTGGGCGACTGGCGCTTGACATCCTCGCTGCCCATGTAGACCACGCACTCCATGCCGTAGCGGGCGCAGATGGTGGCTGTGGCCACACCGTGCTGGCCGGCGCCGGTCTCGGCAATCACGCGCGGCTTGCCCATGCGGCGTGCCAGCAGTGCCTGGCCAATGGTGTTGTTGACCTTGTGCGCGCCCGTGTGGTTGAGGTCCTCGCGCTTGAGGTGGATCTGCGCGCCGCCGATCTCGCGGCTCAGGCGCGCGGCGTGGTAGATCGGGCTGGGGCGGCCGACGAAGTGCGCGAGCTCGTGCCGGAACTCGGCCATGAAGGCCGGGTCGGCGAGCGCAGCGGCATAAGCCGCGCGCAGCTCGTCGAGCGCGTGGATGAGGGTCTCGGCGACGAAGGTGCCGCCGTAGGGCCCGAAGTGCCCGCGGGCATCGGGTTGCTGGTAGTCGAGCATGGGATTCAGGGGTTCGGGTCGGGGGCGGCGCGCGCATCGGCGGCGCGCACCATTTCGCAGAACCGGCGCATCAGCAAGGCGTCCTTGACGCCCTTGGCCACTTCCACGCCGGAGCTCACGTCAACGGCCCAAGGCCGGACGCGAACCATCCCATCGGTCACGTTTGCAGGATTCAACCCACCAGACAAAACGAGCCGAGAGGCCACGCCGGGGAGAACGAGCGACCAATCGAACACCTTTCCGCCGCCACCGTAGCCCTCGACATGTGCGTCGAGCAGCAAGGCCTGCGCGTCTTCATACTGTCGGGCGCAGTCTAGCAAATCGACCCCGGGCGCCATCCGCACCGCACGCAGGTAGGGACGGGCCGCCGCACGGCACTGCGCAGGCGTCTCATCGCCGTGGAACTGCAGCAGTGCCTGCGGCACGGCCTGCAGCCCGGCCTCGACCTCGGCCGGCGTCGCGTTCACGAACAGCAGCACGGGCGTGACGAAGGGCGGCAGGCGCCGAGCCAGTTCGCCCGCGCGTGGCGCGCTGACGGCGCGTGGACTGCGGGGGTAGAGCACGAAGCCGATCGCGTCGGCGCCAGCCTGGACGGCAGCATCGACGTCCATCTCGCGCGTTAGGCCGCAGATCTTGATGCGGGTGCGGTGCTGGTGCATGGGCAGCAGGCCCGCGGTGAACGGGCCGGGAGTCGGACGGACCAGGGACCGGACCGCGCGCCGGCCGACGGCGCCTCAGGGCATCCAGTCCATGGCCGGCGTGTGACCCGGCACACCCAGAGCCTGATCGTAGTACGGCCCGACGAAGTACAGGCCGGCCGCGGCGAAGGTCGGCGCGGCGGCCTCACGGCTGCGCGAAGCAAGCACCTCGGCCATCCACTGCGGCGCGCGCGTGCCGGTGCCCACCGCCAGCAAGCAGCCCATGATGTTGCGCACCATGTGGTGCAGGAACGCGCTGGCGTCGAAGTCGAAGCGCCAGTAGGCACCATGGCGCTCGACCGCAATCGAGCGCAGCGTCTTCACCGGGGAGGCCGCCTGGCACTGCGCCGCCCGAAAGGCGCTGAAATCATGTTCACCCAGCAGATGCAGGGCGGCCTGCTGCATCGCGGCGCCGTCCAGCGGCCGGAAGGTCCATCCGCAGCGACCGGACTCCAGCGCGGGACGCACCGCCGACTCCAGCAGCAGATAGCGGTAGCGGCGGCCGCGGGCGCTGTTGCGGGCGTGGAAGTCGGGCGGCATCTCGCGACACCATTGGACCGCAATGTCGGCATCGAGATAGCGGTTGGTGCCGCGCACCCAGGAGAAGATGTCGCGCTGCACCGGCGCATCGAAGTGGACGACCTGGTTCAGCGCGTGGACGCCGGCATCGGTGCGGCCGGCGCAGACCGTACGCACGGGCAAGGTCGCGAACGCGGCCAAGGCCTGCTCGACGCGGTCCTGCACCGTGCGGCCGTCCGGCTGCGACTGCCAGCCCTGGAAACGGCGGCCGTCGTAGGCGATGCCCAGCGCGACACGTGACACGGCGTCAGCGGTCGAGCGCGTCGAGCAGACGCCGCGCACGCTCGTTCAGCGGCCCGATGGCCTGGCTGCCGACCTCGCCGAGCAGTTCGCGCGCGCCCTCGACGTCACCGATCTGGATGAACTCCTCGGCCAAGGCCAACTTGCGCTCCAGGGTGCCAGCCTCTGCGGCCGCCGCGAGGGGCCCGGCATCGTCGGCTGCGGCGCGCCCGTCCGAGCCGCTGGGCGCGGCGACATCGACGTCGAGAGCGAAATCACCGGGCGACAGATCGGCCGGCTCGGGACCCAGTTCCGGCTCCTGCCGCTGCGAAGCCGCAGGGGGGTCGGCCCGCCCGGCAGGACGCGAAGGCGCCGCGGTGCCGGCGGGCGCCAGGCCCGGCGCGGTCTGGCGGCCGGTCGCCGCAACGGTGTCGGGAGCGAGGGCCGGGGCACGGGGCGGCGTCGTCGCGACGACCGGCATGTCGTCCTGACCCGCCAGCGCTCGCTGCAAGGCAACGACGCGGGCCCAATCGGCGCCCTGTCCGCCAGTGCGCCGCTGCATGACATCGGCCACCGCCTGGAAGGCGTTGACCTCCTGGCGTGCAGCATGGAGTTCCAGCAACTTGAACACGATATCCGACCGCTCCGGTTCGTCGCGCATCGCCTGACGCAGCAGTGCCGTCGCCTCTTCGAACCTGCCGTAGGCCAGATACACCTCGGCCTCGGCCATCGGGTCAGGACGCTGCCCGTGCAGGGGCTGGTCCTGGAGTGCGTCGTCCAGCACCGGGACCGCGGCGCCCGTGTTCTCGGCCTGCGCCAAGGCGTCGGCGAACCCCGGGCGCGGGGACTCCTGCGCCGCAACAGTCGCCTCGTCCAGGCCCAGCCCGGGATCGGTGGCGCGGGGGTCGAACGGCGTCGACGTGGAACGCGCGAGCTTGCGGCGCCGGCGCAGCAGGGCCAGCACCGTCAGCACTCCCACCGCGGCGACCAGTGCCACGCCGCCCATCAGGGTGTACGGATTGCTCAGCAGGGCGTGTTGAACGCGGGAGGGCGGCGCAGGCTCCGACGCCGGCAGATCCGGTGTTTTCGCTGCCTCCGCCGCGGAGGCAGCAGCCAGGGGCGCGGACGCTGCAGCAACCACCGCATCGGAGGCCGAGGGCAAGGAGGCAGTCAGCGCCATGGCTGCGGCGGC
>CAIRBF010000097.1 GCA_903876715.1 uncultured beta proteobacterium
GTGTCCGACCCGCGCAGCGGCGAGATCCTGGACGCGGACATCGTCATCGACGCCGCTGCGGCGCGCACGATGCGCAATCTGCGCGCGCAGATCCTGGGCGGCCAGGCCGACGGCGGCGGCGAGCCCGAGCCTGACTTCGAGCGCCTGATGCAGTTCGGCAACCCGGCCCGGCTGCGCGCGCTGCAGACCGCTGGGGCGCTGGGCCACATGCATGCCCCCGGCGAGTCATGCGATTACGCCAGCCGCCTGGCCGAGAGCCACGCCTTCGCGCACGACTTGTTGGCCGCGCGCGGCGAGATTCCGCTGGCGCCCGACAGCCCCGAGGCCGAGGCCTTCGCGCAGGAGCGCGTCAAGGCCGTGACGGTGCACGAGGTCGGGCACGCCCTCGGCTTGCGGCACAACTTCCGCTCCTCGCGCGCCTACACGCTGGCGCAACTGGCAGATCCGGCCTTCACCGCCGTTCACGGCATCACCGCGTCGGTGATGGACTACCCCGACCTGAACCTGCCGCCGCCGGGCGTGCGCCTGCGCGATCACGGCGCGGTCTTCCGCAGCGCGCTCGGTCCCTACGACTACTGGGCGATCGAGTACGCCTACCGGCCACTGGATGGCCTGGACGAGGCGCAGGAGCGCGTGGCGCTGCAGCGGATCGCCGCGCGCAGCGCCGAGCCGCAGCTGGCTTACGGCACCGACGAGGACAACGCATCGGGCATCGATCCCGAGTCCCTGACCTTCGACCTCGGTGACGACCCGGTCGCGTTCGGCCGCCTGCGCCTGGCGATGGCGCGCGAGCTGCTCGACCGACAGGAGACGCGCGTACCCGGTGCCGACGAAGGGTGGTGGGTGCTGCGCCGGACCGTGCGCTACGCGATTCGCGACGCCGCGGCGGCCGCCGGCGTGATGGCGCGCCAGATTGGCGGTGTGCGCCTGCTGCGCGACCAGCCCGGCAGCGGGCGCGACCCGCTGCAGCCGGTGGACGCGGCGGTGCAGCGCGCGGCGCTCGACGCCTTGCTCGAGGGCGTGCTGGCGCCGGAGGCCTTCGCCGTCTCACCGGCATTGCAGCGGCGCCTGGCCGCCGACTTCAGCGACGGGCCGGGCAGCGATTTCTCATGGGCGCAGACTGTCACGCGCGTGCAGCGCACGCTGCTGGGCCGCCTGATGAGCGAGGAGGTGGCGCTGCGCCTGCTCGACAGCGCCGACAAGCAGCCGCCAGGCTCTTCTTTCGGCGTGGGCGAACTGCTGCGCCGGCTGCGCGAAGGCCTGTGGCGTGCCGCACCTGCCGAGCCGGGCGCGGCTGCGCTGCAGCGCGACCTGCAGCGCGAGCACGTGGACCTGCTTGCCGCGGCTGTCCTGCGGCCCACGACAGCGCGCGCCGATCTGCGCACCCTGCACCGGGCCGAGGCGCGCGCGCTGCGCCATCAGCTCGCGCAGGCGCTGGAGCGTGCCGGGCCCGTGGGTTCGGACGGCGCGGACCTCGCGCGCGCGCATCTGCACGATGCCCTGGACAGTCTGGACGAGGTGCTGGCCGCGCGCGTGCAGCGGCCGGCACCCTGAGGTTCGGGCCGGCAGTGAGCGAGCCTGCGGTTCTCGAAGGGACCGGCTGGCGCCGGGTCCTGCGGCCTCACCGCCCGGGCGCGTCGTTGCCCGTCATCCGCGCCAGCACTTCCGCCGTGGCCGCGGTGTCGGCCTCGCCCAGCCCCAGCGCCATCGCCGCGGTGTAGATCGGCGCGCAGGCGTCCAGCAGCGGTGTGGGGCAGTGCACCGCGCGCGCCATCTCGCCGATGACCTGCATGTCCTTCTGCCACAGCGCGATCTTCATCGTCGCCGGCTCGTAGCGGCGCTCGATCATGAAGGGCACCCGCAGCCGCATGGCGCCAGTGCCGATATAGGGACTGTGGCCCATGTGCTGCAGCGCCACGGCCGGGTCCAGGCCCATGCGGCGGCACAGCGTCACCATCTCGGCGTAGGCCACGTTGTAGATCGCCACCAGGTGGTTGGCGGCCAGTTTCAGCTTCATGCCCGCGCCCAGCGGCCCGACGCGCGGCGCGTCCAGCGTGAAGGCGCGCGCCAGCGCGGCGGCCTCGCGGCAGGCGGCCTGCGTGCCGCCCAGGTACATGATCCATGTCTGGTGCGGCGTCTGCATCGCCGTGCCGCTGATCGGCGCGTCCACCATCGCGCGGCCCTGCCGCCGCAGCGCTGCCGCGGCGGCCAGCTTGTCGGCCAGGGGCAGGGTGCTGGTCTCGATGACGAGCTGGCGTGCCGGCGGCGCGCCTGCCTGCCGCAGGTCGTCGACGACGCCGTGCAAGGCCGCGCTGCTCGGCAGCGAGGTGATCAGCACCTCGGCCGCGCGCGCAACCTCGAGGTTGCTGGCGAGCGCCTGGCCGCCCGCGCGGCGCAGCCGGGCGCGGCAGGCCGGTGCCGGGTCATGGCCGAAGACCTCGTGCCCGGCCTCGACCAGCGAGCGCGCGATGATGCTGCCCATCGTGCCCAGGCCGATGACGCCGACGCGGCGGGAGGACTGTTTCATGGGGCCTCACCATTGGAAGCGGACGCTGATGCGGCCGCGGCTGCGTGGTCGCAGATCGCTCCGGGCGTCGTCAGCCAGACCCCACCGTGCGCGGCGGCCGCGTCGATGTGCCGCAGGGCCCGGCGCAGGTGGCGCAGCCGGTAGGGCTGGCCGACGATGTAGGGGTGCAGCGCGATGCCCATCACCAGCGGCTGGCGCGCCGACTGGGCGAGCATCTCATCGAACTGGTCGATGATCATCTGCGCGAAATCCTTGGCGTCCATCTGACGCGCCACGATCATCGGGATGTCGTTCAGTTCCTGCGGGTAGGGCACCGACCACAGCGCCTGCCCGCCGCGCGTGCGCACCGCCACCGGCTGGTCGTCGTGGCACCAGTTGAGCGTGTAGCGGTAGCCCGTCTCGGCCAGCAGGTCCGGCGTCAGGCGGCTCTCGCTGATCCACGGCGACAGCCAGCCGCCCGGCGCCTGCCCGCTCTCGCGTTCCATGCGCTGGCGGCACAGCGCCAGCAGCGTGCGCTCGTCGGCCTCGTCCAGCGTGCCCTGGCGCTCGGCGTTGCTGTGGCCGTGGCCGACGAGTTCGTCGCCACGCGCGACACAGGCGGCCACGAGCTCGGGGCAGTGGTCGTACAGCGCGGTGTTGATCAGCGCCGCCGCGGGCCAGCGCAACTCGTCCAGCAACTCCAGGCAGCGCCAGGCGCCGACGCGGTTGCCGTACTCGCGCCAGCTGTAGTTCAGTACGTCGGGCTGGGGCGAAGCCGGACCGATGGCCGCGCCCAGGCCCTCGCCGAAGGCGAAGTGCTCGTGGTTGACCGCCACGTACACGGCCAGCCCCGCACCGCCAGGCCAGCGGTAGGGCGGGCGC
Source organism: uncultured beta proteobacterium (assembly GCA_903876715.1). Classification (GTDB taxonomy): domain Bacteria; phylum Pseudomonadota; class Gammaproteobacteria; order Burkholderiales; family Burkholderiaceae_C; genus Rubrivivax. The sequence goes on from CAIRBF010000097.1 coordinate 3,389, forward strand.
TGCGTGATGGCGCTGTAGGGGAAGCGGCCGTGGTCGGGCAGGAGGCCGAGGTAGGTGGCAGGCATGGCGCGGTGGGCGTTCTGAAGGGTGGGTCGCTGAAGGTCGGACTCCGTGCGTCGGTCTTGCAATGCGCGGGCCATGTCTTCTTCATCCTGGCGGCGGTGCAGGCTGGTGCGCCAGCCGGGTGGTCGCCGGCCTGGCAGTGCATCATTTCAGGTCATGCCCCGTTCTGGTGCACGCGGATGCCCCGCCCGGGTGTCACGCGGCCACGGTGAGCCGGGCCATCTGCGGCGTCACCGCGCTCCAGTCGGCGACGAAACCGTCGGCGCGCCGCTGCGGCGCGGGCGCGCCGCCTTCCAGCAGCACTTTCAGCCCGGCCTGGACGCTGTCGATCAGCGGCAGGTCGACCTGGGGTTGAAGGGTATGCGCATAGCCCGCGAGTCCGGCGCCGCCGACGATCACGCTGCGCACGCCAGGCAGCGCCGCGGCGCGGCAGGCCTGCCGCAGGTGGTGCAGCGCCAGCGCGCGGTCGGCCTGCATCTGGGCCCCGGTGGGCGTGACCGTCTCGATGTGAAGCAGGGCGTCGCTGAAGCCCAGCGCCAGTGCCAAGCGTCGCAGCATCGGCTTCCAGCGCTCGCCGCCTGTGACGACGGCGAAGGGCCCGAGCCGGGCGGCTTCGATGAACGAGGCCTCGGCCAGGCCAGTCACCGGGCAGGCGCTGGCTTCGCGCAGGGCGAACAGACCCGGATCGCCGAAACAGCCGATCAGCACCCCGTCCAGCGGCGACCGCTCGGTATTGCCGACGTCCTGCGGGGCCTGCGGCACGGCTTCCTGCGCTTGCGCCAGGTGCTCTGCCCAGGCCTGCAACACGGCGGTGCCGGCCACCGCGTGGCTGGACTCACAGGCGATGTAGCGCGCGCCGAAGCCCGCTGTGCGCACCGTCAACTGCGCCCCCGGTGGCAGGCCCGGGCGCAGCGCCCGCTCCAGGAGTGCCGAGGTCGTGGTGCTGGTGTTCGGGTTGATCAGAAGAAGATGAGGCATGGGCGGTGGCGTTGGCAGCAGGCTCTGGGGGTAGCAAGTCGCATTCCGGCGCTTCTCGTCGTCAGTGCCGGTGTGGCAAGCCCGTGGGTTGGCATGGTTCGTGCAAAACCCCTGGCGTCGGAAAGGGCTCGCATTGTTTCTCCAGTTTGCAGTCCTGACCAGGTCGCATCCCCACTTGAAGGAGCTGTCATGAAGCGTCGTCTCGTCCTTGCCGCCGGTGCCGCGGCCCTGTCCACGCCCGCCTGGGTGCGCGCCCAGAGCGCATGGCCCAGCCGCGGCCCCGTCCGCCTGATTGCGCAGTTCCCGCCCGGGGGTCTCGTGGACACGGTGGCCCGCCTGATCGCGCCGCACCTGTCGCAGGCCCTCGGCCAGACCGTGGTCGTCGAGAACCGGCCGGGCGCGGGCGGGCTGATCGGCACCGAGTACGTCTCCAAGCAGCCCGCCGACGGCTATTCGCTGCTGGTCAGCCATGCGTCGGTGCACATCTACGCCGCGGCCACTCGCAACGTGATGCCCTTCGACCCGGTGGCCGACTTCACGCACATGGCCATGCTCGTGGAGGCGCCCATGGTGATGCTGGTGCGCGCCCAGTCGCCCGACCAGAACCTTGCGCAGTACGTCAACCGGGCCAAGACCAAGCCGGTGCGCTACGGCACCTCGGGCATCGGTTCCGCCAACCACCTTTATGGTGAACTCCTGAAGATCGAGGCTCAGGCCCCTGAGCACGACCACGTGCCCTACCAGGGCAGTGCCCCGGCGATGCAGGACCTGCTGGCCGGCAACATCGACAGCCTGTTCGACCCGGTGACGACCAACGTCGCCCAGCTCAAGGCCGGTTCGCTGCGCGCGCTGGCCATCTCGACGCCGGCGCGCCTGCCGGCCCTGCCCAACATCCCGACCTTCGCCGAGCTCGGCTACCCCTCGTTCACCGGTTCGCAGTGGCTCGGTCTGTCAGGGCCGAAGAACCTGCCGGCGCCGATCGCGCAGCGCCTGATGACGCTGATGCCCGAGATCCTGGCCAAGCCCGACGTCATGGCCCGCCTGGAAGACGTGCAGACCTTGCCGCGCAAGGCACCCGTGCTCGGCGACGACTTCGCGCGGTTGATCCGCTCCCAGATCGACACCTGGACCAAGGTCGCGCGGCGCGCCAAGGTCGAAGTCATCGTCTGAGCGAACGCGAGCCTTCGCCGCCCTGTTGCCGTGTCTTCGAGACGGCGCAGGGTGGCGTGTCCATGATCTCCTCGAGCCGCCCACACTTCGTTTCGGTTAGCGTAGCGGTCATGGACACCTCTGCATTGACCGAAGTGGATTTCGACGGCATCACCGCCTACCAGCGCTACAAGCTGATGGCGAGCCTGATCGTGCCACGCCCTATCGCGCTCGTTACCACCGTCGGGCCGACGGGTGTGGTCAACGCCGCTCCGTTCTCGATGTTCAACATGGTCGGCGAAGACCCGCCGATCCTGATGATCAGCATCAACCGCCTGAAGGACGGACGCCTGAAGGACACGGCCGCCAATATCCTGCGCAGCGGGGAGTTCGTCGTCCACATGTCCGACGAGCCGATGGCGCAGAAGATGCACGACTGCGGCGAAGCCTTCCCCTCCGACGTCAGCGAACTGGCCGAGGTCGGTCTGACGCCCGTGCCGGCGCACCGCGTTGCGCCACCGCGCATCCTGGAAGCGCCGGTGGCCTTCGAGTGCGTGCTGCACGAGAAGCTCGAGACCGACAGCCGCTACGTCTTCATCGGCCGCATCGTCTGGCTGGCCGCCCGCGCCGGCCTGATCGACACCGAGGCCTGGCGCGTGAACCTGCGCGACTACCACCCCGTGGCCCGCTTCGGCGCGAGCTTCTACACCCGTACGAACGAGCGCTTCTCGCTGTCCGACGAGCCGGGCGAGCAGCCGCCGACGGCCACCGGGATCGACGCGATCTGAGCGAGCCGCGCTCCCGTGGTTCCCGGTTTCCACCCGGACAGCGAGATGCCCCGACCGCTCTTCGACTTCGCCGAGCCGGCGGCCACCGACGGTTGGCGCGCGATCGACGATCGCGTCATGGGCGGGGTTTCACGCAGCCGCTTGCGGCACGACGCGCGGGGGCATGCGGTCTTCGAAGGCGAGGTCAGCCTGGCGCACGGCGGGGGCTTCGCCTCGGTGCGCTCGCCCGCGGGCGACTTCGGCGTTAGCGGTGCGCTCGAGGTCCTGGTCCAAGCCCGAGGCGCGGGGGGGCCTTTCAAGCTCACGCTGTTCACCGACGACGGCTTCGACAGCGTGGCCTGGCAGTGCGGCTTCGATCCTGCGCCGGACGTCGGCTGGCAGCTGCTGCGGCTGCCGCTGGCGGGCTTCGAGGCCCGGCACCGGGGCCGCGCCGTGCCCGGCGTCGCGCCACTGGACGCGCGGCGCGTGCGTCAGGTCGGCCTGATGACGGCCGGGCGCGCGGCGCGGTGTTTCGCGCTGGAGATCCGCGCGATCAGCCGGGCTTGAAGCGGCGTCTCACTGTCGGGGGTGGCGCTCACTCGATGTTCTGCACCTGCTCGCGCAGCTGCTCGACCAGCACCTTCATCTCCACCGAGATGCCGGTGAGTTCCAGCGCAGCCGACTTCGAGCCCAGGGTGTTGGCCTCCCGGTGCAGTTCCTGGATCAGGAAGTCCAGCCGCTTGCCGAGCTCGCCGCCGCGTGCGAGCAGGCGCTCGATCTCGTCCAGGTGCGCCGTCAGGCGCGACAGCTCCTCGGCCACGTCGATGCGGATGGCGAAGGTTGCAGCCTCCTGCAGCGCGCGCTCCTGCAGCGCCTGCGGGCTGAGCCCGCTGCCACTGAGGCCGCCGGCACGGCCCGCGCCGGCGCCCGGCGCGTCGGTGCGGCCAGCGGCGTCGGCGCCTTCGATCGCCTCGCGCCAGCGCTCGAGGAATCGCGCCTGCTGGCGCTGTACCACCTGCGGCACCAGCGGGGCGGCGCGCGCGGCGAGCTCGCGCAGCGCGCGCGTGCGCTCCAGCAGCACCGCCACCAGCTTGGCGCCCTCGCGGGCGCGGGATTCCTGCAAGGCCTGTAGGCACTGCGCGGCGGCCTCGAGTACTGCGTCCTCGGGCGGCAGGGCGGTCGTCGTCTCGCGGCTCCAATGCAGCACCTCGTGCACCGAGAAGCCGCGCGCCTGCGGCAGCCGGGCCTGCACTGCGGCCTGCAGCCGCGCCACGCGCTCCAGCGCCGCCGGCATCGGCAGATCGCTGACGTCGGCCGGGCCGGCGGCGGGTGCGCGCACCGCCACGCGCATCTCGACCTTGCCGCGCCGCAGCCCGCCGGCCAGCATCTCGCGCAGCGTCGGCTCGATGCCGCGCAGTTCCTCGGGCAGCTTGAACGCCAGGTCGAGGAATCGGCCGTTGACCGAGCGCAGCTCGACCGACAACGCGGCGCCGGGCCCGGCCGGCGCCGGCCCGGTTGCCCCCGCCGCCTGCGCCAGCACGCTGGCATATCCCGTCATGCTGAAGACCGTCATCGCCCGACCCTCCCGACAAAGCGCAGGATTATGGCGACGCGGCCTGAAACGGGGCGGGTGCGCCGTGCCAGCGCGGGCCCCGCGCCTGCAGCCGCCTGCCCGGCCTCTGGAGCGCACGGGACCGCCAGGCCCAGCCGTGTCGGCGACACTGCGGACTTGACGAAGGAGTGAACCGATGACCGGATACGTTCGCAGCGGCGGCCGCGCCGCTGCTGCCCTGCGCCCCGTGAGCCTCGAGCGGGGCTACACCCGCCATGCAGAGGGCTCGGTGCTCGTGGCTTTTGGCCACACGCGCGTGCTGTGCACCGCCTCGGTGGAGGAAAAGGTGCCGCCGCACAAGCGTGGCAGCGGCGAGGGCTGGGTGACGGCCGAGTACGGCATGCTGCCGCGCAGCACCCACACCCGCAGCGACCGTGAGGCCGCGCGCGGCAAGCAGAGCGGCCGCACGCAGGAGATCCAGCGCCTGATCGGGCGCTCGATGCGCACCGTGTTCGACCTGTCGGCCCTGGGAGAGCGCACCATCCACCTCGACTGCGACGTGCTGCAGGCCGATGGCGGCACCCGCACTGCAGCCATCACCGGTGCCTTCGTTGCCGCACACGATGCCGTCACCTGGCTCCTCGGGCAGGGCCGCATCCCGGCCACGCCGATCCGCGACTTCGTCGCTGCGGTCTCGGTGGGCGTCGTCCAGGGCGCGCCGCTGCTGGACCTGGAGTACACCGAGGATTCGGCCTGCGACACGGACATGAATGTCGTCATGACAGGCTCGGGCGGCTTCGTCGAAGTCCAGGGCACGGCCGAGGGCGCGCCTTTCTCGCGCGCCGAGATGGATGCGCTGCTTGGGCTGGCGGCCGGCGGCATCGGCGAGCTGGTACGGCTGCAGAAGCGCGTGCTGGGCTTGCAGGCGTGAGGCCGGTGCGGCGGCCCACCGGCAGGCCTGTGCCCACGCCGCCGCGGCGGGGCACCGCGGCATTGCGACGTGTCTTGTGGGAGGAGCGATGACCCGCTTGCGTCTGGTGCTCGCGTCCAACAACGCGAAGAAGCTGCTCGAGTTGCGTGCCTTGCTGGGCGAGCTGGCGCTGGACCTGGTGGCACAGGGCACGCTCGGCATCGCCGAGGCCGAAGAACCGCACGCCACCTTCCTCGAGAACGCGCTCACCAAGGCGCGCCAAGCGGCGCGCGCGGCCGGCGGTCCGGCAATCGCCGACGACTCCGGCCTGTGCGTGCACGCGCTGGGCGGCGTGCCCGGCGTCGTCTCGGCGCACTGGGCCGGCACCGTCGCGCCGCAGGCCGACCGCGAGGCCACGCGCCGGGTGCAGGACGCCGCCAACAACGCGCTGCTGCTGCAGCGCCTGCAAGGCGAGGCCGACCGCCGGGCGCGCTTCGTCTGCGTGCTCGTGGCACTGCGCTCGGCCGACGACCCCGAGCCGCTGGTGGCCTTCGGCCGCTGGGAGGGTGAGATCCTGCGCGAGCCGCGCGGCGCGGCCGGCTTCGGCTACGACCCGCTCATGTTCATCCCGGCCCTCGGCCGCACCGTGGCCGAGCTCGGAGCCGACGAGAAGAACCGCGTCAGCCACCGCGCCCAGGCGGCGGCGCAGATGTCGGGCCTGCTGCGCCAGGGCTGGCACCTGGCGGCGGGCGCTCCGTGACCCAGGACCCGAAGGCCCAGGCGGTCGCGAGCCTGCGGCAGGCCGTGACCGACGTGCCCGGAGCGCGCGGCGCGCCGGTACCGTCGACCCAGGACGACGCCGCGTCGGCCCCCTGGCAGGATATCGTTGCACGGCATCAGCGCCCCGGCACGCTGCAGTTGCGGGAACTGCCGCCGCTGTCGCTGTATGTGCACCTGCCCTGGTGCCTGAAGAAGTGTCCCTACTGCGATTTCAACTCGCACGAGCACGCGCGCGCCGGGCTGCCCGAGGCGCGCTACCTGCAGGCGCTGCGGGCGGACCTGGAGTCCGCGCTGCCGCTGGTCTGGGGCCGCCGCGTGGGCACAGTCTTCATCGGCGGGGGCACGCCCAGCCTGTTCTCGCCCGAGGGCATCGAGCGCCTGCTCGCCGACGTGCGCGCGCTGCTGCCCCTGGAGCCCGGGGCCGAGTATCCCAAGGACCGGACCCGTCCCGAAGCGAACCTGACCTTCATCCCTTGGGATCCGGTCGCCGAAACCAGGATCTACCACTGGAACGACAAGGGCGGCGACTCCACCTGGGATCTGCCCGCCAGCTGGGCCAAGGCCGGCACCGTGCAGCTGTACCGGCTCACCGATCTGGGCCGCGTCTTCGAACGCGAACTGCCGGCAGTCAATGGCCGGCTGACTCTTTCGGGCATCAAGGCCAAAACCCCCTATGTACTGTATCGCCAGATTCCTGCGCCGCTGCCGGAAATCA
>CAIRBF010000098.1 GCA_903876715.1 uncultured beta proteobacterium
CCGCGCTGGGTGAGGCGGCTCATGAAGCGGGCGCGCTTGGTGCGGCTGCCGATCAGGCCCAGGAAGCCGAAGTCCGCGCGCTTCAGGATGGCCTCGCAGATGCGCAGGTCGAGGTCGTGGCTGTGGGTGAGCACGAGGTAGCTCGCGCCGGCCGGGGCGAGGCCGACCTCGGCCTCGACGGGCTCGACGCACAGGCGCTCGATGCGGGCCTCGCCGGTGTCGGCCAGCGCGTCCGGGCGCGGGAACTGCGCCTCGCGCTCGTCGATCCACTGCACCGTGCATGGGACGCCGCGCAGCACCTGGACGATGGCGCGGCCCACATGCCCGGCGCCGTACAGCTGCAGGTGAAAGCGCGGCGGCGTCTGCGGCCAATGGGCGAGCACGCCCGCGTCCAGCGGCAGGTAGCGCACGGTCACCGCGCCGCCGCAGCACTGGCCCAGCGCCGGGCCGAGCGGGAAGTGCTCGGTGTCGTCGCCTGTAGCGCGCCCGGGCGATGCGGCGCCGGGAGCGGACGACTGCTGAAGCCGCCGCCGAGCCGACTCGATCGCCTTCAGCTCCAGATGCCCGCCACCGATCGTCCCCGCCACGGCCCCCGCGGTGACGAGCATGCGCGTGCCCCGCCCCCGCGGCACCGAGCCGCGCGCCTGCGCGACCTCGACCACGATCGCGGGCTCACCCCGTGCAAGGCAGTCCTCCGCGGCAGCGCGAGGGTCGTCAGGATTCGGGCGAAGCGAAGACATCTCGACAACGCAGGGCATGGCACACAACCAGAAGACCCGACGCCCGTGAGCGGGGGCCGCGGAGGGGACGCCCGCGCCCCGTGCCAGGACAAGTCTCGGCCGCGAGCCGTGACCGCGCAGTGACGATCACCTACATCACCGCGTTCACCGCCCGCAGCACCGCCTCCGGCGTGGCCGGCGCCGACAGCGGTGGGTCCATGCGGTGGCCGCCCGCGGCCGAGACCGCGTCGCGGATCGCGAGGAAGGCCGAGAAGGCCAGCAGCAGCGGCGGTTCGCCCACCGCCTTGCTGCGGTGGATGCTGTCGACCGTGCAGGCCGTGTCGAACAAGGCGGTGCGCAAGTCCGCCGGCACGTCGTTGGCGGTCGGGATCTTGTAGGTGCTGGGCGCGTGCGTCAGCAGCGCGCCGGTCTTCGGGTGCCAGACCAGTTCCTCGCTCGTCAGCCACCCCAGGCCCTGCACGTAGGCGCCCTCGACCTGGCCGATGTCGAGGGCTGGGTTCAGCGAGCGCCCCACGTCATGCAGCAGGTCGGCGCGCAGCAGCCGGGTCTCGCCTGTCAGCGTGTCCACCAGCACCTCGCTGACCGCGGCGCCGTAGGCGAAGTAGTAGAAAGGGTGGCCGGTCAGCGTGGCGCGGTCCCAGTGCAGGCCGGGTGTGGCGTAGAAGCCGTCGCTCCACAGCTGCACCCGCGCCAGGTAGGCCTGGGCGACGATCTCGTCGAAGCGCACGGCGTGGGCGCCGCAGCGCAGCCAGCCGTCGGCGAAGACGACGTGCTCGGGCTGAAGGGCCTCAACCGCGATACCGGGCACCCCGGGTGCGGACGCTGATGCTCCACGATCGGCGCTGGCCGATGCCGCGCCGCCTCCAGGTCCAGCGATCGTGCCGGAGGACGATGCTCCGGCGTCCTTTGTGCCGGCGGGCGTCTCCGTGGCAGCCTGCAAGCGCCCGACCCAGAACGCCGCCAGCCGCTCGCGCACCGTGCGCGCCGCGGCCTGCGCCGCCTTGCCGTTGAGGTCGCTGCCGGTGGAGGCGGCCGTGGCCGAGGTGTTGGCCACCTTGCTCGTGTCGGTGGCCGTGCAGCGCACGCGCTGCAGCGGCAGCCCGAGCTCGTGCGCCACGACCTGGGCGACCTTGGTGTTCAGGCCCTGGCCCATCTCGGTGCCGCCGTGGTTGACCAGCACCGAGCCGTCGGTGTAGACGTGCACCAGCGCCCCGGCCTGGTTGAAGTGGCTGACGTTGAACGAGATGCCGAATTTCACCGGCGTCAGCGCCAGGCCCTTCTTCAGCACCGGGCTCGTGGCGTTGAAGGCCGCCGCTGCGGCGCGCCGCGCGCGGTAGTCGCTCGTGCGCTCGAGCTCGTCGGTCAGCGCGTGGATGACGGTGTCGGTCACCGGCTGGCGGTAGGGCGTCACGTCGCGTCCGGCGCCAGGCTTTTCGGCGTAGTAGTTCACCCGCCGCACCTCGAGCGGGTCGCGCCCGAGCGCGCGCGCGATCTCGTCGACGATGACCTCGATCGCGAGCGCGCCCTGCGGCCCGCCGAAGCCGCGGAAGGCGGTGTTGCTCTGGGTGTTGGTGCGCGCGAGCACACCCCGGATCGAGACCTCGGGCAGCCAGTAGGCGTTGTCGAAGTGGCAGATCGCGCGCGTCAGCACCGCCGGCGAGAGATCGGTCGAGAAGCCCGCGTTGCAGATCATCAGCACCTCGGCGCCGAGGATGCGCCCGGCCTCGTCGTGGCCGACCTCGTAGTCGAACTCGAAGCCGTGCCGCCGGCCGGTGATCATGAAGTCGTCGTCGCGGTCCACGCGCAGCTTGACCGGGCGCGCGAGCCGGCGCGCCGCGACCGCGGCGACGGCGCAGAACAGCGCCGACTGCGACTCCTTGCCCCCGAAGCCGCCGCCCATGCGCCGGCACTCCACCAGCACCTTGTGGACCGCCACGCCCAGCGCGTGCGCGACCACGTGCTGCATCTCGCTGGGGTGCTGGGTGGAGCTGTGCACGCGCATTGCGCCGTCTTCCAGCGGGACCGCGGCGCAGATCTGGCCCTCGAGGTAGAACTGCTCCTGCCCGCCGAGCACGAAGCGACCGCGACGGCGGTGTGGCGCGGCCTCGATGGCGCGCCGGGTGCCGCCGGGCGCGGACTCGCGCGCCAGCACCATGGGCGCGCCCAGGTGCTGCCCGCGCTCGTGCGCTTCGCGCGGGGTCAGCACCGCTGGCAGCGCTTCGATGCGCAGCACCTCGCGCGCGCGCGCCGCAGCGCGCCGGGCGAGCTCGCGCGTGGTCGCGATCACGGCGAAGACCGGCTGGCCCAGGTAGTGCACGGTGCCGTCGGCCAGCACCGGGTCGTCGTGGACGATGGGACCGCAGTCGTTGGTGCCGGGGATGTCCTGCGCGGTGAGCACGTCGACCACACCGGGCAGGGCGCGCAGCGCGTCGAGGTCGATGCCGCGCAGCGTGCCGTGCGCCACGGGCGACAGCCCGAGCGCGCAGTGCAGCGTGCCGGCCAGCTCGGGCAGGTCGTCGATATAGGCGGCCGCGCCGGCCACGTGCAGGTGGGCCGACTCGTGCGCCAGCCCGCGGCCGACCACGGCCCACGGGGCGCGTTCGACGGGGTTGGCCGCCGGCTCGCCGGCCAGGGCCTGGGGCGGGGCGTCGACGAGCTGGTTCATGGCTGGGCCTCCGTGGCGGTGTCGGCAGCGCCGCGCGCCCACACGCTCGTGGCCGCGGGTGGCAGCGCATCGCCGGGGCGGGTCTCCAGCCACAGGCGGCGCAGCAGGCCGCGCGCGGCCTGGCGCCGGTAGTCGGCGCTCGCGCGCAGGTCGGACAGCGGCGTGAAGTCGGCGTCCAGGGCCTGCTGCGCGCGCTGCAGCGTGGCCTCGTCCCAGCGCGCGCCGCGCAGCGCGGCCTCGGCGCCTGCGGCGCGCCGCACCACCGCGGCCATGCCGCCGAAGGCCAGGCGCACGTCGGCGACGCGCTCGCCGTCCAGCGTCAGCGCGAAGCCGCCGCACAGGGCCGAGATGTCGCAGTCGAAGCGCTTGCTGATCTTGAAGGCGCGCAGGTGGCGCACCGTGCCGGCGGGCAGTGCGGCGTCGGGTGGGCTGTCAGGCGGGGTGTCGGGCACCTCCACCGCCTCGACGAACTCGCCGGGCTCGAGCCGGTTGCGCATGTAGTCGAGGTAGAAGTCGTCCAGCGCGACCGTGCGCCGCGCCGGCCCGCGCCGCAGCACCAGCCGGGCGTCCAGCGCCATCAGCACCGGCGCGCTGTCGCCGATGGGCGAGCCGTTGGCCAGGTTGCCGGCCAGCGTGCCCGCATGGCGCACTGGCGGTCCGGCAAAGCGCAGGTAGACCTCGCGCAGCGCCGGCCAGCGCGCGGCGATCGCGCTCCAGGCGTCTTCCAGCGGCACGGCCGCGCCGATGTGCAGCGCGCGGGCGCCGCCGCCCGCGTCCACCCAGGCGCAATGCCGCAGGTCCCGCGCCTCGCCCAGGTAGAGGATGTCGCCGAGGTCGCGGAACTGCTTGGTCACCCACAGCCCGACATCGGTCGAGCCCGCCAGCAGGCGCGCCTGCGGCCGCTCGGCGCGCAGCGCGGCCAGGGTCGCGGCGTCGCGCGGCGCGTCGAAGCGGTCGACGCGCCCGCCGGCCGCCGGGTTGGGCGCGGCGTAGCGCAGCGGCGGGTCGGCCTGCAGCGCGCGCAGCCGGGCCTCGATCGGCGCGGTGTCCAGCCGGCGCGGCGGCAGCTCGAACATGCGCTGCCCGGCCTCGAGGATGGGGCGGTAGCCGGTGCAGCGGCACAGGTTGCCCGCCAGGTCGTCGGCCAGCTGCTGGCGCGTGGGCCTCGAGCCGGCTTGCTGGTGCTGCTCGTAGGTGGCGGCCAGGGTCATCACGAAGCCCGGGGTGCAGAAGCCGCACTGCGAGCCGTGGCAGTCGATCATGGCCTGCTGCACCGGGTGCGGCGCGTCGGGGCCGCCCAGGTCCTCCACCGTCAGCAGCGCCTTGCCGTCCAGCGTGGGCAGGAAGCGGATGCAGCTGTTGACCGGCCGCAGCCGCAGGCCGCCCACGCGCACGCCGGCGGCGGGGCAGGGCGCGGACGCGGCCTCGAGGCCGCCGTCGGCCGGGGTGGGCGCAGGCGCCGCTTCGGCCAGTTCGGCGACGATCACGGTGCAGGCGCCGCAGTCGCCTTCGCCGCAGCCTTCCTTCGTGCCTGTGCAGCGGGCGTCCTCGCGCAGCCAGTCGAGCACGGTGCGGGTCGGGGCGGCGTCGCTCACCTCGCGCACCTGCCCCCGGTGCACGAAGCGGATCGGGCGTGTGTCCATCCGCGGAAGATAGGCCATGGCGCAGGTCGTGGCATGCGCCTGGGCAGAAGGCAGAGATAATCCAGGGCTTATGCCCGGGCCCGATTCTTCGCCGAACATCGACCTCCATCTGGTCAAGGTCCTGCACACGGTGGTCTCTGAACGCAGCGTCTCGCGCGCGGCCGTGCGCCTGCACAGCTCGCAGCCGGTGGTCAGCGCGCAGCTGAGGCGCCTGCGCGCCCTCACGGGCGACCCGCTGCTCGTGCGTTCCGGCCGCGGCCTGGCGCCCACCGACACCGCGCTCGGCCTGCTGGAGCCGGCGCAGCGCCTGCTGCTCGAGGCCGAGCGCCTGTTCTCGCCGGCCCAGCGCGGCGGCGCCTTCATGCCCGCCTCCAGCACCCTGAGCGTGCGCATCGCCGCCAGCGACTACCTCGACCCCTGGTTCCTGCCCGGCCTGGTGGCGCGGCTGAAGACGGCGGCGCCGGGCCTGCAGGTCGAGCTGCACCCGCTGTCGGCCGAGTTCGACTACCGGCGCAAGCTCGCGGCCGGCGAGGTGGACCTCGTCATCGGCAACTGGCTGCAGCCGCCGGGCGAGCTGCACCTGGGGCGGCTCACCAGTGACGAGGTCGTCTGCCTGGTGGCCGCCGACCACCCGGCGGCGCGCCAGCCGCGCGCCTGGACGCTGGAGCGCTACCTGCAGGCCGAGCACGTGGCGCCAACCCCGCTGCACGCGGGGGCGCCGGGGGTCATCGACGAGCACCTGCAGGCGCGCGGCCTGCGCCGCCGCACGGCGGTGCGCGCGGCCCACTTCAGCCTGATCCCGGCCATGGTGGCCCGCACCCGGCTGGTGCTGACCACCGGGCGGCGCTTCTGCGAGCGCTTCTGCGTCCACCCACCCGCGGCCCTGGCCGCGGTACCGGGTGGGCCGGGCTTGCGCATCGTGCCCTGCCCGGTGGACTTCCCGCCGATGAGCTACTACCAGCTCTGGCATGACCGCACGCACGCGGCGCCGGCCTGGCGCTGGGTGCGCGAGCAGGTGCGCGACGTGGCGCGCGAGCTCGCCGCCCAGGCTGCCGTCGCGGCGCTGCATGCTCCCGGGGAGGCGTCCTCGTGAGCCTGTGTCCCTGCAGCCTCCCTGCAAGATCCCGACCCGTGCGGCCATGCTGACCCCCGCGAGCGATCTTCAGGCCCCATCGGCGGCGTCCGGCGCGGCGCCCCGGCGCCTGGCGCTGCGCGGCGACCTGCTGGACTACACCGCCGCTCCTGTGCTGGACGCCCCCGACACCGACGGCGTGCGCTGGCGCCCCGACCACTGGCTGCTGATCGAGGACGGTCGCATCGTCGGCGCCCAGGCTGAGGCGCCGCCCGAGGGCTGGGAGCGTGTCGACCACCGCGGCTGCCTCGTGCTGCCCGGCTTCGTCGACACCCACGTGCACAGCGCCCAGCTCGACGTCGTCGGCGCCTGGGGCACGCAGCTGCTGGACTGGCTGGCCACGCACACCTTCCCGGCCGAGCAGCGCATGGCCGACCCGGCGCACGCGCGCGCCACGGCCGAGCTCTTCACCGACGCGCTGCTGGCGCACGGCACCACCGCGGCCTGCGTCTTCCCGAGCGTGCACGCGGTGTCGGCGCAGGCCTTGTTCGAGGCCGCGCATGCGCGTGGCATGCGCCTGGTGGGCGGCAAGATTCTGATGGACCGCCACGCCCCGCCGGCGCTGTGCGACGACGTGGAGGGTGCCGAGCGCGACTGCCGCGCGCTGATCGAGCGCTGGCACGGCCGCGGCCGGATCGCCTACGCGGTCACGCCGCGTTTCGCGCCCACCTCCACCGACGCGCAGCTGGCGATGGCCGGCCGCCTGCTGGCCGAGCACCCGGGCCTGTACCTGCAGACCCACGTGGCCGAGAACATCGACGAGGTCCGCTGGGTGCGCGAGCTCTTCCCCGCCGCACGCAGCTACCTCGACGTGTACGAGCGCTTCGGCCTGCTGGGCCCCCGCGCCATCCTGGCGCACGGCATCTGGCTCGACGCCGAGGACCGCGCCCGCATGGCGGCGGCCGGCGCGCAGGTCGCCTTCTGCCCGAGCTCCAACCTCTTCCTCGGCAGCGGCTTGTTCGACTGGGCCGCGGCGCAACAGGCGGGCGTGGCCGTCAGCATCGCCAGCGACGTCGGCGGCGGCACCAGCCTGTCGATGCGCCGCACCCTGCTGGACGCCTACAAGGTGCAGGCCTGCGCCGGCCGGCGCGTCACCGCCCACGCGCTGCTGCATGCGGCCACGCGCGGCGCGGCGCAGGCGCTGGGCCTGGGGCACGAGATCGGCTCGTTCGAGCCCGGCGCCACGGCCGACCTGTGCGTCTGGCGCTGGGCCAGCACCCCGGCCGCGCACCGACGCCAGCAGGTGGCGCGAGACTTGCATGATCGGCTCTTCGCGTGGATCACCTCCGGCGACGAGCGCGACCTCGTGGAAATCCGGGTCGCCGGTCGGCGGATGCCCGCGGCAGGTTACGCTCCGGTTTGAACGTCGCCAACCGGCCCCGCAGCGCCCCATGTACCGGCTCGAACTCGAGAACATCAGCAAGCAGTACCCCGCGGTCAAGGCCAACGACCGCGTGAGCCTGCGCGTCAAGCCCGGCGAGATCCACGCCGTGCTCGGCGAGAACGGCGCGGGCAAGAGCACGCTGATGAAGATCATCTACGGCGCGGTGCGGCCCGACGAAGGCACCGTGCGCTTCAACGGCCAGCCCGTCCAGGTGGCCAGCCCCGCGGCGGCGCGCGCGCTGGGCATCAGCATGGTCTACCAGCACTTCAGCCTGTTCGACACGCTGACCGTGGCCGAGAACGTCTGGCTGGGGCTCGACCGATCGCGCTCGCTGGCCGAGGTCAGCCGTCGCATCGACGAGGTCGCGGGCAGCTACGGGCTCGAGGTCGACGCGCAGCGGCCGGTGCACTCGCTGTCGGTGGGCGAGCGCCAGCGCGTGGAGATCGTGCGCGCGCTGCTCACCGACCCGCAGCTGCTGATCCTGGACGAGCCGACCTCGGTGCTGACGCCACAGGCCGTCGACAAGCTCTTCGTCACGCTGCGCCAGCTCGCCGGCAGCGGCTGCTCCATCCTCTACATCAGCCACAAGCTCGACGAGATCCGGGCCCTGTGCCACCACTGCACGGTGCTGCGCGGCGGCCGGGTGACCGGCGAGGTCGACCCGGCGCAGGAGACCAACGCGAGCCTGTCGCGGCTGATGATCGGTGCCGAGCCGCCGCCACTGCAGCACCGTCCGGCCGCCCCAGGGGAGCTCGCGCTCGAGGTCGATGCGCTGAGCCTGCCCAGCGAGTCCCCATTCGGCACCGCGCTGGAGCAGGTGAGCCTGCAGCTGCGCTGCGGCGAGATCGTCGGCATCGCGGGCGTTTCCGGCAACGGTCAGCAGGAGCTGATGGCGGCGCTGTCGGGCGAGGACACCCGCGCCGATGCGACCGCGGTGCGCCTGTTCGGGCAGGCCGTCGGGCGTGCCGGCCCGCGCGGTCGCCGTGCGCGCGGCCTGCATTTCGTGCCCGAGGAGCGCCTGGGCCGCGGCGCCGTGCCCACGCTCAGCCTGGCGCACAACACCTTGCTGACCCG
>CAIRBF010000099.1 GCA_903876715.1 uncultured beta proteobacterium
AGTCCACGTGCGCCGTCGAGCCGCCGGTGGCGATGCGCACGAGCTCGATGCCGCTGCCGGCGAGTTCGGCCTCGGCCTGGACCCAATAGCGGCTGTCGGCGAACAGGGCGGCGCGCTCGAGCGTGAGCGCGAGCGTGCCCATCGAGCCGGTGAAGCCCGACAGCCATTGCCGCGCTTGCCAGCGCACCGGCAGGTACTCGCTGAGGTGGGGATCGGCGCTGGGCACGAGCAGGCCGGTCACGCCGGCGGCTGCCATGGCCTCGCGCAGGGCGTCGATGCGCAGGCGGTAGGGGGAGGTGCGGGTGTCCATCGTCTGGGCTCCAGGGAAAAGCTGCGCTGATTGTCGCGGTGCGGCTGGCTGGCGCAGGTCATGGCCCCAATGCCCTGCGGGGGACCGCCGCTCCCCTGGCAGCCGGGCCCCGCGCTGCCCCACGTAAGATGGGCGCACCAGCCTGGTGCCTGCTCATGACCCTGTCCGCCGTTTCCGCTCCTCCGCCGGCCCGCGTCGCCGACAGCGCCTACGCCTGGTGGCGCCTGGCGGCGACCCTGGCCCTGATGACGGTGGGCAGCAGCGTGATCTATGTGGCGTCGGTCGTGCTGCCGGCCGTGCAGGCCGACTTCGGCGTGCAGCGCTCGGACGCCTCGCTGCCGTACACGCTGCTGATGATCGGATTCGGCTTCGGCGGCATCCTGATGGGACGCCTGGCCGACCGCTTCGGCGTGTTCGTGCCGCTGTGCCTGGGCGCTGCCGGGCTGACACTGGGTTTTGCGGCGGCGGCCCACGCCTCCAGCATCTGGTGGTTCTCGCTCGCCCATGGCATCGGGCTCGGCCTGCTGGGCAGTTCGGCCACGTTCGCGCCGCTGGTGGCCGACACCTCGCTGTGGTTCGTGCGCCGGCGCGGCATCGCGGTGGGCATCTGCGCCAGCGGCAACTACCTGGCCGGCGTCATCTGGCCGCCCATCGTGCAGCACCTCGTCGAGACCCAGGGCTGGCGCGCCGCCTACCTGGTGTTGGCGGTCGTCAGCGCGGTGACGATACCGCTGCTGGCGCTGGCCCTGCGGCCGCGTCCGCCGACGGCGGTGGCGTCGCCGATCCGCGGGCCGGGCGCCGCGCAGGCGCGCAGCGACCGGCCTTTCGGGATGAGCCCCGGCGCCGCCCAGGCCCTGCTGTGCGTGGCCGCGGTGGGTTGCTGCGTGGCGATGTCGATGCCGCAGGTGCACATCGTCGCCTACTGCGGCGACCTGGGCTACGGCGCGGCGCGGGGCGCGCAGATGCTGTCGCTGATGCTGGCCTTCGGCATCGCCAGCCGGCTGATCTTCGGCGCGATCTGTGACCGCATCGGCGGCCTGCGCACGCTGGTGGCGAGTTCGGTGCTGCAGGGCGTGGCGCTGCTGCTGTACGTGCCCTTCGACTCGCTCGTCTCGCTGTACCTGATCTCGGCGCTGTTCGGGCTGTTCCAGGGGGGCATCGTGCCGAGCTACGCGATCATCGTGCGCGAGCACTTCCCGCCGGCCGAGGCCGGCGCGCGCGTGGGCACGGTGCTGATGTTCACGCTGCTGGGCATGGCCCTGGGCGGCTGGCTGTCGGGCAAGGTCTTCGACCTGACGGGGTCCTACACGGCAGCGTTCGTCAATGGCCTGGCCTTCAATCTGATGAACCTGGGTATCGCGCTGTGGCTGCTGCGCCGGGCCCGGCGCCGGGGCACGGCGTGATCGGGCGGGCCTGGCCAGCAGGCTGCCGGCCCGTCACGCGCAGACGTCGACCCAGCGCCCGCCGGTGAGCTCGGCGATCATCGCCGGCCGGATGCGCACCGCGTTGTGCGTGGAGCCCGCCGCGGGCAGCACCTCGTCGAAATCCTGCAGCCGGCAGTCCAGGTAGACGGGCAGGGGCTGGGCCAGACCGAAGGGGCACACGCCGCCTACCGGGTGGCCGGTGATGGCGGCCACCTCGTCGGGCGGCAGCATGCGGCCCTTGCCGAGGGCGTCCTTGAACTTGCGGTTGTCGACGCGCGCGTCGCCTCGAGCCACCAGCAGCACCGTCTGCCCGTCCTTCAGCTTGAAGGCCAGGGTCTTGGCGATGCGCCCCGGCTCGACACCGTGGGCCAGCGCCGCCAGCTCGACCGTCGGCGTGGGCTGCTCGGTGTCGATGACCGGCATGTCCACGCCGCGCGCGGCGAAGAAGTCGATGACCGATTGACGGCTCAAGGCGTGGGACGCAGGGCAGAGGGCCTCAGACCGCCACTTCCTTGGCCACCTCTGCGTACTCCTCGATCTGGTCGAAGTTCATGTAGCGGTAGACCTTGGAGGCGTCGGCGTTGATCACGCCCATGTCGGCGTGGTACTCGGCCACCGTGGGCAGACGCCCCAGGCGCGAGGCGATGGCGGCCACCTCGGCCGAGGACAGGAACACATTGGTGTTCTTGCCCAGCCGGTTCGGGAAGTTGCGCGTGCTGGTGGACACGACGGTGGCGCCTTCGCGCACCTGGGCCTGGTTGCCCATGCACAGGCTGCAGCCTGGCATCTCGGTGCGCGCGCCGGCGCTGCCGAAGTTGGCGTAGTGGCCTTCCTTGGTGAGCTCGGCCTGGTCCATCTTGGTCGGCGGCGCGACCCAGAGCTTGACCGGGATGTCGCGCCGGCCTTCGAGCAGCTTGC
>CAIRBF010000100.1 GCA_903876715.1 uncultured beta proteobacterium
CCTCAGGATGGCTTCGCCCTGGAAGCCGAACAGCAGCACGAGCGTGGCGAGCAAGGCGGCGATCGACCAGGGGCCGATCTTCGCCAGGGCCGAGTCGAATGCAGCCTGGCCCCTGGCCAGCAGCGCCTTGCGCCAGGCCTGGGCGATGAGCACCGGGATGACGATGTAGAGCACCACCGAGGCCAGCAGCGTGTCCCAGGGCACGGTGATGGATGACAGCCCGAGCAGCAGCGCGACGATGGGCGCGAAGGCGAACACCATGATGGCGTCATTCAGCGCCACCTGGCCGAGCGTGAAGAGCGGCTGGCCGTTGGTCAGGCGGCTCCACACGAACACCATCGCCGTGCAGGGCGCGGCGGCCAGGAGGATCAGCCCGGCGATGTAGCTGTCGAGCTGCCCTGCGGGCAGGTACGGTGCGAACACGTGGCGGATGAACATCCAGCCCAGCAGCGCCATCGAGAACGGCTTGACCGCCCAGTTGACGAACAGCGTCACGCCGATGCCGCGCCAGTGCCGCCTGACCTGGTGCAGCGCACCGAAGTCGACCTTCAGCAGCATCGGGATGATCATCACCCAGATCAGCAGCCCGACCGGCAGGTTCACCTGGGCAAACTCCATCCTGCCGATCGCCTGCACGGGGCCTGGAAACCACTGGCCCAGCGCCATGCCGCAGACGATGCACAGGAAGACCCAGACGGTCAGGTAGCGCTCGAACAGGCTCATCGACGCCGGGGCTCCCACGGGCACAGCAGGCGTGGAGGTGGACATGGCCCTAGCGGCTGCCGATGTCGCGGACCTCGCGCTGGACAGACATCTTGTCCAGCGAAGCGAACGGCAGCGCCAGCATCAGCTCGATGCGGCGCTTGAGGATGACCGCCGTATCCCAGAAGACCTTGTCCTTCTGCTCTTGCGTGCCTTCGACGGTGGCCGGATCGGCGACCCCCCAGTGCGCGGTCATGGGCTGGCCCGGCCACACCGGGCAAGTCTCGCCCGCGGCCTTGTCGCAGACCGTGAATGCGAAGTCGAGTTCAGGTGCGCCAGGCCTGGCGAACTCGTCCCAGTCCTTGCTGCGAAAACCGTCGGTCGGGATGTTCAAACTCGACAAGGTCTTCAGCGCCAGCGGGTGGACCGCCGTGCCCGGGTGACTGCCCGCCGAGAAGCCCCGGAAGCGACCTCGTCCGAGGCTGTTGAGGATGCCCTCGGCCATGATGGACCGGGCCGAGTTGTGCGTGCAGACGAAAAGCACGTTGTAGACCTTGTCGATCATGACGCTGCTCCGGAAGCTGGGATGTGTCGTTTCAGCGAAGGGCTCGCACCGTGTCTGGTCCCGCCGGCGCCTTCGCCAACGGGGCGGTGTCTGCGCCACCGGGTGCAGGCGGGTCGGCGTGCCGCAGCAGGGTCGGCAGCGCCAGCGTCATCAGCCAGCACGCCAGCAGCAGAGCAGCCGACCCGGCGAGGGACCAGGCCAGCCCGCCCCATTGGTAGAGCAGCCCCGACATCAGCGTGCCGAAGAAGCGGCCCATGGCATTGGCGGCGTAGTAGAAGCCCACATCCTCGGCCGCCTTCTCGGAGCCGGCATACGCCAGCACGAGGTAGGAGTGCACCGAGGAGTTGACCGCAAAGGCGAACCCGAACACCGCCAAGCCACCGACCACGACCCACTCGAGGTTCGGCACCTCGGCGAGCACCAAGCCAGCCAGCACGACCGGCACCAGCGCGAGCAGGAGCGACCACCGGCGGGCCGCGGGCACTTCGGCGCTCAGGCCGTCGTCGCTGCGCCGCACGATGGCCGGCGCCAGGGCCTGCACCGCACCGTAGCCGATGGTCCACAGCGCGAGGAAGCCCCCCACCATCGTGAAGTTCCAGCCGGCCGAGTAGAGGAACACCGGCACGCCGACGACGAACCACACATCGCGTGCGCCGAACAGCGCCACGCGGGCCGCCGCGAGCAGGTTGATGCCGCGGTTCTTGGCGAACAGCTCCTTTGCCGACTTCGACGCCTTGCTCTTGCCCATCAGCCGCGGCACGAAGGCGACGACGCCGGCAAGGACCAGCGACAACAGCGCCGCCATGACCCAGAGGGCGTGCTGGAAGCCGACCGCCTGCAGCAACACACCGCCGAGGAAGAAGCCGACGCCCTTCATCGCGTTCTTGCTGCCGGTGAAGAAGGCGACCCACTTGAATAGTTGCCCCGAGGCTTCGCCGGCCGTGAGCTTGATCGCCGACTTGCTCGCCGTCTTGGTGAGGTCCTTGGCCACGCCGCAGATGCCCTGCGCGATGACCACCCAGGCCACCGACATCGCCACGGTCCACGACGGCGACAGCGCCGACAGCAGCAGGAAGCCGGCGATCTGCGTCACCAGACCGACCGCGAGCATGCGGGCGATGCCGTAGCGCGTGGCCAGCCAGCCACCGATCAGGTTGGCGACCACGCCCATGGCCTCGTAGAGCAGGAACAGGAAGGCCAGCGCGAAGGGCGAGTAGCCGAGCCGGTAGAAGTGCAGCAGCACCAGCATGCGCAACGCGCCGTCGCTGAGGGTGAAGCCCCAGTAGGCGGCGGTGACGATCGCGTAGTTGCGGGTGCCGGTGTTCATGGGCGTCTCAGCCCCTCAGAGGCCTTGGCGCTGCAGGTGGCACGCGAGATCGACCATGCGGCAGGCGTAGCCCATCTCGTTGTCGTACCAGGCGTACACCTTCAGCAGGGTGCCGTCGGTCACCATCGTCGAGGGGGCATCGACAATCGAGCTGCGCGTGTCGCGCGCGTAGTCGGCGCTGACGAGCGGGCGCTCCTCGTAGCCGAGGATGCCGGCCAGCGGCCCGCGCGCGGCCTGCGCGAAGAGGGCATTGACCTCGGCTGGCGTGGTCTCGCGCTTCAGCTCGAACACGCAGTCCGTCAGCGAGGCGTTGAGCACCGGCGCGCGCACCGCGTGGCCATTGAGCTTGCCCTTCAGCTCGGGGTAGATCAGCGCGATGGCCGTGGCGCTGCCGGTGGTCGTCGGCGCCAGGCTCAACATCGCGCTGCGGGCGCGGCGCAGGTCCTTGTGCGGCGCATCGACCATCAGGTTGGTGTTGGTCGGGTCGTGGATGGTGGTGATCTGGCCGTGGCGGATGCCGAGGGTTTCATGCACGACCTTGACCACCGGCGCCAGGCAGTTGGTGGTGCAGGAGGCGGCGGTCACGATGCGATGCCGGCCCGGGTCGTAGAGGTGCTCGTTGACCCCGACGACGATGTTCAGCACGTCGCCCACCTTGACCGGTGCGGCGACGATCACGCGCCTGGCGCCGCGGTCGAGGTGGCCCTGGATCGTGTCTGGCGTCAGGAACCTACCCGTGCACTCGAGGACGACGTCGACGCCCGCGTCGCCCCAGGGGATCTGCGCGGCAGTCGCATGCGACGAGAAGCCCAGCCTGCGCCCGTCGATGTGAATCGCTGCGTCACCGACCGCCGAGATGTCGGCCCGCCAGCGCCCTTGCACGCTGTCGAATTCGAGAAGATGCGCCGTTGCGGCCGCCCCTCCCTTCAGTTCATTGAGGTGCACCACCTCCAGGCGGTTGCCTGCCCGGGGATCGTCTGCCGATCGCTCGGCTGCGCCCAGGGCTGCGCGCAAGGCCAGCCTGCCGATGCGACCCATGCCATTGATGCCGACCCTCACGATAGGATTCCTTCGGATATGAAGCGGTAATTCCAGGACTGTAGAAATACCAAATGACAAATCGGTGACATCGGCGGTGGGTCGCCCGCCGCGTGCCTCGCGGCGCGGCTGTCAGCAGCAGGGCGATGCGGACTTCAACGCCATGCCAAGGAGCTTGTCGCGCGATGAAGGTGTGCAGCAGGCCGGCGCGGCCGCCCCTGTGGGTTGGCCGGGCTGGGATGGGCTGCAGCACGCTGCCGATTCTTCGACCTTGCTGCCTTCGCTGAAGACGGGGATGTCGCTGAGCGTCTGGAAGTGCTCCCAGGCGATGCCCTGCGGGTCGGTCACCCAGTGTTTGTCGCTTCGCGCATAGCAGCAGGTCGTCGCACCCTCGTCGAGCAGGGCCGCGTCAGCGGACTGCGCTCGCGCCTTCAGTTCGAACAGTTCGGCCGCATCGTCGGTCTGAAAGCCCAGGTGGTCGATGCCTGCCTTGCTGCCGCGCGTCGAGATGGCGAAGTTGACGCGAGGGTCTTCGAGCATCCACTTGGCGTAGTCGCGCTCGATGCGGGCGGGTTGCGCCGCGAAGAGCTTGGAGTAGAACGCGATGCTCTTCTGGAGGTCATCGACGTGAAGGTGAACGTGGAACCGATTCATGAGGTTCTCCATGTCAGCAGGTGGTTTGGCGCTTGGCGCCACTGGGCGAACAGGGCTGGCCCATGCAGCAATGAGCACTCAGGTAGGCCAGCAAATCGTCCATCTGCCTGAGGGCAGGTCGATAGTGAAGATGGCGACCTTCCCGCTCGGCGCTCACCAGGTCGGCATGGACCAATTCCTTCAGATGGAACGAGAGTGTCGAGGCCGGGATGTCGAGCATCGCCGACAGCGCGCCGGGTGTCATGCCTGCAGGACCCGCACCCACCAGCGCGCGGAAGACTCGCAGCCGGGCCTCCTGCGCCAAGGCGGCGAGTGCAGTGACAGCGCTTTTTTCATCCATGATTCCAAGTTTATAGAAATGTTGGGCGGTGTCAAACTCTCTTTCGCACCGATCGGGGCCCAGGTCCGCAGACCGGTCGATCCGGCCAGGGAGGTTCGCAGTCGCAGCCGCAGCCGCAGGTGTGGGGGCCGGGACGGGCGACGACAGGTCCTGGAGGATGCGCTCAGCGCGATCCGGTCTCGAACAGGCGCGCGCGCTCGGCATCCGGCGGGTGGGTGGCCAGGCCGAAGCTGGGCAGCGCCTGTCCACGCTGAGGGTCCAGGCGCTGCAGCGCGGTGAAGAAGGCGACCATGCCACGCGGGTCCACACCCGCAGCGCGCATGATGCGAAGCGCCTCGTCGTCGGCCTCGCGCTCGAAAGCACGCGAGTGGGCGGCCTGGATGAACAACGAGGGGGCCAAGACGAGCAGGCTGGAGTAGTCACCGACCCACCAGCCCAGCAGCACCGCGGTGCTCGAAGCGGCCAGCAGATGGCGCAACCCGTGTTCGCCGTGCACATGCCCGACCTCATGCGCCAGCACGCCGAGCACGCCGGGGTGGAAATGCCCGCCCTCCCCGGGCAGCAGCTCGAGCAGGGCGTCCGAGATGATGATCTGGCCCCCCGGCAGCGCAAAGGCATTCGGGCCGGCCCAGCCGGGCAGGCGGTGGATGTCGAGTTGCACCTTCGGCCGGCCGGCATCCGGGTAGGCCCTGGCAAGCATCTGGTCGACGGCGGCACGCAGGCGCTCGGCGGTGCCGGCCGGCATCTGGCTCGGCTCCAGCCAGCCCTCGCTGCGCAGCTGCTCGAGGACAAGCCGATCGATGTGCACCCGCACGGCCTGGGGCACCAGCGGCGCACTGCGCTCGGCCAGCCAGGGCACGCCCCAGACGCCCGCACCCACCATCAACAGCACGAGCCCTGCGGCGGCCCACAGCGCCGCGCGCCAGCTCGCGGCCCAGCGCACGGCCAGCGGGTCGGCCAGCCCATGCCGCCGGGCCCAGGCCTCCCACGCCGGCGCGTCGCGCAGCTCGACCACGCCGCCGTCGGGCAGCAGCAACTGGCGCACGCCGTGGCGCGTGCGCTCGGGCCAGGTCACGCGGCCGCGCGGGTAGCGCCGTTGGTCTCCTGAAGGGAGCGCGAGGCAAAGTTCGCCGCTCGTCAGCGAGAGCTCCACTTCCTGGCTTCGCGCATGCTCGCCGTCGTACCACTGCGCGTGCAGTCCGGCGCCGCCGTCGCCAGCCGCTGGCGTGCCCGGCTCAAAGCCCGATGTCGAAGCCGAAGAAGTCACCGGACATCTCCCCGCTACCGGTCCCCGCGGAACTGCCCGCGCGCGCCAGCCATGCGTCGATATCGCCGCTGGCACGGGCCTGCAGGGCCTCCAGCCGCATGCGGGTCTCGTTCACGACGGCAAAGGGCCGATACAGGCCGAGCGTGATGACGACCAGCAGCATGTTCCTGATCTTCAGGCCAGTGAAAGCGCCCGTGCGCAGTGCGCTCGAGAAGCGCAGCTCGGGAGAGTCGGTGTGATTCCAGGCGAGGTTCTGCAGGCCTGCTGCAGCCAACGCCGTCATCCAGGTGGTGACGATCCACACCAGCAACGCCAGGAGCCCGTGCAGGCCCCACGTCGCGGTCGTGACGTTCATCTTGCCAGACTGCGCGAACCCGGCGACCAAGCCGACGCCGGTCACGAAGACGACCAGCGCCAGGAGGGCCACCAGCAGCAGCTTCAGTGCAAGCAGGTAGAAGGCGCGCTTGCGGCCTGTGTACTGCGCGGCCACCTGTGCGTAGCGGTAGCCGCTGTGCTGGTAGGCCTTGATGCGCCACATGGTCCAGGGTGCGAGGGCCAGCAGCAACAGCATCGACGCCCCCAGGGCGGGCAGCATGAGACCCCAAGCCGCGACCATGGTGACCGGATCCTTCGGGTCGCCGCCGTTCGTGTACCAGGCCGTGGCCCCCAGGATGAGCAGCGTCGGCACGAACAGCGGCAGCAGCGCCCGGTAGGCGTCGGCCCGCGTGCCCTCGAAGGACATGCGCAAGCCGCGCCAGCTGGTGTTGCCCAGCCGGAACATGATCGAGGAACGCCACAGCGCCGGCCACAGCAAGGCCAGCACGACGAAGGCCCCGAGAGACACCCAATCCGACACGTAGGACGACACGGCATAGGCGCCGAAGAGGACGACCATCACCAGGAAGCCGCGAAACATCTTCCAGGCGTCGCCGTGGAAGGCCAGGGGCTGACCATCCACGAGTGTGTTCGCATAGAAATAGCGCAGGCGCCTGGCCTTGGCAAAGGGCACGTACCCGCCAAGCGTGACCACGATCAGCAGCAGGTTGACGATCCAGATGCGGAAGTACTCGCTGCCGCTGGCCGTGAAGCGCACAGGCAGGAGGCGCGCGAGGGTGGGCTCGACGTCGACCGGCTGCGGATCAGACCCAGCGGCGGACAGGGCGGGCGCGGGGGTCGACTCGGCATGCTCGGTGACCGGACTCATGGCCATTCCTCCTGCGCGCTGCAATGGACAGTGCGTGTTGGACGGAGCCGCACCGCGGAAGAAGATCCACGAGCCCGCAAGCGCGGTTTGCCCCGTGTTCAAGAACACCATGACACGGGGAAACGTGACTTTGCCACAAGCAAAGATGCAAGACCAAAACTTTCCGGCACGGCAGGGCGGCTCCGCAGCACGGGCAGCCATGCGCAGGGCGGGGCGGGGGGGAGGCATCGTCACGCTCATGCGCGAGGACACGCTCGTGATGCGGGACGCCGCGCCGTTCACATGCGAATCTTCGGCTTCGGTGCATGCACCTGATGCAGCCTGGCCCCGCGGCGCCGGGCTCGGCAGTTCGGCAGTTCGGCAGTTCGGCATCGTCCGCTTGCCGCCGAATGGTTTGCAGCGTGGTGGGTGGGGGCTGACGAACCGATCGCTGGCGATGTCGGCGAGCACCGCACGCACGCACACCCACCGGACGCCTCGGGGGCCACGGCCTGCGGCCTGGTTCGCTTGTTCACGCCTGCGGCGTGGCCGAAGCTCCGGCGGTCCGGATCCAGCCCTCGATCCCAGGTGGCTTGCGCCGTGCGCTGGCGGATCGCGAACCGGGACCGCGGCCGCAAGGCAGGGCACTGCCTGAGAGCACCCCCAAGGGCCGGGCGTCGCCCGTCCCGACCCCGCGCGAGGGGGCTCTCAGGCTGTCAGACCCCGTACCGCTCCCGGTACGCCCGCACCGGCGCCGTGTGCTGGCGCAGCGCCGGGTCGTCGTGGCTCTCGAGGTAGCGCAGCAGGTCAGCCAGCGTGGCCACCGCGGCCACCTGCAGGCCCAGCCGCTGCTGCACGTACTGCACCGCCGACCAAGGCGCGTCGGCGCCGGCCTCGGTGGCCTTCTCCTGGCGGTCGAGCGCGATCGCCACGCCGCAGGGCGTGGCCCCGGCGGCAGTGATCAGCGCGATGGACTCGCGCACCGAGGTGCCAGCGCTGATGACGTCGTCGACGATCAGCACCCGCCCGCGCACCGGCGCACCCACCAGCACCCCGCCCTCGCCGTGGTCCTTGGCCTCCTTGCGGTTGTAGGCGTAGGGCACGTTGCGTCCGGCGCGGGCGAGCTCGATGGCCACCGCAGCAGCGAGCGTGATGCCCTTGTAGGCCGGGCCGAACAGCATGTCGAATTCCAGGCCCGAGGCGAGCAGGCGCCGTGCATAGAATTCCGCGAGGCGGCCGAGCTTGGTGCCGTCGTCGAACAGGCCGGCGTTGAAGAAGTACGGCGACAGCCGACCGGCCTTGGTCTTGAACTCGCCGAAGCGCAGCACGCCGGCCTGCAAGGAGAACTGCACGAACTCCTGGGCCAGGGCGTCGGGGGCTGGCACTTGCATGGGGGTGTTCCGGTGGGGTTTCGGTTGGTTTCGCTCAACCTGAACGGCATCCGTTCGGCAGCGTCCAAGGGCTTGGCCGACTGGCTGGCCACGGCGGGCGCGGATTGTATGGGGGTGCAGGAGCTCAAGGCCCAGGCTGAGGACATCGCCGGGCGCTTCGAGCGCTTCGGCGAACTCGCCGGGCACTTCCACTGCGCGCAGAAGAAGGGCTACTCGGGCGTGGGCCTGTACGCGCGCCACGATCCCAGCGAGGTGCTCACCGGCATAGGCGTGCCCGAGTTCGACGACGAAGGCCGCTGGGTCGAGCTGCGCTTCGACCGCCCTGGGCGCCGGCTCAGCATCGTGAGCTGCTACTTCCCCAGCGGCTCCAGCAGCGACGAGCGCCAGCAGGCCAAGTTCCGCTTCCTCGACGTCGTCTTCCCGCGCCTGCATGCACTGGCGCGGGAGCGCGAATTCATCCTCGTGGGCGACGTCAATATCGCCCACACCGAGGCCGACCTGAAGAACTGGAAGGGCAACCAGAAGAACAGCGGCTTCCTGCCCGAGGAGCGCGCCTGGATGACGCGCCTGTTCGCCGAGACCGGCCTGGTGGACGTCTACCGCCGCCTGCACCCGCAGGCCACCGAGGAGGGCTACACCTGGTGGAGCAACCGCGGACAGGCCTGGGCCAAGAACGTGGGCTGGCGCATCGACTACCACCTCGCCACCCCGGCGCTGGCCGCCACGGCCAGGGCCGCGCAAATCCACAGGGCCAGCCGCTTCAGCGACCACGCGCCGCTGACGGTGGATTACGGCTTCGACCTCTAGGGTCTTCGCAGCGCGGCGAGACTGAACGCGCCGCACGAACAACCCGTCTTCACATCATCAGGAGCACCAGACCATGCACACGACCACCCGCCGCTGCTTCATGCTGCAGGCCGCCGCCACCGCCGGCGCGACGCTGTCGGCCGCATCGGTGGGCGCCCAGCCCGCCCGGATCGACGAGAAGGACCCGCAAGCCGTCGCACTGGGTTACCGGCACGACACGAACCAGGTCGACAAGGTGAAGTTCCCGAGGCACGCGGCCTCGCAGCGCTGCGACAACTGCCAGCTCTACCAGGCCAAGGCCACCGACCCCTGGGGCGGATGCCCGCTGTTCGGCACCCGCCAGGTGGCGGGGCCGGGCTGGTGCAGCGCCTGGGTCCGCAAGGGCTGACAGCCCCGAGGGCCAGGACGGGCGCGACCGCGGCAGGCGGGCGTGCCGCCTCTCACACCCCTTCGACGATGCGGATCTCGCGCACCACCGCATCAGTGCCGAGCGCGGCCAGGGCTTCCCGGTAGCCCGGGCTGTCATAGGCGGCCAGCGCGGCCTGAATGTTGTCGAATTCGACGATGACGGTGCGCTGCATCAAGCCGGCCTCCTTGACGGCCGAGGGCATGCCGCGCACGACGAAGCGGCCGCCAGCGGCGGCCAGTGCGGGGCCAGCCAGCTTGGCGTAGGCCGCGAGGGCGTCGGGGTTCCGGACTTCCTGGTAAGCGCTGATCCAGTAGGCCTTGGGCATCGGTGCAACTCCTGAGGGATGAGGGAATGAGGGGAAAAGGGGAACGACTCGGACCGCATCATTCCAGACCCCGGCAGGGCTGCACCCCCCGGGTTTGCCCGCAGACCCCCCGGCGCAGGCCCGGCCTGGGCACGACTCATCGCGATGCCCCGCGGCATCGCGATGAGTCGCCAAGATGCGAGAGCGGCAAAGGCGCGGCTCCATGTGCTTCACACCGCGAGACGTAGACTCGCCGCACGCCGCCAAGACGGCAGCCCCCCGTAGCCAGGAGCGCGCATGATCGACGAAGCCCCCCCGATCCAGAAGCAGGACTTCACGCGCCCGCCGCCCGAGGTCGTGCAGGCGCTGCGGGGAACACCCACGGGCTTCGTCGTCGATGCGATGGGCGGCAGCGGTGCGCTGGACTTCCGGCTGCACCCAGCGATTGCCGAGCAATACGCCTTCTGCGGCGTGGCGCTGACCTGCCACACCGGCCCGGCCGACAACCTGGCGCTGGTGCACGCGCTGGCTGCGGTGCACCCGGGCGACGTGATCGTGGCCGCGGCCGAGGGCTACACCGGCTGCGCCGTCACCGGCGACCTGCTGCTGGGCATGGCGCGCAACGCCGGTGCGGTGGGCTTCGTCACCGACGGCTGCGTGCGCGACCTCGTCGGGCTGCGCCACGTCGGCCTGCCGGCCTGGGCCATGGGCGTGACACCGAACTCGCCCCACCGCAGCGGCCCGGGCACGGTGGGCTTCCCGGTCACGATCGCCGGCCACCCGGTGTGCAGCGGCGACCTGGTCCTGGCCGATCTCGACGGTGTGGTCGTCGTGCCGCAGGCGCGCATCGCGCAGGTGCTGGCGCGGCTGCCAGCCATCCGCGAGGCCGAGGCACGCGCCGACGAGTCGGTGCGGCGCGGCGCCACCCGGCCCGCGTTCCTCGCGTAAGCCGAGGCGGTCCCAGCCTCGCGTCAGGGCAGCGGGGCGGGCTTCAGGTGCCGGACTCCGGGGCCGAGCGCGCGCCCCGGCCGGAGGGGATGCGCAAGGTGGTCGGCACGGCCCCAGCCCGTCGGCGCGAACCCGGTGCCCCGGCGCGCGCCGCGGCACCCCGGGAACCCGGTAGGGTGCGTGCAGCCAGGGCGCCGTCCGTGGACCAGGCAGGCGCGGCCAATGCCTCGCCCATGCCTGCTGAACCGGCCGAGCTCGCGACCACGGGTTCGTGGGCGGGCCGCTCACCGGGCCCGCCCGCCTCGACCCAGGTGGCCCGCCCCCCCTGCCCCAGTCCCCAGCCCTCGGTGGCCGCACCGTCTTCCAGCCAGCGCGTGCCCGCGGCCAGGCCACGCCCGGCAGCCAGGCGCAGCAGACGCGCACAGCCCGCCACGCCCAGGGCCTGAGCCAGGGCTTGCCAGCGGCCACGCACGACCGGGTGCGCCCAGGCGTCCTCGAGCACCTCGCGCAGCTGCGCCGCATCGGTGCCGGGGCGGGCCGACATCCGTCGCGCCAGCAGCGCGCTCATGAGCTGGAAGTAGGCACGGCGCGCACCCGGCTGCGGCAGCAGGGCGGCGACCTCCCCCATGCGCCGGCCGTAGGCAGGTGCGGCGAACAGCTGTGTCAGCAGCGCCTGCAGCCCCGCCACCGGGTTCAGCACGCACAGGCGTGGCGGCGGCAGCAGGTGCAGAGCCTCCCCCGCGGGCCAGGCTGCGGGGTCGGCGGGCGCGACCAACGCCAGCAGCGTGGCCAGGCGCAGCCATGCCGGTGGGTCCAGGTCCATCGCCTCGCCGGGGGCACTGGGGCGGCCTCCGGCGCGCTGCGCGCGTTCGCGCGCCCGCACCCAGGCCTGCGCGGCATCGACGCCGGCCGCAGCCTCGGCGGCGCGGCGGCTGACCACGGCGAGGTGGCCAGCGCTGACCGCGGCCGCCGGGCACAGCGGCAGCACGACGGCGTCCGTTGGCGCGGGCGCGCCGACGGGCTCGCGCAGCGGCTCGCGCGTGACGGGGCAGCGCGCGACGTCGATGCGCGCGACCAGCCGGGGCGTCACGAGCAGCGCGTCGAAGGCGCGGCCACGCAGCCAGCATTGCAGGCGCAACTGCAGCCACAGCCGCGCCGCCCGCGTCGGCGCGAGTGCGCGCGCGCCGAAGGCATCGCGGCCGGCCTGCCAGCCTTCGCGCACCGGATGGCCGGGATGCAGGTGGTCGGCCGGCGGCGCGATGCCGTGACGCGCATGTTCCCAGCCGATGCGCCAACCCTCGGCATCGAAAGCCACGTCAGGGGTCGCAGCCTGCGGCCGCGCGGACGACGCCGACGGCACGGGATGGGAGCGGGAGAGGGTCTCGAGCGGAAGGGCAGTTTGCGTCATGGCCGGAGGTCTGCGGTGTCGCCGGGAAAGCCCCGACAAACAGAGTATTCGGCTCAGGTAGCTCATGGCGTGAGCCAGTGAGACGCAGCTCGCCAACGCTTTCAGGGCGCCCAGGGCGTTGCTTGCGCACCATCTCCTCCAGCCCTGGCGACCCGCCGTCGGGTCGAGGGATTGGCGGCTGCTCGACGTACTCGCCCACGCCGGCGATGTCCATCGAACCTGCCCTCTCCGATGGAGCGTCGTCCGTTTCCCGAGTCCGCCCCCGCTGGATCGGCGACCGTGGTGAAGACCGCCCCCCTCCAGGGTGGTGGTTCGGTCGGGGTCCAGGCCGGGGGTTTCGAGGCCAGATGCGCACGAACCCGCCCGGCCCCGCCTGCCGCAGCGCCCCTCGGCAGCGTCGGCCCGTGGGCTCCTGCCGGATCAGCCTGTCTGCCGCGCCTGCGCCAGCGCCACAGCCACGCGAGCGGCCAGCCGTGCGTTGCCGGCGACGAGCTCGACGTTCGCCGCCAGGCTGTCGCCGCCGCTGAGCGCGTTCACGCGCGCCAGCAGGTAGGGCGTGATCGCCTTGCCGGCCACGCCCTCGCGCGCGGCGTCGTCCAGCGCCTGCGCGATCAAGGCTTCCACGCGGTCGGCCGGCAGCGCGTGCGCGGCGTCGATGGGGTTGGCGAGCACGATGCCCTGCTCCAGGCCAAGCGCGCGCTGCGCGCGCACCAGCGCCGCCGCCTCGGCCGGGCTGTCCACCCGCAGCGCCAGCGTGTGCGGACTCTCACGCACGAAGAAGGCCGGCAGCCGGTCGGTGCCGTAGCCGACCACGGGCACACCCTGCGTCTCCAGGTATTCCAGCGTCAGGCCCAGGTCGAGGATGGACTTCGCGCCGGCACAGACCACGGTGACCGGCGTGCGCGCGAGTTCCTGCAGGTCGGCCGAGATGTCGAAGCTCTGCGCCGCGCCACGGTGCACGCCGCCGATGCCGCCGGTGGCGAAGACGTCGATGCCGGCACGCGCGGCCAGCAGCATGGTCGTGGCCACGGTGGTGGCGCCGCTGTGCCCGCCGGCCACTGCATGCGCCAGGTCGCGCCGGCTGAGCTTGAGCCAGCGCGGACCCTCGCGGGCCAGCGCCTGGAGTTCGGTGTCGTCCAGGCCGACGCAAGGCCGGCCGGCGACGACGGCGATGGTCGCCGGCACCGCGCCTTGCGCGCGCACCTCGGTCTCGACGCGGCGCGCCGTCTCGAGGTTGCGCGGCCAGGGCATGCCGTGGGCCACGATGGTCGACTCCAGCGCCACCACGGCGCGGCCGTCGGCCAGGGCCTGCGCGACTTCGGGCGCAACGTGCAGCAGGCCGGGGGCGGGATCGATGGTCTTCATGCCGTGGATGGTACGGGGACCGCGACGAGCCCGGCTTGGATGGCGGCCGCCGACAGCCCGGGGTGGTTCGCCGCGTCGACCTGCAGCGTCAGCGCCGCGCAACCCTGGCCGAAGCGCAGCGCGGCCTCGAGTGGCCAGCCGGCCAGCCGACCGTGCACCAGCCCCGCCAACAGCGCGTCGCCCGCGCCGCTGGTGTTGCGCACCGCGGCAGCCGGTATCGCCGGGGCCGGCGCGAAGCCGCTGCGCGGCGCATCGCCGTGTGCCATGGCGTCTGCCCAGGCCACACCGCGCGCGCCCAGGCTCAGCACCACCTGACCGGTGCCACGCCCGACCAACGCGCGCGCCGCCGCGAGCGCGCCCGCCTCGTCGCCCACTGGCGCGCCCAGCAGGGCCTCGGCCTCGAAGCCGTTGAGCTTGAGCAGATCGACCTGCGCCAGCAGCGGCGCGACACGCACCGCCTTGTGCGCCGACACGGCATCGACGCAGCGCAGGCCGCACCGTTCGCGCTGCAGCAGCCAAGCCAACGCGTCGGCGCGCAGGTTGCAGTCCAGCATCCAGACGGCGGCCTCATCCAGCGCTTCGGCCAAAGGCGAGCCCGGGGCCGCCTGCGCGGCGAGCCAGGCCGGGTCCAGCCGGTCCATCAGCCCCATGTCGTTGACGGCGGTAGCCATGTCGCCGCCAACGCCGTGCAGCGACAGGTACGTGCAGGTCGAAGCGCCGGCGACGACCTGCGCGAGCGACAGGTCCACCCCGGCGGCCGCGGTCGCGTCACGCAGCAGGGCGCCGAAGGGGTCGTCTCCCACCAGCGCGACGAGCCGCGCCCGGTGCCCGAGCCGCGCCAGGTTCTCGGCGACGTTGCGCGCCACGCCCCCAGGGGCGCAGCGGATGCGCCCAGGGTTGGACTCGGCCGACCGCAGCGCCGGGGCCGCGGCCACGATGTCCAAGTTGGCTCCGCCGAGGACGAGCACGAAGGGTGGGGGCGAGGCCGGCGCGGGGGTCACGAGCGGCATGTTCGCACGGCGCGCGCACGACCCCGCGCGCGGCGCACGTCGGCCCCAAGCCACCTGCGCAGCCCGGCCTGCAGCCCGCCCTCTGCCGGTTTTCTCAGGCCGCCTGCGGCGCCAGCACGCCACGCCGGACCTGATCGCGCTCCATCGACTCGAACAGGGCCTTGAAGTTGCCCTCGCCGAAGCCCTCGTCGGCCTGGCGCTCGATGAACTCGAAGAACACCGGCCCCAGCAGCGGCTGACTGAAGATCTGCAGCAGGAGCCGGCGTTGCCCGCCGGCGGTCGAGCCGTCGAGCAGGATGCCGCGCGCCTGCAAGGCCGCCACGGGCTGGCCGTGGCCGGGCAGACGATCTTCCAGCATCTCGTAGTAGATGCCGTTGGGCGCCGTCATCAGCGGCACGCCGGCCATCTGCAGCGCGTCCACAGTGGCGACGAGGTCCTCGGTCAGCAACGCGATGTGCTGGATGCCCTCGCCGTTGAACTGCATCAGGAACTCTTCGATCTGGCCGCTGCCGCCACGGCCCGCCTCCTCGTTCAGCGGGATGCGGATCAGCCCGTCGGGCGCCGTCATCGCCTTGCTGGTCAGCCCCGTGTGCTGGCCGCGGATGTCGAAGTAGCGGACCTCGCGGAAGTTGAACAGCCGCTCGTAGAAGCCAGCCCAGTAGGCCATGCGCCCGCGGTAGACGTTGTGCGTGAGGTGGTCCACCGCCAGCAGGCCGTGGCCGCGCGGGCGGCGCTCGGCGCCGGACAGCCATTCGAAATCGATGTCGTAGATGCTGCGGCCGTCCTCGAAGCGGTCGATCAGGTACAACGGCGCTCCGCCGATGCCCTTGACCGCGGGCAGCTTCAGCTCCATCGGCCCGGTGGGCACATCCACCGGCTGCGCGCCGAGCTCGAGCGCGCGCGCGTAGGCGTGGTGCGAGTCCTTCACGCGGAAGGCCAGCGCGCAGGCGCTCGGCCCGTGCTCGGCAGCGAAGTAGCCCGCCAGGCTGCGCGGCTCGCGGTTGACGACGAAGTTGATGCCACCCTGGCGGTACAGCAGCACGTCCTTGCTGCGGTGACGCGCTACAAGGCTGAAGCCTATCTGCTCGAACAGCGGCTCGAGCACGCCGGGCATCGGCGAGGCGAACTCGACGAACTCGAAGCCGCACAGGCCCATGGGGTTGTCGAAGAGGTCGGGCATCGCGAAAGCTCCTGCAGGTGGGGAGGAAACAAATCGCTGCACAATCTATCTCGCTTCCGGCGCAATGTGCTTGCATCTGATGGTGGATATCGCGCCTTACGACCGAATATCCTTTCATTCATACCGCGAAAGACACATCAATGCTTTCAGTCGACGACAGTCCCACCCTGGACGCGCTCGACCGCCGCCTGCTGCAGGTGCTGCAGCAGCAGGGGCGCATCTCCAATCTGGAACTGGCGCAGGCGGTGGGCCTGTCGCCCGCGCAGTGCCACCGGCGCCACCGCCGACTCGAGGAGCGCGGCATCGTGCGTGGCTATGAAGCCCGCCTGGACCCGGTCCGCCTGGGCCTGGGCGTGACCGCCTTCGTCCACGTGACGATGGAGCGCGGGCACATGAAGCAGCTCGAGCAGTTCCGTGCCGCGATCGCCCGCACGCCGCAGGTCCTGGAATGCCACGCCGTCAGCGGCGACTTCGACTACGTGCTGAAGGTCGTGGCGCATGATCTGCGCGCGCTGTCGGATTTCCTGCTGCGCACGCTGGCCCAGAGCCCGGGTGTCAGTGCCGTGCGCTCCAGCGTCTGCCTGGAGGAAGTGAAGAACACCGGGGCGCTGCCGGTCGATTGAAGACGGCGGCGAGCGCGAAGTCGCGTCGGCGCTTCGCCTTGGCCGGGCGGCCCAGAGCGTAGCCACGGCCTGCCCGAGGGCGCGGTGCGGGGCCCGCCTGGCGTGCTGTGCGGCGACCGGCCTGCTACCAGCTGGTCTCGCGCTCGGGTGTCGCGCCGATGCGGTGGATCGACAGGTCGGCGCCTTCGTGTTCCTCCTCGGGGCTCAGGCGCAGTCCGACGCTGAGCTTGAGCGCGCCGTAGATCACGCCACCGGCGACAACTGCCCAGACCACGCCCCCCACCGTGCCCAGCACCTGGGCGCCGAAACTGACCCCGCCCAAGCCACCCAGGACCTTCTGGCCGAAAACGCCACAGGCCAGGCCGCCCCAGGCGCCGCACAGTCCGTGCAAGGGCCAGACGCCGAGAACGTCGTCGATCTTCCAGCGGTTCTGCGTCAGCGTGAACATCTTCACAAAGATCGCGCCGGCAACCGCGCCGACGAACAGCGCGCCCGCCGGATGCATCACGTCGGATCCGGCGCAGACTGCCACCAGGCCGGCCAGCGGGCCGTTGTAGGCGAAGCCGGGGTCATTGCGCCCCATCAGCACCGCCACCAGCGTGCCACCGGCCATGGCCATCAGGGAGTTGAGGGCTACCAGCCCGGAGATCTTGTCCACCGTCTGCGCGCTCATGACGTTGAAGCCGAACCAACCCACCGCCAGCACCCAGGCCCCCAGCGACAGGAAGGGAATGCTGGATGGCGGGTGGGCACTGATGGCGCCGTCCTTGCGGTAACGGTTGGCCCGTGGCCCCAGCCACAGTACCGCCATCAGTCCGACCCAGCCACCAAAGGTGTGAACAACGACGCTGCCGGCGAAGTCATGGAACTCGGCTCCCGTGGCCTCCTTGACCCAGGCCTGCAGGCCGAAGCCCTGGTTCCACACCGCGCCCTCCATCAGCGGATAGGCCAGACCCACCAGCACCGCGGTGGCCACAAGCTGCGGCGCGAAGCGCGCGCGCTCGGCAATTCCGCCCGAGACGATCGCCGGCACGGCCGCAGCGAAGGTCAGCAGGAAGAAGAACTTGACGAGTTCGTAGCCATTGCGCTGCGCCAGCGTCTCGGCCCCGGTGAAGAAGTGCACGCCATAGGCCACGGTGTAGCCGACGAGAAAGTAGGCCACCGTCGAGACTGCGAAATCGACCAGGATCTTGACCAGCGCGTTGACCTGGTTCTTCTTGCGCACCGTGCCGAGTTCGAGGAAGGCAAAGCCCGAATGCATCGCCAGCACCATGATGGCGCCCAAGAGGATGAAGAGGGTGTCACTGCCTTGCTTGAGGGATTCCAAAGCCTGTTCTCCTGGAAGTTCGCGCACGCTTTTGGGGCATTTCCGGTCGTGCGCAGCATGTCCCCCACATGGAAAGCAAGAAATGCGCCCAATCGGTGCACATCTCAATGCACCGTGTTGGTGTGTGTGGGCGAGTCGGGCTTGTCTCCGCTCAAACCAGGGCCGTCAGCCACTCCAGCAGCAAGGCATTCACCCGCGCCGGCTGCTCCCAGGTGAGCAGGTGGCCGCAGTCGGGCAGGATCTCAAGCCGGGCGTGGGGCGCCGCGGCGGCGATTTCACGCGAGCACTCGGGCGGGGTCAGCGCATCGGCGTCGCCGCAGGCCACGAGCAGCGGGCAGCGCAGGCGTGGCAGCAGCGGACGGCTGTCGGGGCGCGCCATCAGCGCGCGGTTCTGGCGCACTAGCTGCGCGGCCCCGGCACGGGCGATCATCTCGAAATAGCCCTGCAGCAGGGCCTCGTCGTTCTGCCGGGCGGGGTGGAAGGCGAAGGGGATGTTGGCGCGCAGCACCTCGTCCGTGCGGCCCTGCTCGAACAACATGATCGCGTCGCTGCGCAGGCGGATCGTCTGCGGCGTGTCGGGCCGGGCGCTGCTGCCCAGCAGCGCCAGCGCCGCCACGCGCTGCGGCACCTGCCGGAAGACCTCGAGCGCGACGATCCCGCCCATCGAGGTGCCAGCCAGCACGAGCGGGCCCTCGTGCTCGGCCAGCAGCGCGAGCGCCATGCCGCTGAGTGTTTCGGCGCGCGCGTGCACGTCGCTCACGCACACCGTGTGCCCGGCCTGCTGCAGCGCCGCAATCTGGCCGCGCCAGAGGGCGGCGTCGCTGGCCAGGCCGGGCAGGAGGATGACACGGTGGTGGGCCATGGGGCGAAGCTCGCGAGCAGTCGTGGCAGCGCGCCAGCGTAGCAGCTTCGCGGTCTGCCACCGCGGGGCGCTCTGGGATACTCCCACGCAGGCCTGAGTGCGCCGGCCCGTTGCCGAGCGCTCGTCCCGAAGCGCGCCACGTGGAGCGTGCCCCCGCGAACCCGACCCACCCGCCTGCCCGATGACCTGGACCCTGGCTTATCTCGTCACCGGCGCCGTCATCGGCCTGCTGGCCGGCTTGTTGGGCATCGGCGGTGGGATGACGGTGGTGCCGGTGCTGGCGGCGCTGTTCTCGGCGCAGCAGCTCGCGCCGGCGCACGTGATGCACCTGGCGCTGGGCACGGCCATGGCGTCCATCCTGTTCACGGCCTCTTCCAGTGTGCGCGCGCACCATCGGCTGGGCTCGGTCGACTGGGGCGTCGTGCGCCGGCTCGCGCCGCCGATGACGCTGGGGACGCTGCTGGCCACGCTGGGCTCGGGCTGGGTACCGCAGCGTGCGCTCGCGCTGGCTTTCGCCGTCATCGTCGCCGCGGCGGCCACGCAGATCTGGCTCGGGCGCAAGCCCGGCGCAGGCGCCCAGGGCCTGCCGGGCGCCACGGCCCTGTGGGCCATCGGCGTCGCCATCGGCCTCGTGTGCGGCCTGGTGTCGGCCGGCGGCGCCTTCATGACCATGCCCTTCCTGCTGTGGCGCGGTGTGCCGGCCCGCACGGCCATCGGTACCGGCGCGGCGCTTGGCCTGCCCGTGGCGCTGCTGGGCACCGTGGGCTACGTGGCCAGCGGCTGGAGCGCACCGGGCCTGCCGGAAGGCACGCTGGGCTTCGTGCTGCTGCCCGCGCTGCTGCCGGTGGTGCTGGCCAGCGTGCTGGTGGCGCCATATGGCGCACGCCTGGCGCACCGGCTGCCGGTGGCCACGCTGCGCCGCGTCTTCGCCGTCGTGCTGTGGCTGCTGGCAGCGAAGATGGTGTGGTCCTACGCGTGAGGGGCTGAGACCGTCGAGGTCGGCGCGCGTTTGCGATCCTACGACGCATGGGATGATCGGGCATGAATCCCAATCTCCTGCTGCTCGCCTTCTGCCAGGGCATGTTCATGACGAACGGCATCGCGTTCATCGCGATGAACGGCCTGGTCGGTCTGGCGCTCGCCCCCGTGGGATGGATGGCCACGCTGCCGGTGACGAGCTACGTCGTCGGCGGCGCGATCAGCGCGCCGCTCGTGGCCCGCATCCAGGCACGCTGGGGCCGCAAGCGCTCGTTCCAGATCGGCTTGGTCGTCGCCGCGGTGTCGGCGGCGGCTTGCGCCTACGCGGTCCAGCAGCAGCAGTTCGTCCTCCTGATGTTGTCGACCCTGCTGGCCGGGTTCTACCAGGCCAACGCCGCGCTGTACCGCTTCGCCGGCACCGAGCTGGTCGAGCCCGCGTTCAAGGAGAAGGCGCTGTCTCTGGTGCTGGCCGGCGGCATCGTCGGCGCCTTCCTGGGCCCCAACCTCGCCGACCTGACGGTGGGCCTGCTGCCCACGCGCTTCGTCGGCGCGTATCTCTCGCTCATCGGCGTGGCCGCGGTGTCCTTCATCGCGTTGTCCTTCATCCGTTTCCCTGAGCACCGGGCGCCGGCTCCCGGCGCCTCCACCGGACGGCCGCTGGGCGAGATCATGCGCCAGCCCGTGTTCGCCGTGTCGGTGGCCGCTGGTGCGCTCGGCTACGGCTTGATGAACCTGCTGATGTCGGCCACACCGATCGCTATGCAGCAGTGCAAACACCCCTTCACCAGCGCCACGCTGGTGCTGGAGTGGCACGTCCTGGGGATGTACGTGCCGAGTTTCTTCACCGGCCACCTGATCAAGCGCTTCGGTGCCCTGCCGGTGATGGCCGTAGGCGTGCTGTTGAACCTGGCCTGCGTGGCGGTGGCCCTCTCGGGCGTGGACCTGATGCAGTTCCTGGTGTCGCTCTTCCTGCTGGGCGTGGGCTGGAACTTCCTCTACACCGGCGGCTCCACGCTGCTGACCACCGCCTACCGCCCCGAGGAGAAGAACAAGGCCCAAGGCGCGATGGACACCTGCGTGTTCGCCACCATGGCGCTGAGCTCGTTCGCCTCCGGCGCCCTCATCACCACCCAGGGCTGGACACTGCTGAACCTGGGCTCACTGCTGCCGATCGCCGCCGTCGGACTGGCGCTCGCATGGCTGGCGGCGCAGCAACGACAGGCAGCGCGGCCCGTCTGATGCGGCCCCTTCAAGCGGGCGGGGCGCGCCGGTAGATCACCCAGTACACCAGCGCAACCAGCACGCTGCCGCCCAGCAGGTTGCCGACGATGACCGGCAGCAGGTTGCCGAGCATGGCACCCAGGCCCGGCGCGGCGCCAGGGTGCAGCAACGCAGCCAGCGGAAAGAAGAACAGGTTGGCCACCGAGTGCTCGAAACCCAGCGCGACGAAGGCGGCGACTGGCGGGACGACGGCCACGGCCTTGTCGATGACGCTGCGGCCGGCGGCGGCCATCCACACCGCCAGGCAGACCAGCACGTTGCACAGCACGCCGCGCCAGAAGGCCTGGTCCCACGGCAGCGCCGCCTTGGCCAGAGCGACCTTCAGCGCCTGTTGGCCGAGCCGGCCGTCGTTCAAGGCACCCACGCCCGCGGCCTGCACCGCCCAAGCCAGCAGCAGCGCGCCCACGAGGTTGCCGGCCCCCACCACCGCCCAGTTACGCAGCACCTCGGCGCTGCGCAGGCGGCCGTCGGCCCAGGCGATGGTCAGCAGATGGTTGCCGGTGAAGAGCTCGGCCCCGGCGACGACGACCGTCAGCAGCCCGAGCGCGAACACGAGCCCGCCAAGCAAGCGTGCCGCGGCGAAAGACAAGGCCGCGTCCGATGTGACGAGCAGGAACAGCAGCGCGCCGAGCCCGATGTACACCCCACCCAGCACCGCCAGCAGCGCCATGGACGCCAGCGGCAGCCGCGCCTTGGCCACGCCCGCGGTCTCGATACGTTCGGCCACCTCCTTCGGCGAGAAGGCGTCGAAGCCGAAAAGCGGCTCGGGCATGGGCAGGACGCGAAGGTACGGAGGCAGGAGCGGGCTGACGGGGCTCGGTATGGCGCGCTGGCGGACACGGGCCGCAAGGCCAGAGTCCCTCAGTCCTCCCGCACCCCGAGCTTGTCGAGCAGCCCGTTGAGCTCGTCCAGCGAACCGAAGGCGATCGCGATCTCGCCTTGCTCGCCACGGCGGGTCTTGCGGTGCACGCGGATCTCCACCACCGTAGCCAATGCGTCGGCGAGCTTCTCCTCCAGGCGCAAGAGGTCGCGCGACTTCTCCTGGCGCACTCGCAGCAGCGGCGTCTGACGGCCATTGTTCAGCGCCTTGACCGCCAGCCGCTCGGCGTCGCGCACGCTGAGCTTGCGCGCGACGACCTCGTTGGCATGGAGGATCTGCTGCGCCGGCTCCAGCGACAGCAGCGCGCGTGCGTGGCCCATCTCCAAGTCTCCAGCCAGCAGCATCTGCTGTACCGGCGCGGCCAGGTTGAGCAGGCGCAGCAGATTGCTCGCCGCGCTGCGCGATCGTCCCACCGCCTGCGCCGCCTGTTCGTGCGTGAGCTTGAACTCGGCGATCAGGCGTTGCAGACCCTGCGCCTCCTCCAGCGGGTTCAGGTCCTCGCGCTGCAGGTTCTCCACCAGCGCCATCACCGCAGCGCCCTGGTCGGTGACCTCGCGCACCAGCACCGGCACCTCGTCCAGCCCGGCCAGGCGCGCAGCGCGTACGCGGCGCTCGCCGGCGATGATCTCGTAGCGCCCCTCGGCCGGTGCACCCGTGGGCCGCACCAGCACCGGCTGCATCACGCCCTGCGACTTGATGCTCTCGGCCAGCTCGTACAGCGCGCCCTCGTCCATGCGCGTGCGCGGCTGGTACTTGCCGGCCTGCAGGCGTTCGAGCTTCAGGTGCGAGGGCACCCCGGGCACGTCGCCACCAACCACGGCCGCCTGCGGCGCTGCCGGGCCCAGCAGCGCTTCCAGGCCCAGACCCAGGCCCTTGGGTTTCTTCGTCACCATGGGGCCGGATTGTGGCGCCTGCGCGGGAACGCC
Source organism: uncultured beta proteobacterium (assembly GCA_903876715.1). Lineage (GTDB taxonomy): Bacteria > Pseudomonadota > Gammaproteobacteria > Burkholderiales > Burkholderiaceae_C > Rubrivivax. The sequence continues at coordinate 22,776 of CAIRBF010000100.1, forward strand.
GGGCCCCTCGGGATCCAGCGTCCCTGACTGCAGCCTGCGGGCCCACAGCCGGATCTGGGTTTATCCTTGCGGGCTTTCTCACCCCCCTTGCCCGGAGCCCTGCCATGCCCGCCCAAGTCTTCGTCGACGGTCAGGAAGGCACGACCGGCCTGCGCATCCACGAGGTGCTGGCCGGCCGCAGCGATGTCGAACTGCTGCGCATCGACCCTGAGCGCCGCAAGGACGTGACCGAGCGCGCACGGCTGCTGAACGCCGCGGACGTGGTCTTCCTGTGCCTGCCCGACGCCGCGGCACGCGAGTCGGCCGCGCTGGTGACCAACCCGCGCACCTGCGTCATCGACGCCAGCACGGCGCACCGCACCGACCCCGGCTGGGTATTCGGCCTGCCGGAGCTGGCGCCCGGCCAGCGCGCGGACATCCGCCGCAGCAAGCGCCTTGCCAACCCGGGCTGCCACGCCAGTTCCTTCATCCTGCTGCTGCGACCCCTGGTGGACGCCGGCTTGGTGCCGCGCGCGCTGCCGGTGTCGGCCACGTCGATCACCGGCTACTCTGGCGGCGGCAAGAAGATGATCGCCGACTACGAGGCCGCCGCCCGACCCGGCGGCGACCCGCGCCTGGGGTCGCCGCGGCCCTACGCACTGGGTCTGGCGCACAAGCACATCCCCGAGATGCTGGCGCACACCGGCCTGCAGGCCCGCCCGGCCTTCCTGCCGGTGGTCAGCAACTTCTACAAGGGCCTGGCGGTGACGGTGCCGCTGCACTACAGCCAGCTCGCCCCCGGCACGGATGGCGCAGCGCTGCACCGTGCGTTGCAGGCGCACTACGCCGGCGAGCGCTTTGTGCGCGTGATGCCGCTGTCGGACGCCGCCACGCTGGCCGACGGCTTCTTCGACGTCCAGGCCTGCAACGACACCAACCGCGTGGACCTCTTCGTCTTCGCCGCGGCCGACCAGGCAATGCTCATCGCCCGCCTGGACAACCTCGGCAAGGGGGCCAGCGGGGCCGCTGTTCAATGCATGAACGTGCACCTGGGGGTGGACGAGGGCCTGGGCCTGTAGGCCCGCCACGAGGGCTGCAGGGCCGGCCCAGGCCCTCTTCGAACCAGCCGATCAGCCTGGATCCTGCCCTTGCGCGCGCCCGAGCGGGCTTTCATTGGCTGCGCTGGCAAGGCACGACGAATCGCAGCGCTGGCGAGTATTCGAAATGCCGCCGGGGCGCCAAAGCCACGGTTCCATGTGCTGCAGGCCGGGCATGGGGAAGGAAGCTCAGCCTCTCAGCCTGGATCCGGCAGTTGACCGCTTGTCTCCGCTGGCAAATGCTTGACCACGCTGAAGATTCCGCCCACGGCCTGCTTCACCCCGGGGGTGAGACCGCTGCACACCCGAGCGGGTCGTCATCGGCAGCGCCCAACTGCCGGATCTAGGCTCAGTCCGGGTCGGCGACCACGCCGCGGTAGTGGTAGCCGTAAGCCTCGACAAACCCAAGTCTGCGGTAGACCGCGCGGGCCGTTGCCTGGCCGGCACCGACCTGGAGGTAGGCCGCGAGCGCGCCTGCGGCCTGCGCGCGCTGCAGCAGCCGCGCGCACAGCGCTGTGGCCAGACCGCGGCCTCGCGCAGGGGGCGCCGTGAAGACGTCGTACAGGCCGGCCAGCCGGGCCTCGAGCGCGAACTGCCCGCAGGCCAGCACCGCGCCGTGCCTATCGCGCCAGACGACACCGGTGTAGGGTACCGGGGACGTGTGCAGGCGTGCGGCGTGAGCGGCGATCTCGGCCGGGCTGGAGCCACGCAACGCCCCCACAATGGCCGCGTAGTGCTGTGGGGTCTCGACCACCTCTTCAACGCCGGCAGGGCGGGGATGACGCAGGCCGAGGGCATCGGCGCCGTCGCCATCGCAGTTGTGCAGACCGGCGCGGGCCATGACGAGCGAGGCCTCGAAGGCGACCCAGCCCCGCTCTGCGAGCATCTCGTCCAGCCCGGCGGGCTCGGTCCACGGCGTGACGCGCACGATCGGCGGCAGTCCCGCGGCGCGATAGCGTGCGACGCAGTCGTCGATCTTGTCGGCCACCGCTCGCACCCCGGGAGCCACCGCGTTCACGCAGCGGGCGCGCTTGGCCTTGCCCGGCGACAGGCGCACGAGCCAGCCGTCCAGCCACAACTGCTGAGTCGGCGCGCTCGCATTCAGGCCGGCATCCTCGAACTGGCGCAGCAGCGTCGCGTCGAATGCGTGGCTCAGCACGCACGCGGGCGAGGCATCCGCGGGCGCAAACGCCCCCCCGACCGGCGGCAGGCCAGGCAGCCCCCGCTCGGGAGGCCCGGCGCTCACCACCCGACCCGCGCGACCATCTCCCGCGCGAACTGCACGTAGGCCTGCGCGCCCTTCGACGCAGGATCGAAGACGACACCGGCCTGACCATAGCTGGGCGCCTCGGCCAGGCGCACGTTGCGCGGAATGACGGTCTGGAAGACCTTGTCGCCGAAGTGCGCCTTGAGCTGCTCGCTGACCTGGTTCTGCAAGGTGATGCGCGGGTCGAACATCACGCGCAGCAGGCCGATGAGCGTCAATTCCCGATTCAGCTTGGCGTGCACTTGACGCACGGTGTTGACCAGGTCGCTCAAGCCCTCGAGCGCGAAGTATTCGCACTGCATCGGCACGACCACGCCATGCGCGGCGCACAGGCCGTTGAGCGTGAGCAGGTTCAACGAGGGCGGGCAGTCGACGAGGACGAAGTCGTGGTCGGCCTGCGCCGCCTTCAGCGCGCCGCGCAGGCGCTCGTTGCGGCGCTCCAGACCGACCAGCTCGATCTCGGCACCGGCGAGCTCGCGGTTGGCACCGAGCACGTCGTAGCCGCCCTTGACGCTGCGCTGGCGGGCCTCGGCCACGGTGGCGGATTCGAGCAGCACGTCGTAGACGCTGGGGTCGAGCGCCCGCTTGTCGATGCCCGAGCCCATGGTCGCGTTGCCCTGCGGATCCAGGTCGACGAGCAGCACGCGCTGTCCGATCTGGGCCAGGCCGGCGGCAAGGTTGACGGCCGTGGTCGTCTTGCCGACCCCGCCCTTCTGGTTGGCGATGCAGAAGATGCGCATCAGGCGATTCCGAGCTTGAGGCCGAAGCCGACGAGCCAGACCCCGGCCAGCCGCTCCAACCACCGGGCCAGACGGCGGTGCGCCTTCACCTGCACCGTGACCGCGTCGGCCAGCAGGCACAGGCCGAGGGCATAGACCGCGCTGAGGACGGCGATCGTCAGCGCCATCACACCGAAGGTCAGCAGGCCCTGGTGGCGCAACGGGTCGATGAACAGCGGGAAGAAGGCCATGTAGAACACGATGGCCTTGGGATTGAGCAGCGTGATGAAAAAGGCCTGGCGTGCATAGTGGCGCGGCTCGATGCGTATGGGCAAGGCCGCGCCCTCCTTCGCGAACACCAGTCGCAGGCCAATCCAGACCAGGTAGGCGGCGCCGGCGAACTGGATCGCGCGGAACCACGCCGGGTGAGCCGCCAGGACGGCTGCCACGCCCGCCACGGCCAGCCACAGCAGCACCTGGTCGCCCACGATGACCCCGGCAGTGGCCGCAGCGCCACCGCGCAGCCCACCCTTGGCAGTCGAGGTCAGCAGGGTGAAGGTGCCCGGGCCGGGCAGCGCCAGGAAAAGAAGAATGGCGGCGCAGAAGGCGCCGTAGTCGGTGATGCCGAGCACCTGAGGAGTCTCTTCTGTGGATCAAGAACGGGGCATGCCCGTGTCGTATTCGAAGCGGTTGGCGGGGCATCGGGGCCCGTGACACTGGACTCGCCCGGGCCGCCAGACACCATCACATCGCCTTCATCGGGGGCCGGCCGTATGCGGATGGGACTGCCATTGGGACAGACCGCCGAACCCCTGTCGGGCCAGTGCAGAGCGTATCGCAGATTCGTCGGCGGCCACGAGTTCGGGCTTGCGCGCCAGCACCCACAGGTACTCGCGCGTAGGCTCGCTGATGACGGCGTAACGGCCGTCGTCAGCGAGTTGGATCACCCAGTAGCGGCCCCAGCCCACTGGCAGCCAGCGCAGCCAGCCCGGCAGGAAGCTTACCTGCAGCTGAGCCGGGGCCAGCCGAGTGCCCGTCAGCGTGCCCACCGGGCGCGCTTGCCCCAGGGCTTCGTCCATGTTGCCATCGGCCTTGCGGCAGCGGTTGAGCACCTCGATGCTGCCGTCGGGCAGTTGCCGGTAGGTGGCGCTGGTGTCGCTGACGCACTGCTTCTGGAAACGGTTGGGAAACCAAGCGACCTGGTACCAAGTGCCCATATAGGGCGAAACCTCCAGCGCAGGCAGGGCCTGAAGCGGCACGGGGTTGGGCGCTTCGGGCGCACTCACGGCAACGGGCGGGCTCGCCAAGGCGTGCAGTGCCGCCGTCACCGTGGCACCGCCAATGAGAGCCGCAGCCAGGAGGCCAGGTCTGACGATCCTGCAGAAAACGCGACGTGCTTGGAGGATCATGTTCATGCCTCGGTCCTCCTCAGCCAGATCAGGCAGCGCTCGGCATCGAGACCGGGTACGGCAAGACGTTCCACGTGAAACACGCGCACGTCGGACGGCAACGCCGCCATCTCGTCATCGGGAACTCGACCCTTCATCGCCAGCCAGCAGCCGGCGCTCGAGACGAGATCGCGTGTCAGCACCACGAAGTCGGACAAGGAAGCGAAGGCGCGGGAGGTGACGACGTCGTACGGTTCGGATGTCGGAAGGTTCTCGACGCGGGCATGCACGGCGTGGAGATTCTGAAGCCCCAGCTCGACACCCACCTGGCGAATGAAGCCCGCCTTCTTGGCCACCGCATCGACACAGGTGAGGGTCCAGCGCGCCTCAGCAACCGCCCACACGACACCCGGCAGCCCGGCGCCGCTGCCCACGTCCAGGATGCGCGACGTCCCGCCTGGTACGGAACCCGACCCCGTGCTCCGCACCGAGGCGGCGAGCTGATGGTGCAAGGCCGGGATCACAGCCAGGCTGTCGAGCACGTGCTGCACGACCATCTGCGCCGGCTCGCGCACGGCCGTCAGGTTGTAGACCCGGTTCCAGCGGTCGATCAGAGCCACGTAGTCGAGAAGACGGGTCACCGCCTGCGGCCCGAGGGACATGCCCAGGGCTGCGAGGCCGCGCTCGAGCACCGGGGTCAGCGGATGGGGGGTGTTCATCGCGGAAACGTCATGTGGGCTCCGAGGGCCGGGCTGCGCTCAGCCCGGCCCCCGCGGGAGCCAAGAAAACCTGGGGCGGCCCGGCGTTTTCTGTTGAGCCTCCCATGCCCCGAGTCGGCGCGCGGCGTTCGCAGAAAAACCGTTCGGGTCGAAGCTGAAACCGTTCGAGCTGAACTTGTGGAAGCCCGCGCTGGCGCTTCGACAAGCTCAGCGCGAAGGGAGGTGTGTGCACGCGGGACCGATTGTTTCTTGAGAGCCTCACACCCCCCGCACGCGGGGCAAGGCGCTCACGAAAGAACAAGGACTTGGCACTTCTGTTTCTTGAGCGCATCCCCAAGGGCCGAACGTCGCCCGTCACGCCCCCCCGCAGGAGCGCAAGAAAACCTGGAGCGGCCCGGCGTTTTCTTGAGAGATCTCGCATATCCATGGGCCCATCAGAACACGAAGCGCGGCCGGTTGGTTGACCAGGGACGCCCGCCATTGCAAGAACATGCCGGCGTGCGGAACGGCCTCCCGAGTCGCCACCCGCGCGCAAGCAGGGCTGACTGGGGCGCCTGGCCATGCGAACTTACCGTATCCACCCTCGCCCACCCCGTCCCACCCCAGCCGGGGGACTTTCCAGCGCTCGACTTCTGCGGCCAGCGTCCGGCTCCGGACTCGCGGGACACCTGGATTCGGGGACGGGCCGAAGGATCCGATCCATCAGCCTCCCCACGTGAAAGGGGCCGACGCGCAGTTCTGAGCCCAGATCCGGCAGTCGACCGCTGTCTTCCTCGAGCAAATGCTTGATGACGCGGAGGATTCGTGCCCCGACCGACTTCATCACCAGGGTGAAGACGCCGCACACCCGAGCGGGCCCAACTGCCGGATCCAGGCTGAACGTGCCCGGCCCGCGACACAGGCATCACGCCACCCGTTGAGCACGGGCAGGCGTCCGGCCCTTCTTCAGATGCACGAGCAACAGCGATACCGCCGCTGGCGTCACCCCCGGCACGCGCGAGGCCTGGCCCAGCGTCTGCGGGCGATGCGTGCTGAGCTTCTGTCGGACCTCGAAGGACAGCGCCTTCACTGCGTGGTAGTCCAGGTCCTCGGGCAGGCGCAGGTGCTCGTAGGCGGCGGCGCGGGCCACCTCCTCCAGCTGCTTGTCGATGTAGCCGGCGTACCGCGTCGCGATCTCGACCTGCTCGATCACGGCATTGGCCAGCTCCGCCCCCAGCTCGGTGGCCAGTGTTCCACGTGAAACAGCAGCCTCTGGCCTCGCCAGTGCCGCCACCTCGGCGACGATGTCATAGCCCACGCCAGGGCGGCGCAGCAGGTCCCGCAGGCTGTGCTCGTGCTCGAGCGCCTTGCCCAACAGCCGCTCGGCCTCAGCGGCCGGCAGCACGCCGGGGTGCACCCAGACCGATTTCAGGCGTTCGGTTTCACGTGAAACAGCGTCGCGCTTGCGACTGAAGGCGTCCCAGCGCACGTCGTCGACCAGACCGAGCTGGCGCCCCGCTTCGGTCAGGCGCATGTCGGCGTTGTCCTCGCGCAGTTGCAGCCGGAACTCGGCGCGGCTCGTGAACATGCGGTAGGGCTCGGTCACCCCGCGCGTGATCAGGTCGTCCACCAGCACGCCCAGATAAGCCTCGTCACGCCGCGGCACCCAGGCCTCGCGCCCCTGCACCTGCAGCGCCGCGTTCACACCGGCGTGCAGGCCCTGGGCCGCCGCCTCCTCGTAGCCCGTCGTACCGTTGATCTGCCCGGCGAAGAACAGGCCGCCGATGGCCCGGGTCTCGAAGGACGCGTGCAGCGCGCGCGGGTCGAAGTAGTCGTACTCGATGGCATAGCCTGGGCGAAGGATGTGCGCCTGTTCCAGGCCGACGATCGAGTGCACTGCAGCGGTCTGCACATCGAAGGGCAGCGAAGTGGAGATGCCGTTCGGGTAGAACTCGTGCGTCGTCAGCCCCTCGGGCTCGAGGAAGATCTGATGGCTGTCCTTGTCGGCAAAGCGGTTGACCTTGTCCTCGATGCTCGGGCAGTAGCGCGGGCCGACCCCGCCGATGATGCCGGTGAACATTGGACTGCGATCAAAGCCGCTGCGGATGATCTCGTGCGTGCGCTCGTTGGTGTGGGTGATCCAGCACGGCAGCTGGCGCGGGTGCTGGCTCGCGTGGCCGAGGAAGCTGAACACCGGCATGGGGGTGGTGGGCGGGCTGCCGTCCGGCCCGGGCATGCCATCGCCCGGCTGCTCGATCAGACGCGCGAAATCAATGCTGCGGCCGTCGATACGCGGCGGCGTGCCCGTCTTGAGACGGCCCTGCGGGAGCTTCAGCTCCTTCAGGCGCGCGGACAGCGTGACCGCCGGCGGGTCGCCAGCACGGCCGGCAGCGTGGCTCTGCAGGCCGATGTGGACGCGGCCGTCGAGGAAGGTGCCGGCCGTGAGCACCACGGCCCGCGCTGCGAAGCGCAGGCCCGACTGCGTCACGGCGCCGGTGACGCGTCCGCGCTCGACTGTCAGGTCGTCCACCGCCGACTGGAACAGCCACAGATTGGGCTGGTTCTCCAGCCGCCGGCGGATCGCAGCCTTGTAGAGCACACGATCGGCCTGGGCGCGCGTGGCGCGCACGGCCGGCCCCTTGGAGCCGTTGAGGATGCGGAACTGGATGCCTGCCTCGTCGGTGGCGGCGGCCATCGCGCCACCGAGCGCGTCCACCTCCTTGACGAGGTGCCCCTTGCCGATACCACCGATCGACGGGTTGCAGCTCATCTGACCCAGCGTCTCGATGTTGTGCGACAGCAGCAGGGTCGCGCAACCCATGCGCGCCGCGGCGAGCGCAGCCTCGGTTCCGGCGTGGCCGCCGCCGACGACGATGACGTCGAATGACCTGGAGAACTGCACCTCGAACTCCCACTCGGGCGAATACCCGATTGAAACTCTCGATTTTAGGCACCCACTCCCGCGCCTGCCCGCCAGACGCTGAATCGGCGAGGCTGCCGCTACGCCATCCCTGGGCGGAGTTCCCGCAAGCGGGCGCCCTCAGGGCGCCGCCCCGGGCGTGGGTGCGCCCCATACGCGAGCGTACGGGCGCGCCGCATTGCGCGCTATGCTGCGCCCATGCCGATGACCCGCATCGAAGTGCGCCGCCACCGCCCGCCCGAACAGGTGCAGGCGCTGATCGAAGCCGTTTACCAGGCCCAGCACGAGGCCTTGAAGCTGCCCGAGGGCGACCGCCAGATCCGCTACGTCGAGCACCGGCCCGAACACTTCGCCGTGCCGCCGGGCAAGAGCGAGGACTACACGTACGTCGAGATCCTGCTGTTCCCAGGTCGCTCGCTCGAAGCCAAGCGACGTCTGTACCGCGGCATCGTCGAGCGCTTCGGCCGAATCGGCATCGCCCCGGCGGACGTCTTCATCGTCGTGCAGGAGCCGCCGCTGGAGAACTGGGCCATCCGCGGCGGTGTCCCGGCCTGCGAAGTAGACCTGGGCTTCTCGCTGGACGTGTGACCGGGGTCGCCCTCCATAGCACCGCGCCCTCACGCCAAGACAGCGTCCAGTCTTGCCCAGCCCCGATGAACTGCCGACCCCGCTGCGGCGCCTGCTGCATCGCGCCCTCGATCACAACGGCGATCCCGGGCATGCCGCAGGGCAAGCCGGCGGGCGTGCCCTGCGTGCAGCTCGACGAGGACCTGCGCTGTCGCCTGTTCGGGCTGCCTCAGCGCCCGGCCGTGTGCGCCAGCCTCGAGCCCGCCACCGAGATGTGCGGCAGCACGCGTGAACAAGCCTTGCACTGGCTGACCACACTCGAGCGCGCGACCACACCCGGGCAGCCGGCCGTCCAAGCCGGCGCGTGAGGGCTGGAAAAGCTGCGCCCCCGCGGCAACAATCCCCGGCGGCGGCGTATGAAGAACCCGATGGCACGCACCGTGCTTGCTCGCTGGGCCGGCGACTTGCCGCACCATCTTGGAGAATCCTGATGCAAAGACGCACTACCTTGGTGCTGACCTTGTCTCTGTTGGCGCTGTGCGCATCGAAGGTGCAGGCGCAAGCCGCGCTCGACGAGGTGCTGGCCCGCAAGACCATCGTCATCGCCATCCCGACCGACTTTCCTCCCTATGGCTTCGTCGGTACCAACCTGCAGCCTCAGGGCCTTGACATCGACATGGCCAACTACATCGGCGCGAAGCTCGGCGTCAAGGTCGAGCTGCTGCCGGTGACCAGTGCCAACCGCATCCCCTACCTTCAGACCAAGAAGGCCCACCTGGTGATCTCGACACTCGGCAAGAACCCCGAGCGGGAGAAGGTGATCGACTTCACAGCCGCCTATTCGCCCTTCTTCCAGGCCGTCTTTGCCGCGAAGTCGCTGCAGATCAAGAGCTTTGCCGACCTGGCCGGCAAGACGGTGGCGGTCACGCGTGGCGCGATCGAGGACATGGAGATCACCAAGCTCGCCCCGGCCTCGGCGGACATCAAGCGCTTCGAAGACAACAACGTCACGGTGTCCGCCTTCGTCTCGGGTCAGGTGCAGGCCCTCGCCACCGGCGTCTCGGTGGCCGGCAACATGATGCAGCGCAACCCGCAGCTCAACACGGAATACAAGCTGCTGATCAAGGACTCGCCCAACTTCATCGGCGTGGCCAAGGGCGAGGACAAGCTGCGCACGCGCGTCAACGAAATCATCGCTGCCGCCAAGACCTCGGGCGACATCGACAAGATGGCGCAGAAGTGGCTGGGCCGACCGGCTGGCGCCCTGCCGAACTGATGCAGCCGGTGCAAGTCGACTGCCACCGTGCGGGCAGGTGCGTCGGCGCCATGCCGGTGAGTGACGGGCAGAGCGCGCGGCGGCGAGCAGCGTCTGGTCCCAAGGGTCGCGACGCGCAGGCTCCCCGGTGGTGAGCCTGGACTTTGCGGCCGTCCTGACGGACTGGCCCCTGCTGCTGCGCGGCGCCGCCATCACGGTGGCACTGACCGTGGTCTCGGCGGTCGTCGGCGTGACCGTGGGCGTGCTGTGCGGATGGGCCCGTGCCTGGGGCCCGCGACTGCTGGCCACGGCCGTGGCGGTCTACGTGGAGCTGATCCGCAACACGCCCTTCATCGTCCAGCTGTTCTTCATCTTCTTCGGGCTGCCGAGCCTGGGCGTACGCCTGTCGCCCGAGGCGGCCTCGGTGCTGGCGATGGTGATCAATCTGGGCGCCTATGCGGCGGAGATCGTCCGCGCGGGCATCGAGTCCACGCCACGCGGACAGGTCGAGGCCGGGCTGAGCCTGGCGTTGTCGCGGACCCAGGTCTTCACGCGTGTCGTGCTGCCACCGGCACTGGCACGTGTCTGGCCGGCACTGGTCAGCCAGATCATCATCGTCATGCTCGGCTCGGCGGTGTGCGGACAGATCGCAGCGCAGGAGCTGTCCTACTTCGCCAACCTGATCCAGAGTCGCAACTTCCGCGCCTTCGAGGCCTACATCGTGGCCACGCTGGTGTACCTGGCGCTGGCGGTGGCGCTGCGGCAGTTGCTGCGCTGGATCGGCGGGCGCTTCATCTTCGGGCGCTGAGCGCAGGCAGGGCGGCAAGGCGATGGTCGACTTCACCCTCTGGGACATCGTGCGCAACCTGCTGCTGGCCGCGCGCTGGACGGTCGTGCTGTCGCTCGTGGCCTTCGTGGGGGGCGGGCTGGTGGGCTTGCTGCTGTTGTCGGCGCGCATCGCGCGCTGGCCCGGCGCCGAACGCGGCGTGGCGCTGTACGTCGAACTGTTCCAGGGCACGCCACTGCTGATGCAGTTGTTCCTGGCCTACTTCGGCCTGGCGCTGCTGGGGCTGAACGTCTCCGCCTGGGCGGCAGCGGCGCTGGCACTGACGCTGTACACCAGCGCCTTCCTGGCCGAGATCTGGCGCGGCTGCGTCAATGCCGTCCCGCGCGGTCAGTGGGAGGCGGGCGCCAGCCTCGCGCTCAGCCTGTGGGAGCAGATGCGCCACGTCATCGGACCGCAGGCGCTGCGCATCGCCGTGCCGCCGACGGTGGGCTTCCTGGTCCAGGTCGTCAAGGGTACCGCGCTGGCCTCGGTGATCGGCTTCATCGAGCTCACCAAGGCCGGCACGATGATCACCAACGCCACCTTCCAGCCCTTCACGGTCTACGCCTGCGTGGCGCTGCTGTACTTCTGCCTGTGTTTCCCGATCTCGGCCTGGAGCCGGACGCTCGAACGAAAGCTGCGCCATGGACGCTGACCCCATCATCGAGATCCGCGGCCTGCGCAAGCGCTTCGGCGACGTCGAGGTGCTCAAGGGCGTGGACCTGACCGTCGGGCGAGGGGAGGTCGTGGCGATCATCGGCCGCAGCGGCTCGGGCAAGAGCACGCTGCTGCGCTGCATCAACGGCCTGGAGGCCTTCCAGGATGGCCGTATCGACGTCGAGCACCAGACCGTCCGCCCCGACGATGCGGGGGCGATGCGTGCCCTGCGGCAGCGCGTGGGCATGGTGTTCCAGGGCTTCAACCTGTTCCCGCACCTGAGCGCCGGGCGCAACATCATGCTCGCACCCGGCCTCGTCAAGGGCCTGGCCCGGAACGAGGGCGAGCGCCGCGCGCGCTCGCTGCTTGCCCGTGTGGGCCTGGCGGAGAAGTTCGACGCCTACGCCGACCAGCTCTCGGGTGGCCAGCAGCAGCGCGTGGCCATTGCGCGCGCGCTGGCAATGGATCCCGCCGTGCTGTTGTGCGACGAGATCACCTCGGCGCTGGACCCCGAGCTCGTCGGCGAGGTGCTGAAGGTCGTGGCGACGCTCGCCCAGGACGGCATGACCCTGCTGATGGTGACACATGAGATGGCCTTCGCGCGCAAGGTCGCCAACCGCGTGGTCTTCATGCACGCCGGGCAGATCCACGAATCCGGCCCGGCGCAGCAGGTGTTCGATGCACCCCGCAGCGGTGAATTGCGGCAGTTCCTGTCAGCGCTGGCCTGAGCGCCTGAAAGTGCCCCCAAGAGCCGGGCGTCACCCGTCCCGGCCCCCCACGGGGGCACAGGAAGACTTGGAGCGGCCTGGCGTTTTCATGACAGCGCCACCCCAGGTCCGCCCTGAACGCCATCCCCTCGGGCTCGCTGCGGCCTGACCGCCTCCTGGCCGTCCCCGTGCCGCAGCCGCAGCCGCCGCCTCACGGCACCGCACAGCAGCCCCTGGGAAGGGTCCGGTCCCTGGAGCATGCCCGGCGGGTGTCTGCACAATAGTGGCGCCCGATGTCCGGGCCGCCACACCTCTGCCGCCCACCGCGATGAACGACGATCTCCCAACCCTGCCGCCGACGCCCGCCGGACGTTACCGCCACTACAAGGGCGGCGAGTACGAGGTGATGGGGGCCGCACGCCACAGTGAAACGCTCGAACCGCTGGTGGTCTACCGCCCTCTATACAACGCCACAGGCTGGTGGGTGCGGCCGCATGCGATGTTCTTCGGCACCGTGCATGTCGACGGCCATGCCGTGCAGCGCTTCGCGCACCTGCGCGAAGCGGTCGCGTCCGGCTCCGGACCCGCAGCCTTCGATATCCGCGAGGATGATCTTTCGGAAGCGCCCGTGCAGGCCCTGCTGCGCCTGCACTTGGCGGGCATGCACGCGAATTCACCGCCGGGCACATCGTTCGCGCTCGACGACTCGGGACTCAGGCAGCCCGCGGTGACCGTCTGGAGCGCATGGGCTGGCGATGCGATCGCGGGCATGGGAGCCTTGAAGACGCTCGCACCCGACTGGGGCGAGCTGAAGTCGATGCGCACCCACCCGAGCTTCCTGCGCCAGGGGGTGGGCGCACTGCTGCTCGAGCACATCATCGGCGTCGCCCGCGCGCGCGGCATGCGGCGCCTGAGCCTGGAGACCGGCACCGGCGCCGCCTTCGAGCCCGCGCTCGCGCTGTACCAGCGCCGCGGCTTCGTCGACGGCGAGGCCTTTGCCGGCTACCCGCCCGGGCCGTTCAACCGCTTCATGCACCTGGGGCTGGAGCCGGACACCGGGCACGCGACGGTGGCCTGATCCGCGTCAGTCCGAGCCGGCGCAGCGCGCCGCAGAATGCACCGATGACCCGTCTTCGCGGGCATCGGAGAAGGGACCCCCCATGACCACCAACGTCGGCGGCATCGACCGCGTGCTGCGCGCCGTCCTCGGCGTCGCGCTCGTCGCCCTGGCAGTGATGGGCACGATCGGGCCCTGGGGCTGGATCGGCCTGGTGCCGCTGGCCACAGCGGTGCTGGGCTTCTGCCCGCTTTATGCGATGCTGGGCTTGAGCACCTGCCCGATGAAGAAGCCCTGAGACCCGCCGCGCGCTCCCGCGGCTGGGCGCCGCGCCCAGCCTGGACCCTCAGTTGTCGATGCGCTCCAGCTTCGCGTTGTCGACGACGCGGGTCCACTTCTGGATCTCCTCGCGCACGAAGCGCTCGGTCTGCTCGGGCGTGGTCGTCACCGGCACCGCGCCCTGCTCGAGCAGCCGCGCCTGCACGTCGGGCAGGGCGAAGATCTGCCGCACCTCGGCGGAGAGCAGCTCGACGATCTCGCGCGGCGTGCCGGCGGGCGCAGCCATCGAGGTCCAGGTCGCGACCTCGAAGCCCGGGTTGCCCGATTCGACGAAGGTCGGCACCGCGGGCAGGCTGGCCAGGCGCTGGCCCGAGCCGACCGCCAGCGAGCGGATGCGGCCGGCGCGCACGTTGGAGATGGACGCGAACACGTTGTCGAACATCACCGGCACGTGGCCGGCCATGAGGTCGTTGATCGCCGGCGCGCTGCCCTTGTAGGGCACGTGCACCATCGACAGCCCGAGACGCTGCGCGAGCAGCTCCATCGACAGGTGCGGCGGCGTGCCGATGCCCGGGGAGGCATAGCTGATGCGGCCCGGGTTGGCCTTGACCCACTGCACGAACTCGTCGAAGGTCTGCGCCGGCGCCCCGGGGTTCACGTTCAGCACCAGCGGCAGCACGCCGGTCAGGCTGATCTGGGCGAAGTCGCGCAGCGGGTCGTAGGGCAGGCGCTTGAACAGCGCCACGTTGGTGGCATGCGGCCCGTTGCCGGTGAGCAGCAGGGTGTAGCCGTCGGGCCGGGCGGTACGCACCGCCTGCGTGCCCGGGATGCCCGAGGCGCCGCCGCGGTTCTCCACCACGAAGGGCTGCCCCAGGCGCTGCGTCAGGCGCTCGGCCAGCAGCCGCGCGATGATGTCGGTGGCCCCGCCGGGGGCGAAGGGCACCACCATCTTCACCGGCTGGGCCGGGTACTTCGGCGCCTGGGCCTGGGCCCAGGGCGCGGCGGCCAGGGCCAGCGTGGCGGCCAGGCCCCGCAGCATGCGAATGCGGATGCGGTTCATCGTCTCGTCTCCTTCTTCCAGGGTCTGTCCCCGGGCGCTGGGGCAGGTGTCAGTCGATGCGGGCGCCCGAGGCGGCAACCACCCGGGCCCACTTGGCCGTCTCCTCGCGCACGAAGCGCTGGGCCTCGGCCGGGCTGCCGCCCATGCCTTCCATGCCGAGCTTGTCGAGCTGTTCGCGCATCTCGCGCGACTGCATCACGGTGTTGATGTCGGCGTTCAGGCGCGCGACCACCGCCGCCGGCGTGGCCGCCGGCGCGAAGATGCCGAACCACACGCCGGTCTCGAAACCCGGCACCGTGTCGGACACCGGCGGCAGCTCGGGCGCCTGGGGCGAGCGCCGTAGCGAGGATATCGCCAGCCCGCGCAGGCGCCCGCCGCGCACCTGGGCCAGCGCGCCGGCGAGGTTCTCGAACATGAGCTGCGTGTCGCCGCCGATGACGCCGGCCACGGCCTCGGGCGCGCCGCGGTAGGGCACGTGCACCATGCGCAGGCCGGCCATCGAATTGAGCAGCTCGCCCGCCAGGTGCGTGCTCGTGCCGTTGCCGCCGCTGGAGAAGTTCAGCTTGCCCGGGTTGGCGCGCGCGTAGGCGATGAACTCGGCCATGCTTGCCGCCGGCACCGCCGGGTTGAGCATCAGGATATGGGGCGAGTTGGCCACCATCACGACGTGCGCGAAGTCGCGCTGCACGTCGTAGGGCATCTTGTCCTTGTACAGGCTCGAGTTGATGGCGTGCGAGCTGGTCGAGCCGATCAGGATGGTGTGCCCGTCCGGCGGCGCGACGGCCACCGTCTTCGAGCCCGTGTTGCCACCGGCCCCCGCCCGGTTCTCGATGACCACCGGCTGACCCCACATCGCCGCCAGGCGCGGCGCGAGCGCGCGCGCGATCAGGTCGCCCGCGCCGCCGGGCGTGAAGGGCACGACGAAGGTCACCCGGCGCGAGGGGAACTCGCCCGGCGCCTGCGCCAGCGCCGGTGCGCCGGTGGCGCCCAGCGCGCCGAGCGCCGCGGTGGCGCACCACTGCCTTCGGGTCCATTTCTTCATCGTCTTGTCTCCTCGGGTATCGGTCTTGTGGGTTGCGTGGTCAGCCCGGCCGTCGCCATGTCGGGCTGCGGTGGCGCGCTCAGAACGGCACGTCGCCCTCGACGGTGGTGCGCCGCATCAGGCGCCGGTGGCGGTTGTCGAACTCGGTGGCGCGGTGCATCGTCGAGCGGTTGTCCCAGAACACCAGGTCGCGCGGGCGCCACTTGTGGCGGTAGACGAACTGCGGCTGCGTGGCGAACTGGCTGACCTCGACGACCAGGCGGCGCCCCGCCTCCTCGTCCATGCCCTCGACCGTGCGCGTGAGGCCCTCGCTGAGGTAGACGGCCTTGCGCCCGCTGACCGGGTGCGTGCGCAGCGCCGGGTGCGCCACGGGCGGGGCCTTGGCCTTCTCGTCCTCGGTCAGCGGCGGGCGGTGCGAGAGGTAGTTGGCGTAGTGCCAGGCGTAGTCGTGCACGCCGCGCGAGCGCGCCAGCAGCGCGTGCAGGGAGGCCGGCAGCGCGTCGTGCGCAGCGAACATGCTCGCGAACTCGGTGTCGGCCCCCTCGGGCGGGCATTCCACGCCGTACAGCATCGAGCCCAGCATCGGGCGCGGGAAGTAGGACATGTCGGAATGCCAGACCATGCCGGCCCGGTCGGCACCGATCATCTCGCCCTTCTCGTTGCGCACGTTGGAGATGTAGGTGACCTCGGGGTAGTCCTCCACCGAGAAGCGCTTGACGAGGTGCCCGACCAGGCGCCCGAAGCGCGCGGAGAAGTCCACGTGCATGGCCGGGGGCAGGTCCTGGTCGCGGAAGACGAGCACGCTGTGCGTCACGAGGGCGTCGTTGATGTCCTCGAACTCGGCCTGGCTGATCGGGCGCGAGAGATCCACGTTCTCGACCTCGGCGCCGATGTGTTCGGTCAGCGGGCGGACGCGGATGCCCGAGCGGGCGCTGGCGGTGGCTGCAGGGGTGGGCATGGTGTGGTTCGGGGGCGGTGGGTTGCGGGGCAGGGCGGCGGGTGCGCGGGCCAGGGGCTGTCGCGGGATTAGCGGTGGGGACGGGCGCGCATCGGCTGGGCCTGGTCAGTCTGTCATTGCATGTACCGGCGGCGGGCCGGCGCGCCCGCCGTGCCAGGCGTGCTCAGTCGGCCACCACGCCGGCCGCCTTGACCACGGCGTCCCACTTCGCGCGTTCGCGCGCGAGGAACTCGCGGAACTCGCCCGGCGTGGAGGTCACGGCGCGCATGCCCAGTTCGCCCAGTTTGGTGGCGACCGCCGGGTCGCCCATGGTCTTGACGATGGCGGCGTTGAGCTGCTCGACGAGGGCGGGCGGGGTGCGCGCAGGGGCCATCACCCCGAGCCAGGACGCGACGTCGAAGCCGGGCAGGCCCGCCTCGGCGATGGTCGGCACCTCGGGCAGCAGCGGGTCGCGCGCGCTGCCGGCCACGGCCAGCACCTTCAGCCGGCCGGCGCGCACCAGTTGCAGCACCGAGGGCACGTCGGGCAGGCCGACCTGGACCTCGCCGCCAACGATCGCGGTGACGAGCTGGCCGCTGCTCTTGTAGGGGATGTGCTTGATCTCGAGCCCTGCGGCCCGGTTCATCAACTCCATGCCCAGGTGCAGCATGCTGCCGTTGCCGGCCGAGCCGTAGTTCAGCTCCCCCGGGCGCGAGCGCGCCAGGCGCAGGAAGTCCTGGAAGGAGGCGGCCGGGAAGGCTGGGGCGGCGACGAGCGCGAAATTGCCTACCGCCACGCGCGAGACGGGCACGAGGTCGCGGTCGGAGTCGTAGGGCAGGCGTCGGTACATGCTGGGGCTGACGGCGAGTGTGCCCACCGTGCCCATCAGCAGCGTGTAGCCGTCCGCGACAGCCGTGGCGACGGCCTGCGAGCCCAGCGTGCCACCGGCACCGCCGCGGTTCTCCACCACCATGGCTTGGCCGAGATGGGGGGCGATCCGCTCGGCCAGCACGCGCGCGGCAATGTCCGTGGCGCCGCCCGGGGCCAGCGGCACAACCAGCCGGACCGGCCTGGCCGGGAAGCCCTGGGCCCGGGAGCCGCCCGCCGCCAGCAGGCTGGCGGCGGCGGCGAGCAAGGTGGCGCGTCTCGTGTTCATCGGGTCTCCTTTGTCATGGCGCAGTTGGCACCTCGGGTGACGATGCTCCGGGGCTGATCTCGGCTCCTCGGCCTGCCGGAACCTTGCTCAGGTCAGATGCCGGAAGCGGTCCAGCGTGGCCCGCACACGAGCCTCGGCCTGGGCGTCCAGCGGCTTCAGCGGGCGCCGCGGCAGGCCGATGTCGATGCCCCAGCGGTACTTGATCGCGGCGTGGTAGAAGGCCACGGGGATGCCGGTGCCGGTCAGGTGCCGCAGCTCGTTGGCCTCCTGCTGCAGCGCGACGGCGCGCTTGTTGTCGCCGGCCGCCGCGGCGTCGAAGATCGCGTTCACCAGCCCCGGGAACAGGTTGGACATGCCCGACACGCAGCCCTGCCCGCCCGCCGACAGGCAGGGGTAGAGCATGGTCTGCGAGCCCACCAGGAAGACGAAATCCGGGTCCTTGACCGCGGCGATGCAGTTGTAGAAGAGCTGGATACTGGTGCTCGAGTCCTTCAGGCCGCGCAGGCCGTAGGCGGCGAGCTCGCCCACCTGCTCGCCGGTGACGCAGTAGTTCGTGTACTTCGGGTTGTTGTAAAGGTAGACGGGGATGTCGCGCCCGACAGCGTCGATCAGGGCCTTGAAGTGGTCATTGATGAGCTGCGGGCCGTGCAGGTAGTAGTAGGGCGTCAGGCTGGCTGCGCCGTGCGCGCCGATGCTCGCGGCGTGGCGTGCGCGCTCGATCGTGATGTCGGTGGAGGGGTGGCCGACATGCACGATCACGGTCGTGCTCTTGCCCTGGCACTCCTTCATCACGGTCTCGGCCACGAGACGGCACTGGTCTTCGCGCATCAGCGGCTGGGAGCCGTAGGAGCCGCAGACGTAGAAGCCCTGCACGCGCGGCTGCAGCCACTGCACGAAGGCGCGCAGCTTGCCCACGTCGACCTCGCCGCGCTCGTCAAAGGGGGTGATCAGCGCCGGCATCGCGCCGTGGAACTTCTTGTTCATCGAGGGGAGGCTCCTGGGTGGGGATCGGTGCCGGCGCCGGCGTCATCGGTGAGGGTGAAGGGCCCGGACATTTAGATGTTGCTACATCTATTTACGGGCGTCAAGCGGTAAAGCCCCGAGGGTTTTCCCATGGGCCCCAGTTCACAATCCGAACCCAACCGGGGCGCAGAGTGCTGCGGCCGCCTCCCCAAGGAAAGCTCACAAGCGATGGATCCCGACTCGCAGGCCCGGGCCGCGTACCCGCGGATCCGACTCGCGTACTTCAACAAGCTGGTCAATCTGGTGATGAGCCGCCAGTTCCAGTCCCGCGGTGTGGACGTGACGCGTGAGCAGGAGGCCATCCTGCGCGAGCTTGCACAGGATGACGGCTGCAACCAGGCCGAGCTCGCGCAGCGCACCGGTCAGGATCGCAACAACCTTTCGCGCACGCTGGCCATCCTCGAATCCAAGCAGCTGATCACGCGCGACGTCAGCCCCGACGACAAGCGCCACAGCGTCGTGCGTCTGACACCGACGGGTCGGGGCATGCAGCAGCAGGCGCTGCAGGCGGTGGATGGCTACCGCGCCGCCCTCTACGCCGGCTTCACGCCGCAGGAGATCGATGACTTCGCGCGCGCGGTGGGGCGTCTCACCGCAAACCTGGAGGCCTTCCTCGAAGCCTCGGACTCACCACCTCGCGCACCTTCAGATGAACGCCATGCCCGACCTCGTGACCTTCGGTGAGACCAGCGCCGTCTTCGTCGCCCGCGACGTGGGCCGCATGCGCTACTGCCGCGACTACACCCTGCGGCCGGGCGGCGCCGAGGCCACGGTGGCGGTGGGGGTGCAGCGCCTGGGCTTCGGCGCGGCCTGGATGAGCGCGCTCGGTGACGACGAGATGGGCCACTACCTGCGCGGCCTCGTGGCCGCAGAGGGGGTGGACGTCTCACGCGTACAGATGCTCGCGGGCTGCCCGACGGCGGTCTTCCTGCGCGAGCGCCTGCCCGGCGGCGACGCGCGCCACTTCTACTACCGCAAAGGCTCGGCCTTCTCGTCCTACGGTCCGGAGCGGCTCGACGAGGCCTTCATCGCCTCGGCGCGCCGCCTGCACCTGACTGGCATCAGCCCGGCGCTGTCGCCGGCCTGCGACGCCGCCTGCTGGCGCGCGGTGGAGATCGCGCGCGCGCACGGCGTGCAGGTCTCCTTCGACCCGAACGTGCGGCTGGCCCTGTGGACAGCCGCCCAGGCCCGCGCCGGCCTGGCCCGCTACTTCGAGGCTGCCGACCTAGTGCTGCCCGGGCTGGAGGACCTGCAGATGCTCTACGGTGACGCGAGCGCCGAAGCCGCGCTGACCCGGCTGCAGGCGCTGGGCTGCCGCAATGCGGTGTTGAAGGCCGGCGCGCAGGACGTGCACGTGCTGCACGA
>CAIRBF010000101.1 GCA_903876715.1 uncultured beta proteobacterium
ATCAGCTTGACGCTGGAGTTCTTGTCCTTGATCTGCCTGATGAACTCGCCGATCTTCTCGACGCCGCCGGCGCGCTGTATGTCCTCGAGCATGGTCAGCGCCGCCTCGTTGGCACCGCCATGGGCGGGGCCCCACAGGCAGGCCACACCAGCCGCGATGGCGGCGAACGGGTTGGTGCCCGAGCTGCCGCACAGCCGCACCGTGGACGTGGAGGCGTTCTGCTCGTGGTCGGCATGCAGGATGAAGATGCGATCCAGCGCGCGCACGACCACGTCGTTGGGCTCGTAATCCTCGCAAGGGGTGGCGAACATCATGCGCATGAAGTTCGCGGTGTACGACAGCGAGTTCTTCGGGTAGATGAAGGGCTGGCCGACACCGTACTTGTAGGACATCGCCACCAGCGTGGGCATCTTGGCGATCAGCCGGTGCGCGGCGATCTCGCGGTGCTGCGGGTTGTGGACGTCGGTGCTGTCGTGATAGAAGGCCGACAGTGCACCCACCAGGCCGGTCATCACGGCCATCGGGTGCGCGTCGCGGCGGAAGCCGCGCAGGAAGAACTGCATCTGCTCGTTGACCATCGTGTGGTACGTGATGGTCTTGACGAACTTCTCGCGCTCCTCGGCATTCGGCAGGTCGCCGTAGACCAGCAGGTAGCAGACCTCGAGGAAATCGCAGTGCTGCGCAAGCTGCTCGATGGGGTAGCCACGGTACAGCAGCTCGCCCTTGTCGCCGTCGATGTAGGTGATCGTGGAGTTGCACGAGGCCGTCGACAGGAAGCCCGGGTCGTAGGTGAACTTGCCGGTCTGCCCGTACAGCTTGCGGATGTCGATCACGTCCGGGCCGACGGAGCCCTTGTAGATCGGCAGTTCCATGCCCGGGCTGCCGTCGGAGAACGACAGGGTGGCTTTGACGTTGGAGGGGGTCATCATGGCAAGGTCCTCGGGTTCTACGGGCTGTCTGTGGGGAAAGGCTTGGGCAGCGGCGGGTCTGGGGACTGCGGGGTTCAGTTCATCGGTCGGCGAGGTGCGGCGCGCATGGACGCGAGCACTTCCTGCACCTCGGGGCAGTCGAGCTCGCCCTCGGGCTCGCGCCGCGCAAGCAGCAAGTCCAGCAGGTCGTTGTCGGCCAGGTCCATCAGGGCCTGCAGGCCCCGTGCCTCGCGCTGGGTCAAGGCATCTCCCACGGCGCTGAAATAGCGCTCGACGAAGAGGTCGTTCTCCAGCAGGCCGCGGCGGCAGCGCCACCGCAAGCGACTGAGGTTGCGAGCGTCCAGCAGGGGCTCAGGCGGGCTCATGGGGCGGCAGCAGGCGGCGGTACCGGGGCGCGCGGGGCGATCGAGAGCTCGGCAGCGACAGCGCTCAAACCGCGCGGCGCACCATCAGTTCCTTGATCTTGCCGATCGCCCTCGTCGGGTTCAGACCCTTGGGGCAGACGTCGACGCAGTTCATGATCGTGTGGCAGCGGAACAGGCGGTACGGGTCTTCGAGGTTGTCCAGGCGGTCGCCTGTGGCCTGGTCGCGGCTGTCGGCGATGAAGCGATAGGCCTGCAGCAGACCGGCCGGCCCGACGAACTTGTCCGGGTTCCACCAGAAGCTCGGGCAACTCGTGGAGCAGCTCGCGCACAGGATGCACTCGTACAGGCCGTTGAGCTCGTCGCGCTCCTCGGGCGACTGCAGGCGCTCCTTCTCGGGCGGCAGCGAATCGTTGACGAGGTAGGGCTTGATCGAGTGGTACTGCTTGAAGAACTGCGTCATGTCCACGATCAGGTCGCGGATCACCGGCAG
>CAIRBF010000102.1 GCA_903876715.1 uncultured beta proteobacterium
GCTACGACTGGGACTGGATCGAGGCCCACGCCAGCGAGCGCCGCGACTGGCGGCTGCGCTGAGCGCCCGAGAGCTTCCCAGGCCCCGTATCGGTGCGCATCGTGCGCAGGAGAACCGTTCGGGCTGAGCCTGTCGAAGCCCTGCGGCCCCGTTCGGGCTGAGCCTGTCGAAGCCCTTTGCGCCAACTTCTGCAAACCTGTCCCGAGCGCGACCGAAGGGCTCATCGCGAACGGGGCTGTGGCTGCGCGGGGCGACTTGTTATGAAATAGCCAGCCGCGGCGCAGCCCGTCCCGCCACTCACCACCACTAACCCGACCAGGAGGAACGCGATGCCCCCGTCAGGCCCCCTGCCCCCCGCCCTAGCCGAAGGCCTCGCGCGCCGTCTGCGTCGCAACGCCCTGAGCCGGCGCGACACGATGTGGCTGTTCGCCGCCGCGGCCGCGGCGCCGGCCCTGCAAGGCTGCGCCACCTCTCCCGTCACCGGCCAGCGCATCCTCGTGGGCATGAGCGAGGGCATGGAGCGCGACGTCGACCGCGCGCAGTCGCCGCACCAGTTCTCCGCCGACCTCGGCGCGGTGCAGGACGGCGCCGTCAACGCCTACGTCAGTGAGGTCGGCCAGCGACTGCAGGCCGGCGTGCAGCGCCCGGGCATGCCCTACAGCTACCGGGTGCTGAACGCGAACTACGTCAACGCCTACACCTTCCCGGCCGGCGCGATGGGCATCACGCGCGGCATCATGGTGCAGATGGATGACGAGGCCGAGCTCGCGGCCCTGCTCGGCCACGAGCTCGGCCACGTCAACGCCCGTCACGCCGCCCAGCGCCAGGGGCAGGCGTTGCTGGTGGCGGTGGCCGTGGCGGGGCTGGAGGCCGCGTCGAGCGACTCCGACTGGGCGCCGCTGATCGGCCTGGGGGCGCAGATCGGCTCGAGCGCGCTGCTGGCCAGCTACTCGCGCGACAACGAACGCGAGGCCGACGCGCTCGGCCAGCAGTACCTGGTGCGAGGCGGCTACCCGGCCACCGGCATGG
This sequence comes from uncultured beta proteobacterium, assembly GCA_903876715.1. Lineage (GTDB taxonomy): Bacteria > Pseudomonadota > Gammaproteobacteria > Burkholderiales > Burkholderiaceae_C > Rubrivivax. The sequence goes on from CAIRBF010000102.1 coordinate 1,030, forward strand.
TCCGGCTGCACCAACTGCTGATCGGCGAGCGCGAGCGCCGCCCGAACGTGCTCGAGACCATGTTCTCCTCGCACCCCATGAGTACCGAGCGCCGCGACACCGCGCGCCGCCTGGCCGAGACCGTCTACGCCGACAGCGGCAAGGCGCCGGCGCAGCGCGAACGCTACATGGACCGCACCGTCGGCCTGCGGCGGTTGAAGCCCACGATCGACGCCTGCCAGGCCGGCGAGACCGCGATGTCGAAGAAGCGCCTGCCCGAGGCCGAGCGCCAGTTCGCGCAGGCCCTGGCGCTGACGCCGGGCGACTACCCCTCACTGCTGCGCATGGGGCAGTGCCTGCAGGCCCAGGGGCGGCTGGCCGACGCGCGCCGCCACGTGCAGCGCGCCCGCGAGGTGTATCCCGGCGAAGCCCAGGCGGTCAAGCTCGGCGCCTCGCTCAAGCTCGGGCTGCGCGACCCCGCCGGCGCCCTGGCCGACCTGCAGGCCTACGAGCGCCTGCTGCCGGGCGACCCGGGCACCGGGTTCATGCAGGGCGTCGCCCTCGAGGGCATGGGTCGGCGTGAAGCCGCGGCGCAGCAGTTCGCCCGCTACTTGCAGAGCGTGCCTCAGGGCCAGGCTGCAGGCTATGCCACGTCCCGGCTTCAGGCCTGGGGCTACGTGAAAAAGCCGGCGCCGCCGCCCCAGCCGACGCAGCCGCGTTGAGCCGGGCCATGCGGCGCTTTGCAGGCGCCTCCCGGCAGGACCGCGCCCAGGGAAAACCCCGGGTTCCTCCCGGCGCTTTCAGGCGGGCGCGACGTCGGGGCGAACGCACAATCACGGCCATCACGGCATGGCCTCCCGGCGTGCCCCACGTTGCTGCCCGAGTTGTCCACGAGGAGATCACCATGAGCCTGACCCGTCGCCACGTACTGAGCCTGGGTGCCGCCTTCGGCGCCGGCGCCACCCTGCCCGCCTGGGCCCAGGGCAAGCCGCTGTTCGAGACGCTGAACATGTTCGTTCCCGCCGCCCCCGGCGGTGGCTGGGACGGCACCGCGCGCGCCATCGAGAAGGCGTCCAAGGCCGCCGCCCTGGTGGGCAACATGCCCTTCGAGAACGTCGGCGGTGCCGGCGGCATGGTCGGCCTGCCGCGCTACGTGAACCAGCGCAAGGGCCAGGGCAACAGCCTGATGGTCGGCGGCTCGGTCATGGTGGGCGCGGCGATCGCCAACAAGAGCCCGGTCACGATGCGCAACGTGACCCCGATCGCGCGCCTGACCGAAGAAGCCGGCGTCGTCGCCGTGCCCGCCGGCGGCAAGTTCAAGACATGGAAGGACCTGGAAGCCGCGCTGAAGGCCAACCCCAAGGCCGTGCCGGTGGCCGGCGGCAGCGCCGGCGGCACCGACCACCTGCTGCTGGGCATGATCATCAAGGCGCTGGGCGGTAATGCGCGCGACGCTGCCTACGTGGCCTTCGCCTGGGGCGGTCCGGCCAACGCCGCCATCCTGGGCGGCCAGGTCGCCGCCGGCATCTCGGGCTGGTCGGAGTTCGAGGCTCAGATCTCCGCCGGCAAGATGGTCGCACTGGCCGTCTCGGGCAACAAGCGCATCCCTGGCGTGGACGTGCCCACGCTGACCGAGCTCGGCGTCAAGGTGACCGCCGCCAACTGGCGCGGTGTGTTCGCCCCCCCGGGGATCACCAAGCCGCAGCGCGACGCGCTCACCGAGTTCATGAGCAAGCTGCATGACTCGGCCGCCTGGAAACAGGAACTGCAGACGCGCAAGTGGACGGATGTCTTCCTGACCGACGCCGCCTTCGAGCGCGAGATCGACGCCGACATCCGCGAGACCGAGCAGGTGATGAAGGAACTGGGCCTGGCCTGACGCCTCGGGGCACGGTGCGGTCCCTGGGTTCACAGGGACTCCCGTGTCGCCTCTCACCATCCCCCTCCCCGTCCCATGACGCCCGTCCGTCTGGCCGTGCTTCTGCTGTTGCTGTGCGCGGCGGCGGCTTGGCAGGTCACGCAGATCCCGCAGTCCGCCCTGCAGTCGGCTGTCGGGCCGGTGCTCGTGCCGGCGCTGGTGGCGGCTGGGTTGGGCGTGCTGGCGCTGGCCTACGGCGCCTCGGCGCTGCGCGGGCGCCAGCCTGACGAGAGCCTGGTCGCCGGCCAGGAGCCGCTGCCCGGCGCCAACGCGCGCCTGCTGAGCCTGCTCGGCGGCGGTCTGGCCTTCGCGCTGTTGGTGGGTCCTGTCGGCTTTGTCATCCCAGCCACCTTGTGCGGCATGGGCGTGGCGCGCGCCTTCGACGCACCGCTGGGCTGGCGCTCCGCGGCCGTGTGCGGCGTCGTGGCGCTGGCCTTCTGGCTCGTCTTCGCGCTCTGGCTCGGCGTCGGCCTCGGCCCGGCCGTGCGCTGGCCCGGCGCCGCCGCGTGAAGGCCGCATGGACATGGAAACCTTCGACGCGCTGCTCAACGGTTTCAGCCAGGCGCTGCAACCCACCACGCTGCTGTGGGGCTTCGTCGGCTGCTTCCTCGGCACGCTCGTGGGCGTGCTGCCGGGCATCGGCCCGGCGCTGACGATCGCCCTGCTGCTGCCGCTGACCTACCACGTGCCGGCC
>CAIRBF010000103.1 GCA_903876715.1 uncultured beta proteobacterium
GCGACGTTGCGCATGTCGTCGTCACTGAGCGTGCTCGCGAAACCCATCATGACGGCGTTCTTGCGCTTGCCGGACTTGAACTCCTGCAACTGCTTGACGAGGTATTCCGGGTGCTGGCCCTGCAGGATGGGGTTGGCCGGGCTGCCGCGGCTGCCGTCCGCCGTGTGGCAGGCGCCGCAAACCTGGGAGGCGACGGCCTGACCCTTGGCAAGGTCCGGCTTGGCGGCGGGCTTGATCTCGGCTGCGATGGCCGAGCCGGCGAGCAGGACCGAAAGCGTCAGGGCGTGGAACGGCTTCATGTACAGGGGCCCGGCGCGAAGCGCTCAGGCGGTGTGTCTGGGGTGGGCCGGCGAGCCGGACGAACAAACCGCAAGATTTTACAATGGCCCATGTCTGCTTCTGCATCCTCGTCCGTTGTCGAGACCCCGGCCCGCACCGCGCTGGCTTGGTGTCATTCGGCGCGCTTCCTTGTCACGGCGAGCCAGCTCGAGCAGTTGCCTGCGTCCGTACTCCCTGAAATCGCCTTCATCGGCCGCTCCAATGCCGGCAAGTCCACCGCGGTGAACCGGCTGGCGCAGCAGCGGCGCCTGGCCTTCGCCTCGCGCACGCCGGGGCGCACCCAGCACATCAACCTCTTCGCCGTCGGGCCGAAGGACGCACCCTCCGTGCTCTGGGCCGACCTGCCTGGTTACGGCTACGCCGCGGTCGCGCGCGGAGCCAAGCTGCGCTGGCAGGAGGTGATGGCGCAGTACCTGGCCACACGCGTGCAACTGGCCGGGCTGGTGCTCATGATCGACTCGCGCCTGGGGTTCACGCCGCTGGACCGGCAACTGCTGGACTTCGTGGCGCCGCGCGTGCGCACCGGCGAGGTGCGGCTGATCGTGCTGCTGACCAAGGCCGACAAGCTGAGCCGGCGCGAGGCGCAGACGGCGCTCGCCGGCGCGCAGGAGGTGCTGGGGCCCTATGCTGAGGAGCCAGCCGATGTGTCGGTGACGCTTTTCTCGGCCTTGTCGCGTGCCGGTGTTGACGACGTGGCGCAGACCTTGCACGCCTGGGTGGCCGCTCATGGTGCGGCCGGGGCGGCACCCGCAGCCGGGGTGCCGCCTGTGGCGCCGGAGTCGGCCGTGGCCGACGGGTCCGAAGCCGAGACGTGACGGTCGAGACCTTCGATGTAGCGCTGCCGCACGGCATCACGCTGTCGTGTCGCGCCGTCGGCGCGCCTGACGCGGGTTTGCCGCGGGTGCTGCTGCTGCACGGCTTTCCCGAGGCCGCGTTCGCCTGGGACGGTGTGATGCATCGCTTGGCGGGGCGGGCGCACTGCGTGGCGCCCAACCTGCGCGGCTTCGAGCGCTCGAGCGCGCCACCGGGGGTCGAGGCCTACCGCGCGCGCCACCTGGTGGCCGACCTCGAGGCCCTGATCGGTGCGCTTGGCGGTCCGGTGGACTTGCTGGTGGCCCACGACTGGGGCGGCGCCGTCGCGTGGAACCTCGCCGCGCAGAAGCCCGCTCTGATGCGCCGGCTGCTGATCCTGAACTCGCCGCACCCGGCCTGCTTCCTGCGCGAACTGCGCGCCAATGCGGCGCAGCAGCAGGCGAGCGCCTACATGCACTTCTTCTGTCGCCCCGACGCCGAGGCCCTTCTGGCGGCACAGGGCCATGCGCGCCTGTGGCCCTTCTTCGAGCGCATGGGTGGTGCGGCCTGGCTGACGCCGGCGCTGCGTGCACAGTACGAGGCGGTCTGGTCGATGGGTTTGACCGGCGGCCTGAACTACTACCGCGCCTCGCCGCTGCGGCCGCCGACGCGCGAGTGCGGCGACACGCTGCGCAGCATCGAGCTGCCCGACGAGTCGGTCACGGTGCGGGTGCCGACCACCGTGATGTGGGGCCTGGAGGACCATGCGCTGTTGCCCGCGCTGCTCGACGGGCTGGAGCGTTGGGTGCCGGAGCTCGACCTGATCCGGGTGCCCGGGGCAAGCCACTGGATCGTGCACGAGCGTCCCGAACTCGTCGCGCAGCAGGTGGCACGGCTGCTGGGTCCCTGAGAGCACCCCCGAGGGCTGGGCGTCGCCCGTCCTGGCGCTCCGCGGGGCGGCCCGCGGTTTCTCGAGAGCCTCCCATCCCCCCGTGCGCGGGGCAAGACGCCCAAAAAGACAAGGACTTGGCTTTTCTGCTTCTTGAGAGCCTTTCCCCCAGGCCCGCCCAGCACGTCAAGACGCCCCGTCTCGTCGTTTCAATACGCGCCACAGCCCCAGCCATGGCTACGGTCGGCACCTAGATCCGGGCCGTCTTGGCACGCCTTTCGGCACGGTGGAAAACCCCCATCCTCTGAGCGCAGTGGCCCGGCTCACGCGGCCGAACGAGGTGGCCGGCCGCGCGGGCGGGGTACCAGGCGCTGCGGCGCCGTTGCCTGCAGTGCGGCCAGGAAGTCGGGCTCGCCGATAGGCCAGCCGCGTCGCGTGGCGGTCGTGATGCGCAGCACCGCACGCGCGTCCAGGCCTTCAGCCAGGCGCCTTTGCCAGGTCGCCTCGCGCTCGAAGGGCGTGTTGCCCAGGCCCCACCAGGCGGCGGCCTCGCCGATGGCCGGGTCGCGGACCATGCCGAGGTGGTGCTGCGCGCTGGACCATGGCCAGTCGGCAGCTGCGGCGACGAAACCGGCACGCGCCGGGTGCTGTTCGACATACACGAGCGCGTCGGCCAGCCAGGCGCCGGGCTGGACGAGGCTGGCACGGTAACGCCCCTCCCACAGCGTGCCACGCCGCGCATGTCGGCGGTTGAAGGCTGCGGCATGCCGGCGCGTCAGCGACTGCACCATCCGACCGAGGGCCTGCGCTTCGGGTGGTGTGGCGACGAGGTGGAAGTGGTCGTCCAGCAGCACCCATGCGTGCAGGCTGACGCGCTGCGAGGCCACCGTATCGCGCAGCAGCGCCAGCCACTGCCTCCGGTCCTCGTCGTCGCGGACGATGGGGCCGCCGTCGTGGCCCCGCTGCAGCACGTGGTGCGCGTGGCCGGCAATGACGATGCGGGGAAGGCGCGCCATGCGGTGGCGGGTGCCGAGCCTCAGAGGCCGAGCGTTTTTCCGCCGAGCCCGAAAGGCACGCCAAAACGCCCCGTACCCAGGCTCAAACCGAAGCCATGGCTCGGGCTATGGCGAGGATTCGCAACGCCGTGGCGGGGCATTTTCGCGTGCAGGGCGGTCATGGAGGAAAGACTCTCAGCCTTTCAGACCTGGGTCGCGTCTTCGACGACGCGGGCGACCAACTCGTCGGGCGCGGGGCACACGGTGGCTCGGCCGAGTGCCTCGAGCACGACGAAGCGGACCTGCCCCGCCTGCGCCTTCTTGTCGCGGCCCATCAGTTCGAGATAGCGTGCGGCGCCCAGCGCCGGCGCGCGCACCGGCAGCCCCGTGCGCTCCAGCAGGCGGTGCATCCGGTCCACGGTCGCGGCCGGCACGAGGCCGAGCCGGGCCGAGAGGTCGGTGGCCATGCGCATGCCGCAACCCACGGCCTCGCCGTGCAGCCAGGTGCCGTAGCCCATGCCCGACTCGATGGCGTGGCCGAAGGTGTGGCCGAAGTTCAGGATCTCGCGCAGCCCGCCCTCGCGCTCGTCCTGACCGACGACCTCGGCCTTGATCTCGCACGAGCGCTGCACGGCGTGCGCGAGCGCGCCGGCGTCGCGCGCGAGCAGGGCGTCCAGGTGCTCCTCGATCCATTCGAGGAAAGCGGCGTCGGCGATCGGCCCGTACTTGATCACCTCGGCCAGGCCAGCGACAAGTTCGCGCTGTGGCAGCGTGTCCAGCGTGGCGAGGTCGCAGATCACGCGCGCGGGCTGGTAGAACAAGCCGACCATGTTCTTGCCCAGCGCGTGGTTGATCGCAGTCTTGCCGCCCACCGAGGAGTCCACCTGCGCGAGCAGTGTCGTGGGTACCTGCACGAAGGGGACGCCGCGCATGTAGCAGCCGGCGGCAAAACCGGCCATGTCACCGACGACGCCGCCGCCGAGCGCGAACAGCACGGTCTTGCGGTCGCAACCGGTGCGCAGCAGGTGGTCGAAGATCTGGTTCAGCGCCGGCCAGTCCTTGTGTTCCTCGCCGTCGGGCAGCTCCACGGTGGTGACACGCGCGTAGACCCCGGCCAGGGCCGCGTGCAGGCGGTTTGCCCACAGCGGGGCGATCGTCGTGTTGGTCACGATCACGGCCTGGGCCGAGCGGGGCAGTCCCGCCCAGCTCGCCGCGTCGTCCAGCAGGCCGCGGCCGATGCGGATGTCATAGCGCTCATGTCCCGTGTCGACGACGACGCAGGGGGCGGCGGGTTGTTCGTGCCCCCAGGGCCGGCCTGCGGCCAGCCCGCCCCCCGAGGGGGTCAAGAAAGCTTGGGGCGGCCCGGCGCTTTCTTGTTCGTGCCCCCAGGGCCGGCCTGCGGCCAGCCCGCTCCCCGAGGGGGTCAAGAAAGCTTGGGGCGGCCCGGCGCTTTCTTGTTCGTGCCCCCTGGGCCGGCCTGCGGCCAGCCCGTCCCCCGAGGGGGTCAAGAAGCCTGGAGACGGCGGGGCGGTTTCTCGAGAGCCGGCGGTCGCGGGCTGAACCGGTGTTTCTGTGCGGGGATTCATAGGCGTGCGGCAGGCGGCAAGGGTGGCGGGTTCAGGTGGATCGCGGCGCGGCGTCCACCGGCGAGGGCACCTGATCGGCCTGCACGATACCGGCGAGTTCGAGCTGCATCAGGATCATGTTCAGCAGTGCGGGCACCGAGGGTCGAGGCGCCTCGACCGTGAAGTGCGCGGCCTGCCGGTACAGTGGATCGCGGTCGCGGTAGAGCTCGCGCAGGCGCTTCTGGGGGTCGTTGACCTGCAGCAGTGGGCGGTGGGTGTCGTGGCGCAGGCGCCGGTACAGCTCCTCCGGCGTAGCACGCAGATAGATGACCTGGCAGCATGCGTGCAGGGTCTCGCGGTTGACCGGACGCAGCACGGCGCCGCCGCCGGTGGCGATCACCTGTTGCCTGCCCTGCGCCAGGTCGGCCAGCACCTGCTGCTCGACGTCGCGGAACGCCGCCTCGCCCTGAGTCTCGAAGAAGCTGCGGATCGGCATTCCGATGCGCGCCTCGATCTCGGTGTCGGCGTCGAGGAAGTGCAGGTCGAGGTGACGCGCGAGCATCCGGCCGACCGTGGACTTGCCGCAACCGGGCATGCCGACGAGGGCGAGGTTCAGATTCACGGTCATGCGGGCCTCGGGCAGGGGCGCGACGGCGCGTGGAGGCGGCGGGAAGGGAGCACGGCGATGTTTGTGAGTGGGCGCGTGAACCAGGCCGTCGCGCGTGCGGCTGGACGGGGCCGCGGCCCGCGCGACCAAGGGGCACTGTAAGCGAGGCCGGACCGCTCCGGCAGCGCCGTTCAGCGCGCGGCGCTGGCTTCGCCGACCAGCCGCGGCGTCAGGAAGACCATCAGTTCGGTCTTCTTCAGCGAGCGCGAGCGGTTGCGGAACAGCGTGCCCAGGCCGGGCACGTCTCCCAGCCCGGGCACCTTGCTGGTGCTCTCGCTCCGGCTTTCTGTATAGATGCCGCCGATCACCACCGTGCCGCCGTCCTCCACCAGTACCTGGGTCTTGACGTGCTTGGTGTTGATCGAATAGCCCGACTTCGTCTCGATGCCTGGGCTGTCCTTGTTCACGTCGACCTCGAGGATGACCTGCCCGTCGGGCGTGATCTGCGGCAGCACCTCCAGGCGCAGGCTCGCCTTCTTGAACTGGACGCTGGTGGCACCGCTGGAGGTGGCTACCTGGAAAGGCAGCTCGTCGCCCTGTTCGATCAGCGCCTTGACCTTGTCGGCCGTGATCACGCGCGGCGCCGAGACGATGCGCCCGAGGCCTTCGGCCTCGAGCGCGGAGAGCTCCAGATTGAGGAAGCGGTTCGCGCCAGCGCCGAACAGCGTCAGCGCGAAGGTCGCGGCGTTTGCGCCGCCCAGCGTGCCGGTGGACGCCGGCAGATTGACGAAGGCGGCATCGTTGAAGGCCGGTGCGGTTGCTCCCTGGCCCGTGATGCTGCCCACCGAGGCGTAGTTGCTGCCGATGGCCGCCCGGTTGCCGCCGCCCAGGCTGACGCCTGGGGGCGTGCGCAGGTCGTTGAATCCGAGCTTGACGCCGAGCGCGCGGCCGAACGAGTCGTCGGCCTCGACGATCCGGGCCTCGATCAGCACCTGGCGCACCGGCACGTCCACGCGGCTGATGAGAGCGCGCACCTGATCGAGGCGGGATGGGATGTCGGTGACGAAGAGCTGGTTCGTGCGGGGCTCGGCCAACAGGCTGCCACGGGGGCTGAGCAGGCGGCCGGCCGCGCCTTCACGGCTCGGCGCGCCCGGGCCGGCGGCCGCGCCCGCTGACGGAACCGGCGCGCTGGTTCCCGCGCCCTGTCCGCCCGTGATGGCGCGGGCGACGTCGTCGGCCTTGGCGTAGTTCAAGCTGAACGCCTGCGTGCGTACCGGCTCGAGTTCGGCGAGCTTGCGCTGCGCTTCGAGCTCCGCCTGGTCTTGCGCGTTCAGCTCGGCCAGTGGCGCGACGCGGATCACGTTGCCGCTGCGGCGTTGGCCGAGGCCGCGGCTTTGCAGGATCAGCTCGAGCGCCTGCTCCCAAGGCACGTCGTTCAGCCTGAGCGTGAGGCTGCCGGCCACGCTGTCGCTGGCCACGATGTTGATGCGCGTGAACTCGGCCACGAGCTGCAGCAGCGCGCGCACTTCGATGTTCTGGAAGTTCAGCGAGATGCGCTCGCCCGCTCCTGTGGGCGCAGGTGGTGGGGTGGCGCTGTCCTGCGAAGGTGCTGCGGCGTGCGCCGGGGCTGGCGGCACAGGGTTGGCGGCCGCGCCACGCGCGGCGGTGGACCCTGGCAGCGGGGCTGCAGGGGGGGCCGAGGCTGCCGCTGGCGCTGGACCGGCCCCGCCCGCCCCGGCTGGCGAAAGCTCCACCGTGACGGTGCGTCCCTGGACCAGTGCGCGCCACTGTGCCGCTCGGCGCAATGTGAGCACGAGGCGGGTGCGGTCGCCCGCCTCGGCGACGTTCACGCCCGACAGCAGTCCGTGGTCCAGGACCAGCCGCTCTCGGCCGAGCCCGTTGCGCACGCCCGGCAGGTCGATGACCACCCGCGGGGGCTGGGCCTGGACGAATCCCGTGGGTGCGCCGCCCAGCGGCCGCTCGAGCTCGAGGTGCAGGGCGGTGCCGCCGGCTGGCGTCGGCGCGGCGGCGATCGATTGCAGCGCCATCCGGTTGCCCGCCGCCCCCCCGCCCGAAGGCGCAGGCGCCGTCGCCTGCCCACCCGGCACCTGGGGCCAGGCCGGCGAGGTGACCGCAGCGCAGACCACGAGGGCCAGCGGTGCAGCCTTGCGCCAGGCATTCGGCGCGCTGGACC
>CAIRBF010000104.1 GCA_903876715.1 uncultured beta proteobacterium
CACGGCACCTACACACGGCAGAAGAACCACGGCGTGAGCTTCCGCGTGATCGCCAAGTGGCTGCGTCTGGCGGGCGTGGACCACATGCACACCGGCACCGCCGTGGGCAAGCTCGAGGGCGACCCGCTGACCGTGCAGGGCTACTACAACGTCTGCCGCGACAGCTACACGCGCCAGGACCTGCCGCGCGGCCTGTTCTTCGACATGGACTGGTGCGACCTGAAGAAGGTCATGCCGGTGGCCTCGGGCGGCATCCACGCCGGGCAGATGCACCAACTGCTGGACCTGTTCGGCGACGATGTGATCCTGCAGTTCGGCGGTGGCACGATCGGCCACCCAGCCGGCATCCAGGCGGGCGCGGTGGCCAACCGCGTCGCGCTCGAGGCCATGGTGAAGGCGCGCAACGAGGGGCGCGATATCCGCCACGAAGGGCCCGACATCCTGCGCGCGGCGGCGCAGTTCTGCACCCCGCTGAAGCAGGCGCTCGACACCTGGGGCGACATCAGCTTCAACTACGCGCCGACCGACTCCAGCGACTTCTCCACGACGCCCTCCGTGGCCTGACTGTCACGGACCCGCACAGGAGCACACACCATGATGACCAACCCCACCGGCCGCATCACCCAGGGCCAGTTCAGCTTCCTGCCCGACCTCAGCGATGCCGAGATCTCACTGCAGGTCGACTACGGCCTGGCCAAGGGCTACGCCTGGAGCGTGGAATACACCGACGACCCGCACCCGCGCAACACCTACTGGGAGATGTGGGGCCTGCCGATGTTCGACCTGCGCGACGCCGCCGGCGTGGTGGCCGAGATGAACGCCTGCCGCCAGGCCTTCCCCCGGCACTACATCCGCCTCATGGCCTTCGACTCCACGCGCGGTGTCGAGAGCATCGCGATGAGCTTCATCGTCAACCGCCCGGCGCGCGAGCCAGGCTTCGCGCTCGAGCGCCAGGAGGTCGACGGGCGCTCGATCCGCTACACGGTGCGCGGCTACGGCACCGACCGTCCCGAGGGTGAGCGCTACGGCGCCTGACGGGGCTCGGCCGTGGCCTCCCCCCTGTACGCGATCCCGGGTCCGCCCGCGGCGGCGCCGCCTGTGCCGGCGCTGCCTGCCGCCGACGCGCCAGTCGTGCCGTCCCCGGCAGCCCGCACCGTGGCCGAGGTGCTGGCGCACAGCCGCATCGAGGGCGTGATGGACGAGCTCGACCGGGACCTGGTCGGTCTCGCGCCGGTCAAGCAGCGCATCCGCGACATCGCGGCACTGCTGGTGATCGACAAGTTGCGCACCGGGCTGGGCCTGACATCTCAGGCCCCCAGCCTGCACATGTGCTTCAGCGGCAACCCCGGCACGGGCAAGACCACGGTGGCGCTGCGAATGGCGCAGATCCTGCATCGCCTGGGCTATGTCCGCAAGGGCCACCTGGTGGCGGTGACGCGCGACGACCTGGTGGGCCAGTACATCGGCCACACGGCCCCCAAGACCAAGGAGGTGCTGAAGAAGGCCATGGGCGGCGTGCTCTTCATCGACGAGGCCTACTACCTCTACCGCCCGGAGAACGAGCGCGACTACGGGCAGGAGGCGATCGAGATCCTGCTGCAGGTGATGGAGAACCAGCGCGACGACCTGGTGGTGATCCTGGCAGGGTACAAAGACCGGATGGACACCTTCTTCCAGAGCAATCCCGGCATGAGCTCGCGCATCGCGCACCACCTGGACTTTCCCGACTACGGCATCGACGAACTGCAGGCGATCGCGGGCCGGATGCTGGCCGGCCAGCAATACCGCTTCGGAGACGGTGCCGACACCGCTTTCCGCCAGTACCTCGAGCGGCGCACGCGCCAGCCGCACTTCGCCAATGCGCGCAGCGTACGTAACGCCCTCGACCGCGCGCGCCTGCGCCAGGCCACGCGGCTGTTCGCCGACCGCGACCGGGTGCTGACGGCCGACGACCTGAGCACCCTCCTGCCGCAGGACATCCTGGCCAGCCGGGTGTTCCAGCTGCCGGTAGCTGCCACCTGACCCCGTATCCGCGCCACCGCAACGATCCTTCTCCCTGCAGACCGGAGCCTGCCCATGCCGCTGTCCAACCGCAAGACGCTGACGCAGTACCTGATCGAGCAGCGGCGCCGCTTCCCTGGCGCCAGCGGCGAGTTGAACGCGCTGATCCTGGACGTGGCACTGGCATGCAAGGCGATCGCGCGCTCAGTGGCCTTCGGCGCGCTGGGCGACCCGTCGACACGCCAACTGGCGGTCGCCAACGGGGGCGACGATTTGGGTGGCTCCACCAACGTGCAGGGCGAGGTGCAGCAGCCGCTGGACATTGTCAGCAACGAGATCTTCATCCGCACCACCGAGTGGTCGGGCCACCTCGCCGGCATGGCCTCGGAAGAGATGGACGCCCCGCGCCAGATCCCCGCGACCTTCAAGCGTGGCAAGTACCTGCTGGTGTTCGATCCGCTGGATGGCTCGAGCAATATCGACGTCAACGTCTCGGTGGGTAGCATCTTCTCCATCCTGCGCGCGCCGACCGACGTCGTGGACAGCGCTCGAGACGTCACCGAGGCCGACTTCCTGCAGCCCGGAGCGGCGCAAGTGGCCGCCGGCTACGCGATCTACGGCCCGACGGCGATCCTGGTGCTGACGGTGGGCGACGGCGTCGCGGGCTTCACGCTCGACCCCAACCTCGGCGAGTTCAAGCTCACCCACCCCGACATCCGCGTGCCGGCCGAGACTCAGGAATTCGCGATCAACACCAGCAACAGCCGCTTCTGGGAGCCCCCGATCAAGCGCTATGTCGACGAATGCCTGGCTGGCCGCACCGGCGTGCGCGGCAAGGACTTCAACATGCGCTGGATCGCCAGCATGGTGGCCGAGGCGCACCGCATCCTTATGCGCGGCGGCGTGTTCATGTACCCGCGCGACACCAAGGACCCGGCCAAGCCCGGCCGGCTGCGCCTGCTGTACGAATGCAACCCCGTGGGCTTCATCATGGAGCAGGCCGGGGGCCGTGCGAGCACCGGGCGCCAGCCCGTGCTCGGTGTCAAGCCGAGCGCTCTGCACCAGCGCATCGGCATCGTCTTCGGCTCGGCGCAAGAGGTCGAGCGCATCGAGCGCTACCACCACGAGCGCATGCCGGTCGAGGTGGAGAGCCCCCTGTTCGCCACCCGTGGCCTCTTCCGGGATTGAAATCATGTCCGAGCGCCACCCCATCATCGCCATCACCGGCTCTTCCGGCGCCGGGACGAGTTCAGTCACCCGCACCTTCGAGAACATCTTCCGGCGCGAGAAGGTGTCGGCCGCGGTGATCGAGGGCGACAGCTTTCATCGCTACGACCGCAAGGAGATGCGGGCCCGCCAGGCCGAGGCCGAGCGCAGCGGCGACAAGCACTTCAGCCACTTCGGCCCGGCCAACAACCTGTTCGAGAAGCTCGAAGCGCTGTTCCGCAGCTACAGCCACGACGGCACCGGCCAGCGCCGCAAGTACCTGCACGACTCGGTCGAGGCCGCGCCCTACGCCCAAGAGCCCGGCACCTTCACGGCCTGGGAGGACCTGCCCGCCCACACCGACATGCTGTTCTACGAGGGCCTGCACGGCGCGGTGGTGACGTCCGAGGTGAACATCGCCCGCTACCCCGACCTGCTGATCGGCGTGGTGCCCGTGATCAACCTGGAGTGGATCCAGAAGCTCTGGCGCGACAAGCATGTGCGCGGGTATTCGACCGAGGCGGGGACCGACACCATCCTGCGCCGTATGCCCGACTACGTGAACTACATCGTCCCGCAGTTCCAGCACACGCACGTGAACTTCCAGCGCGTGCCGGTGGTCGACACCTCCGACCCCTTCATCGCCCGCGACATTCCGACCGCCGACGAGAGCCTGTGCGTGATCCGCTTCGCCAACCCCAAGGGCATCGACTTCCCCTACCTGCTGAACATGATCGACAACTCCTTCATGTCGCGCGCCAATACGATCGTGGTGCCTGGGGGGAAGATGGAGCTGGCGATGCAGCTCATCTTCACGCCCTTCATCTGGCGCATGATGGAGCGACGCAGACGCGCCTCGGGGGCGCTTTGAGGATCCGGCTGCCACCGTGGAGGTGACGATCGCACGACCCGGCGCAAGCCGGCAAGAAGCCAGCTGCGGCATCATCGCGCCTTGCGATGGCGGGTGTGCAAGCTGACCCGTCAGGCGCCATCGAATCCTTCCTGTTGCCAGGCACGCACTGCTCAACGCTTCGACGACACCGCCCATGCAGATCCTCCGCTTTTCCGACCTCGTCGCCGCCGGCCAGGTGGCCGGCCGGCGCGTATTCATTCGCGCCGACCTCAACGTGCCGCAGGACGACGCCGGGCACATCACCGAGGACACGCGCATCCGCGCCTCGGTGCCCTGCGTGCAGATGGCGCTGCAAGCCGGCGCCGCCGTGATGGTGACCTCGCACCTGGGCCGCCCGACCGAGGGCGACTTCAAGCCCGAGGACTCGCTGGCCCCGGTGGCGCGGCGCCTGGGCGAGCTGCTCGGGTGCGAGGTGCCCTTGACGAGCGGCTGGATCGACGGCGTCGATGTCGCCCCGGGCCAGGTCCTCATGCTCGAGAACTGCCGCCTGAACAAGGGCGAGAAGAAGAACGACGAAGCGCTGGCACGCAAGATGGCCGCGCTGTGCGACGTCTTCGTGCACGACGCCTTCGGCACCGCGCACCGGGCCGAGGCCTCGACCTATGGCATCGCGCAGTTCGCGAAGGTGGCCTGCGCCGGCCCGCTGCTGGCCGCCGAGATCGACGCGATCACCAAGGCGCTCGCCGCGCCGAGGCGGCCGCTCGTGGCCATCGTCGCCGGCAGCAAGGTCTCGACCAAGCTCACCATCCTGCAGAGCCTGGCTGCGAAGGTCGACGGGTTGATCGTCGGCGGCGGCATCGCCAACACCTTCATGCTCGCCGCTGGGCTGAAGATAGGCAAGTCGCTCGCCGAGCCCGATCTGGTCGGGCAGGCGGGCGCCGTCATCACGGCCATGGCCGCGCGGGGCGCCGAGGTACCCATCCCTGTGGACGTGGTCTGCGCCAAGGCCTTCGCCGCCGACTCACCGGCCACAGTGAAGGCGGCCAACGAGGTGGCCGACGACGACCTGATCCTGGACATCGGGCCCCGGACGGCGGAAATGCTGGCTGCCAAGCTGCGCGGGGCCGGCACCATCGTCTGGAACGGCCCGGTGGGCGTGTTCGAGTTCGACGCCTTTTCCAGAGGCACCGAGACCATCGCGCGCGCGATCGCGGGCAGCCCTGCTTTCAGCATCGCCGGCGGGGGCGACACCCTCGCGGCGATCGCCAAATATGGGATCGAGCGCGACATCGGCTACATCTCCACCGGCGGCGGCGCCTTCCTCGAAGTGCTGGAAGGCAAGATGCTGCCGGCCTTCGAGATCCTGCAGCGGCGCGCGCAGGGCTGAGCTGCCCGGGAACCTTGCACTTTGAGGAGCACGTCATGGCGTTGAAGGCCCTACTCTGGGACGTGGACGGCACGCTGGCCGAGTCCGAGCGCGACGGCCACCGCGTCGCATTCAACCGGGCCTTCGAGGACGCCGGCCTGCCCTGGCGCTGGGACACGGGCTACTACGGCGCGCTGCTGCGCGTCACCGGCGGCCGCGAGCGCTTGCTGCACGACATGGCTGCGCGCCCGGACGCGCCCGCTCTGGCTGACGAACGGCTGCGCCTGGCCGGCGACCTGCACCAGCGCAAGAACGCACACTACGCGGACATCGTGGCGGCCGGCGCGATCGCCTTGCGAGAGGGCGTGGCCGAGCTCATCGACGAGGCTGCGCAGGCCGGGATAGTGCAGGGCATCACGACCACGACCAGTCGCGCCAACCTGCTGGCGCTGCTGCAGCGTCACCTCGGGGCGCAATGGTCGCAGGTATTCGCCGTCCAGGTCTGCGGTGAGGACGTCGCGGCCAAGAAACCCGATCCCGAGGTCTATCAGCGCGCGCTCTCAGCCCTCGGCGTACCGTCGGTGGAGGTGGTCGCGATCGAGGATTCACCCGGCGGCGTGGCGGCGGCGCGCGCCGCCCAGGTGCCGGTGATCGTCACCCGAAGCGCCTACTTCGCCAACGACACGGTCGAGAACGTCATCGCCATCGGCCCCGGGCTGCACACGCGCAGCAGCTGGCGGCCGCTGCCGTCCACGGCCACAGAAGGGAGGGTGCGGCTGGACGACGTGCGCGACTGGCACACCCGCATGGAACTGGTGTCGCACCACGGCTGAAACGGCGCAGGACCCGCCCCGACGACAGGCCTCGCCGACGCCAGGGGTGTCAACGGCCGCGGAACTCGGCCTGGCGCCGCTCCCGGAACGCGGCCAGCCCGGCCTGCCCGTCCTCGCTGGTCGCCACCTGGGCGATCAGACGATTGATGCGGTAGTTGGCCTCCATCGGCCCCTTGGGCACCGAACCCAGGGCGATCGCCTTCATCGCCTGCACGACCAGCGGCGCGTTCTTCGAGATCTTCTCCGCCATTTCCAGCGCACGGTGCAGGGCCTGGCCGTCGTCGCAGACCTCATTGATCAGGCCGATCTCGCGCGCCCTGTCGGCCGAGATGGGGTCAGCCGACAGCAGCCACTGCAGCCCACCCTTGTACTGCAGCCGCCCGGGAAAGCCGGCCATCATGCCCTGGACCAGACCCAGCTTGGCTTCCGGGTAGAGAAAGTAGGCACTGCGCCCGGCGAACACCATGTCCGCCAGTTGACAGAAGACCGACCCGAAGCCGATGGCCGCGCCCTCGACGGCGGCGATGATCGGTTTGTCGCAGGGCACCGACAGGTTGGGCATGGCCGGCGCGCCATCGGAGGGCGGCTGCTTCAGGTCGAGCCCCGCGGTGAACATCGGCCCCGCACCGGTGACCACGCAACAGCGATAGGTGTCGTCGGCCGCGAATGTCGTCCACACCTCGTGCATGCAGTCGACCAACTCCTGGTTCCAGGCGTTTCTCACCTGCGGCCGGTCGAAGCACACCAGCATCACATGCGCTCCCGACCTCTCCACCCGTACCACCATGGTTCACTCCCCCTGTCCTGACATCGGCCGGTTCATTCGGGCTTGATCTTTGCGAACTGGATCGCCTCGCGCCACACCGGCGTCTGCGTGCGCAAGATCGAAGCCAGCGCCTCGGGCGTGCTGCCCTGCAGATTGCTGCCGAGCTTGGCGAAGGCCGAAACGAGTTCGGGCCGGCTGAAGGCCTTGACCATATCGGCAGACAGACGGTCCAGGATCGGACGGGGCGTTCTGCCAGGCGCGAAGAAGCCCGTCCAGGCCATCAGATTGACCTCGGGAAGACCGATTTCGGCAAAGGTGGGCACATCGGGCCGCAGCGGGCTGCGCTTGTCCTGCAGGACCACCAGCGGCCTGGACTTGCCCTGCATGCGGGCGTCCAGGTCCAGCGGTCCGACCATCACCTGGATACGACCCGCGGCGAAATCGATGAAGGCCGGACCGCCACCCTTGTAGGGAATGTGCGTCATGTCCAGGCGGGCGTGCAGACGCACCTGCGCCATCGTCACCACGCTGGTGGAGTCGCCCGTGCCGTACGCCACCTTGCCCGGGTTGGCCTTCACGTAGTCCATGAACTCCCGGATCGAGCGCGCCGGCACACTCTCGTGGACGTGCATGTAGTAAGTGAACGAGCTGAACGTGGAGACGGCGGCGAAATCCCGCATCGGGTCGTAGGGCGGCTTCTCGGCATGCACCAGCGGCACGTAGATCAGGGGCGAGGCCGAGCCGAACATCAGCGTGTAGCCGTCAGCCGGCGCCAGGAGCAGGGACTGCGCGGCGATGACGCCGTCACCCCCAGGTTTGTTGTCGATGACGACGTTCTGACCAAAGGCCTCGGCCAACTGCCGGGCCACCAGGCGCACCGCCGTGTCACCCGCGCCGCCCGGCGGGAAGGGAAGGATGATCTTTATGGGTCGGCTCGGAAACGTCTCCTGCGCCCAGGAGGCCCCGGAAGCGAGGGCACTCAAGCCGGCCAGAGCAGCCAGACAGGTGCGGCGCGAGGTGCGTGTACGGTTCATGGTCAAGAACTCCCTAGCGTGGAAAATCAGTCTAGGGGCAATCGGCGTCGCCACACTTCTATAACTCCATCGGTCCCGCCTATGAACATGACCTTGCTGCAGTTGCGCTCTTTCCTCGCAGCATCGGAGAGCCTCAACTTCAGCGAGGCCGCGCTGCGCCTGCGCCTGCGCCAACCGACCCTGAGCTCGAACATCAAGAGCCTGGAAGCCGCCATCGGTGGTCGCCTGTTCTACCGGGACACCCACCGCGTGACGCTGACCGAACTCGGGCTGGCGTGCCAACAGCACGCCCGGCGTCTGCTGGAAGACCTGGACCGCGCCAAGATGGACCTGCGGCAGCGGGCGGAGGGCCTGAAGGGCTCGATCCGCCTGGCCTCGCTGCCGCACATCTTTCCGTCGCTGCTGGCACAGCCGCTGGCCCGGTTCCGCGAACTCCGCCCGGAGGTCACGATCCGCTTCGAGGACGTGTCGACTTCGGAGGCGATGGAATTGCTGCGCGCCAAACACATCGATCTGGCGATCGTCAACGAGTTGGAATCGATGCCGGGTATCCGTTGCCAGTTCCTGACCGAGCGGCGCTTCGTGGCGGTGCTGCCGCAGCAGCACCCGTTGGCCGCGGCAGCGAGGATACGCTGGGCGGCCCTGGAAGGCAACGACCTGATCGTGATCGAGTCGCGCGAATTGAACGACTCGCGTATGGTGGCCTCCCTGCGCAGCGCGGGCTTGCTGCCCCCGATCACCCACCGTGTGCACCAGCTCTCGACCGCCGTCGGACTGGTGATGGCCGGCTTCGGCATCGCCTTGATGGCGCAGCACACCGCCCAGCACGTGCTGCAGCCAGGCCTGGTCGCACGCCCGCTGGTCGAGCCGGATCTGGTGGGCAAGGTTGGCCTGCTGACCTTGGCCAGCCGCCAGCCATCGCCCCAGGTGCGGCTCCTGTGCGACGTGCTCCTGGACGCCTGCGGTCCATCGTCCCATCCCGCGAGCGAGATGGGACGCGCGGGCGCAGGGGGCCGGAGCATGAGCATCGACATAGACAGGCTCGATCGAGATATAGGGTGACGGGACGGGCAGGCTTTGCCATCCTGCGCATATGCAACTCCCCGCCCATACCCGCCTGCCCGAGATCCTCGGCTTCTGGCCGTTTGCGCAACGGTATCCGGACAAGCCTGCGCTGATCGTCGAGCCCGGCGGGCTCGTGATCACCTACGGCGAGCTCGACCGGCTCGCGAACCGCTACGCACACGCCTTCAGGTCCCTGGGCGTCGCCCCCGGCGATACGGTGGCGCTGTGCTTGCCCAATGGCGTGAAGATCGTGGCAGCCGTCCTGGCTGCGCTGCGCACCGGCCTTTACGTCACGCTGGTTCCGGCCGGGGCTTCGACCACCGACCTGGCCTACATCGTCCGTGATGCGGGCGCCCGGGTGCTGCTGACGACCAGCAATGTCGTCGC
>CAIRBF010000105.1 GCA_903876715.1 uncultured beta proteobacterium
CGCCCCGGTGCCGGCGGCTCCCAGCACGTCCCAGAGTTCCCGCATGCGGTTGACGGCGCGCAGCGAGGCGTAGGCGTTCTCGCCGATGGCAAGCTTGGCCTTGAAGCGCAACGTGTCGGCGACCACCTGCTCGACGCCGTCGAGCTGAGCGCGCGGTGACGGCGGCGTGGCGCTCATGCGGCCTGGGTCTTGAACCCGGCGGCGAACTCCGCGACGCGCTGACGGAAGTCACCCGCCTGTACTTCCAGCGCTGCCGCACCTGCGACCCCCAGCGCATACATCAGCGGGCCGATGATGGTGGCGAGCAACCCGCCCACGACTGGGACCATGGCCACGAGCATCGTGAGCACCGACGCGATGACGACGGCGAAGGTCAGCGTCGGGAAGAGGCGGGCCAAAGTCAGAACGAAGTCGAGAATCTTGCGCCCGACACGCAGCACGGTGTCGCCCACCCGGGTGGCCAGCCGGAGCAGGTCACTCAACAAGGCCTTCACATCCGCCGACACCTCGAGTGACTCGATGCGGCGGCGAATCTGGTCGTCGGTGCGTTCCGTCTTGTTGACGAAGGCTTGCAGTTCGCGGGCCGCTTCGGCGGTCAGTGCTTCCGGGGTGTTGGCACCCATCGTTTCACTCCATGTCGATGATCATGCGAGGCAAGCCAGTCGCAACCGCAGCCGTGCGGGGCCAGCCATCGGCGCTTAGTCACGCGCGCCGCAAGCACGCGGTCACAACGGGCGGGCCCATGAGGTTACGTGAACAGCACCATTTCGGTCAATGCCGCAGCGGTCGTAGCGACTGAATCGCATCGGGCCCGGCGGGCCGACTGCCCCAGCACTTCAGCGTGTCGCCTTCACGCCGCTGATGAACTCCCCGAGCCCCCGCTCGAGCTCGGCGGCCAGTTCCTTGGGGGCGACGATCCGCAGGTGGGGGATCCAGTACCGCACGATCGGCAGCACCTGGTTCGCATGCCCCACCTTGGCGGAGACGATCAGCCCGCCATCGGCCAGTTCCTTGTCGATGACCTGGTTGGCGATCAGCTTGCGTCGCCGGAAGTAGGGGGCAGCCTGCGCGTCCACGGTCAGCACGATCTCGATCGGCTGGTCGCTCGTCCAGATGCCATCGTCGGCCTCGAGTTGACGCAGCAGGCCGGGATCCGGCTCGAACGTGAAGGGCAGGACCACGGGCGAATCCAGCTTCGCGAACGAGAAGGTCTTGAGCTTGCCGTCGTGTCGTGCCGCGAGGTACCAGACCCCCTTCACGTTCACCAGCTTGTGCGGGTCCGCCTCATAGGTCTTCTGCCCCTGCGTGCCCGGGTACGAGAAGCAGACGCGCCGACGGCCGACGATTGCGCGCTCCACCGCCTTGAAGCCCTCTTCCTTGCCGCGAAGGTCCTCGTAGTGGTGGCCCTTGACCATCAGGGCGGGCTCGACGCGCGCGTCGAAGATGTCGCGCAGGAAGTCCACCGACAAGGACGGGAAGAGCCCGGCCACGCCAGCCAGCGCCGCGAAGCGCTCGATGTCCTTGAGCGTGAGCCGGCCCAGGAAGGCGGGTGACATGCGGTAGGCGCCGTCCGTCTTCTCCAGCGGCAGGTAGCCGAAGCGCTCGTTGACGTCGCGCTGGATCGTGCGCACATGCACGTTGAACTCCTCGGCCAGCGCATGGGGCTCCAGGCTCTCGCCCTGGTTGAGCTTGACGAGCATCATCGCCAGGCGCTGCACCAGGGTGTCGTGACCTGACGCGCTCATGTTCCGGCGTGCCGGCCGGCCGTTACGGCGCGGGGGTGAATGGGCAGGGTGCGCATCGAGGTCTTCTTGCCGTGTCCCTTGACGACCGTTGTGCCCGCGGTGCGCAGCGCCTCGACCCATTCGAGGCACGCCGCGGACCGGGGCTGAACGCTGGCAGGCCCCCTGGGCTGCCGGAAGGGGCCGCGGGCGTCGATGGTAAAGGCCCGCGGCGGGGTCAGGCGCGGCGCATCAGGCGGCGCCAGAGGAAGACGCCCAGACCCAGCGCCGCGACGCACCCGACGACAACCAGCGCGAAGCTCATGAGCTTCACCCAGACGGACAAGGCGCCGAGCTCGACCAGGACGAAGGCCGCGCCGAACAAACCCATGACGATCCAGAGCATCTTCAACTCCCACACGTGGTGAACGAGGCCGCCAGTGTCGAAGCCCGTTGCGACAGGGTGTGTCGCAGGCCATGGATGCGCGGAAAAGTCCTTGCCCGGCGCCGTCGGCGCCGTCCCGCCAAGGGCCCGTTTTCCGGACGCCGCGTCAGGTTCCCGACCCCAGAGACACGGTAGCCTGCACCTCGCTCCAGGGCGCGGACAGCTGTCGTCCCTTGCGCAGCAGCAGCCCGGCCGCCTCCAGCACCGCCACGTCGCCGTGGACGTTCTTGTAGTCCCGCCCCAGGGCCTGGGCAAGCTCGCGGACATTGCGCGCGGGTTGCCGATGGACGTGTCGCAGCAAGGCCAGGCGCCTGGGCGACAAGGTGTCCAGCAGCGTCTGCGCGTCCAGGAAGGTGATGTGCGACTCGTCGACCGGCTCACCCCGTTCGGCCCGATGCCAGGCGCTGGTGAACCGCTGGCCCATGTCGGCCAGGCTGCCGACGTTCAACTGGATCTTGTTCATGACGCCTCATTCCATCGTTGCACATCTGCCAGGAAGTCGGCCACGAGTTGCTCGACGCTGACGAAGCAGTAGGCCACTTCCTGGTCGTCGAGATGCTTGTGGTCCCCCTTGCCTCTTTCGTTGTCGTAGCCCACGATGCGCCGACCCTCGCGGCCGAAGAACAGGCTGTACTTCAAGCCGTGCGGTCGTTCCATCGATGGCTCGGGCAGCTGCCAGATCGTCATCTCCACGATGAACCCGTCGGGCAGGACGGCCTTGTCGTGGAAGATGCGCCGGGCCTTCATATGGCAAATCTAACCATAATATTCGGCGGTGTCAAAGACGCTCGTCGCCGCCCGCCCGCTCCCCTGGCGCAGCCTGTCCCCGCCACGCCTTCTGGAACTCGGCCTCCAGGAAGGCCATGAACGCCTTCACCTTGGCGCTGGGCAGGCGCCGGGAGGTGTGCAGGGCCCACAGTTCGGACGGCCGGTCGGTGGCGGCGCCCCACGAGACCAGGCGGCCCGCGGCCAGGTCGTCGGCCACGACCACGCGCGGCAGCCTCGCCGCGCCGAGGCCCGTCAAGGCGGCGTCGCGGACCATCGTGAACACCGGGAGCTCCAGCACCGTGCGGGTCGGGATCTCGCGCGCCGGGGGCCCCACGATGCGCCAGGTGTCGGTGTCCCGCATCGGGCCGCGCGCGATCACCGGTACGGGTGGGCCGGGCTCGGGCGCCATCCCGAAGAACCGCTCCTTCAGCTGGGGGACGGAGACCACCAGCACGTGGTCGCGCGCGAAGCAGCGGCCGACGAGCTCGGAGTTCGGCTCGGGGTTGACGCGCACCACGAGGTCGTAGCCTTCGCCGATCAGGTCCACCTGGCGATCCTCGGTGCTGACGGAGAGCCTGACCTCGGGGCAGGCCATGGCGAAATGCGCGGCGAGCCGCCCCATCATCAGGTGCCCGATGAGGGTCGGCACACTGACCCGCAGCAACCCGCGGGGCTGGGTCCGTCCGTCCCGCAGCACGTCAGCCACCTCGGCGAGCTCGCGCAGCGGGCCGTTGGCGCGTTCGAACAGCAAGGCCCCTTCCTCCGTCAGGCGCAGGGTCCTCGCGCCCCGCTCGAACAGCCGCACCCCGAGCGCCGACTCGAGCCCCATGACACGGCGCGACAGGCTGGCCTTGGGCCGTCCGCTCTCGCGGCTGGCCTGTGTGAAGCCACCGTGCGTGGCCACCAGGAGGAAGTCGGACAGCTCGTCGAGGTTCATGAATGTTCCACGTTCGGAACGAAATGTCTCTGTTTTGAACCTTGCGGCTCGGATTTGAAAGCCTAACATCCTTCAACTCGCCCGAACTCCCGGGCAGCCCCAGACCCCGTGAGGAATCCGACGTGGCCCTTCTCATCTCCGATGGCGCCGGCGCTGTGGGCTCGGCGCCGCTGAGCCGGCTTGCCGGCCAGGCCGAGACGGCGCGCGCGCTGACGCAGGGCCCGGCCAAGGCCCGATTCCCGCACAGCGTGATCCCCGCGGCCAGCAATCGGGCCGCCGCCCACGCGCGTGCGCCAGCTTTGCCGCGCAGCCGCAGGCGGCGCGGCAGGCCTGACACGTGCGGTCCGGTGTGCCCGCCATGCGGGCGTCCCGGACAACCCGACGTCGAGGTTTCTCATGAATGACAGGAACGCTCCCGCCTCCGTCCGCTGGCCTGCCAAGGTCGGCGCGGGGCTCTTCGTGCTCTGGGGTGTGCTGCACGTCTGGGTCGGCGCCGAGGGCGTGCGCCAGTACCTGACGGCGGGCACCCCCGGACTGTGGGGCATGCTGACCGGTGGCCATGCCGTGCCCCGAGCGGCCTTCGTTCATGCCACCGACCCGGTCACCTTGTTCGCGCAGGGCCAACTGGTCCTGAACTTCTGCCTGGACGTCGGCGGCTATGGGGTGCTCGGCTTCTTCGTCGCCTGGCTGATCCTGAAGCGGGCCTCCTGGACGGGCTACCTGATCGGCCTCGCCGTCATCGGCGTCGCCGACCTGGCCTTCCTGTTCGCGCTGGTCGTGCCTGGGGTGATCGAGCTCAGCGCCGGGACCATCGCCGGGCCGGTGCTGTGGTTCCTGGCGGTCGCGATCACACCGTTCGGCCTGCCGGCCCGGCGCCGGGACCGCAACGGCCTGTGACAGCTGGCAGTCACCCCCCACCGGATCACCACGCCACTGTGAACATGTCCAAGCCTCGGCGCCTTGCCGTCCGCAGCCCCGGCCAACGCCACGGCCCGATCACGCGCCTGATCAGCCCGGGCGACGAAGGCCACGCGACCCAGCCGGTGGTGTTCCTGGACTATGTCGATGCCCCGGCCGGCTTCGGGCCCCGGTTCGGATTCCATCCGCATTCGGGCATCGCCACGCTGACCTTCCCCTTGACCTTCGACGTCGAGCACGAGGCCTCCACCGGGCAGGTGGACAGGGTGCGGCGGCGGGGGCTCGAGTGGGTGCTGGCGGGCCGCGGCATCTGGCACCGTGGCCGCCCGCTGCCAGACCCGGCCGGGGCGCCGCTGGCAGGCTTCCAGCTGTGGCTCGCGATGCCGCCGTCGCACGAGCTGGCTGAGCCCTACGCCCGCTTCGTCCAGCCCGCGGAGGTTCCGCGCGAGGGCCCGGTGACGCTGCTGCTCGGCGCCCACGGCGGCCTGGTCAGCCCCCTGGCCGCCCCGCTGGACGCGAACGTGCTGTGGGTCGAGCTGCGGGACGGCCAGACCTGGCGCTACGAGCCGCCCCCGACACACCAGGGCGCCTGGGTGTTCGCCCAGCAGGGGGCGCTCGACGTCGGCGGCACGATGCTCACGCGTGAGCTCGGCCTGTTCGAAGAGGGCGACGGCGCGCTGGAATTCCGGGCGGCAGGTGACTGCGCCTTTCTGCTCGGCTCGGCCGCGAGGCACGGGCACGACCTGGTGCTGGGCTCGCACTCGGTGCACACCCACGAGGCCGCCCTGGCCGCCGGAGCGGCACGCATCATGGGCATCGGCCAGCGGCTGCGGCGCGAGGGCCGGCTGGGGTGACGGCGGGCAAGCGGTTGGCCCGGCTCTTGGCCAGATGCACGACGCAGCCGGTGGGAGGCCGCTTGGAGAAGGGGCAGGTCACGCTGGGCGAATTGCCATTGGCAGAGGGCAAATGGTAGATTCCAACCCATGAATGTTCACGTCGACAAATCAGGTCGTCTGGTGCTGCCCAAGGCCGTCCGCCAGCAATTGGGTATCACCCCTGACACCGAGCTGGAGATCGTCCCCGCGCAGGGCGGCATCCTCCTGCGCCCGGTGCCCGACCAGCCGCCGCTGCGGCAGATCGACGGTCTGTGGGTCCACCAGGGCACGGCCACGTCCTCGGCCGATTGGGGCCGCATCGTCAGCGCCGTGCGCGAGGAGCGTGCAGCCAGCGCCTGGCCCCCCTGACGGCCCACCCCCGCGCCGTGGCGTCCTGTACATGCGGGTCTTCTTCGACACCAGCGTCATCGTGGCTGCCTCGGTAGCCGACCACCCCCACCACTCTCGCGCGTGGCCCGTCCTGCAGCGCGCCGCCATGGGCAAGGATCAGGGCTTCGTCGGCGCCCATTCCATCGCCGAGACCTACGCCGCCCTCACCCGGGTCCCCGTGGTGCCGCGCATCCACCCGAGCGAAGCCGGGCGCATCGTGCGCGACAACGTGCTGCGTGTCTGCTCCGTGGTGCCAGCGGACTCAGCGCAGTACCTCGAGGCGCTCGCAACGGTCCAGGAAAAGGGCCTGCCCGGGGCCAAGATCTACGACGCCTTGTTGCTGGCTTGCGCGGCACGGTCAGGCGCGGAGCGTGTGTACACCTTCAACCTCGGCGACTTCCGTGAACTGGCGAGCGTTGACATGCAGGCGCGCATCGCGGCGCCCTGAGCCCGCCGCCGAGGCCCACGACGCCGGCACCAAGGGCGGGTATCGCCGCTCCGGGCCAGCCACACTGGCACGACGAACGTCACCGCGGCCCCACACGCGCGGCCGGCCACGGATTCGCATGCGCCGGGTTGCGCAGGAATCTCTCGTCCGTCAGCGCCTCGAGGAAGGCGACGACGTCGTCGATCTCGTCGTCGGTGATCTCGAAGCCGGCGATGAACTCGCTGCGCAGGGGGTTGGGCCCGCGGCCCTGCAGCGCGGAGCGCCCGGCGGGGGCGTAGTGCGAGCGCAGCACCTCGCGCAGTGTGGCCACAGACCCATCGTGCATGTAGGGCGCCGTCACGGCGATGTTGCGCAGCGTCGGGGTACGGAAGCGGCCGGCGTCCCACGGATCGCCGGAGAACGCAACGATGCCCGGTGAGGCCGCGGGGTAGGCGCCCTGCCCGTCCTCGTTGTACAGCCCGGTGTTGTGGAGGCCGGTCTCGGCGAACGGGGAGCGCGCGTGCTGCTGGTTGTCCGTGAAGGCCAGCCCGCCGTGGCAGTGGTAGCACTCGAGCTTCTCGCCGAAGAACAGGTCCTCGCCGCGCCGGGCGGCCGCGCTGATCGCATCGGGCCGGCCGCCGTAGCGGTAGCGGTTCCAGGGGCTGTCGAAGCTCAGCAGCGAGCGCTGGAAGGCCGCCAGCGCCTTGGTCAGCGTCGACAGGGTGTACAGGGCCTCGTCGCCCCGGCGGGCTTCGTCGGGGAAGGCGCGCGCGAACAGGCGCCGGTAGACCGGGTCGCCCTGCAGCATCGCGAACAGGACCTGCTCGCGACCGGCCATCCCCATCTCCACCGGATGCTCGCCGAACAGCGGGATCAACGCCTGCACCTCGAGCGAGATGATCTGCGGGTTCTGCCAGGTCAGCACCGGCAGGTAGGCCACGTTGGCCAGGCTCATCGCGCTGCGGCTGCCGTTTTCGCCGGTGACCCCAGGCGAGACCGCGCGGCCGTCGGTGAAGGCGCGTGCCGGGTCGTGACAGCCCGCGCAGGACAGGCTGCCGTCGCGCGACAGCCGCGGGTCGTGGAACAGGCGCCGCCCCAGTTCGACCTTGTCGGCACTCATCGGGTTGTCGGTCGGCACCACCGGCGGCGGCACCCACGCCGGCAGCGGCCAGTGCCAGGCCGCCCCCGACGCACCGAGCAGCAGCACGCTGCCGGCCACGAGCACGAGCCTGGCCAGCATCGCACGGCTCTTCCGAAGGTGGCGACAGCACCCCTTGGATGCCGAGCGCAGCAAGGTCGGGGGTGGCTCCATCTCAGCGCACCGTGAACAGGCGCTGCGGTCCCGGGGCTGCAGCGCCGCCGTACGACAGGCCCAGCGCGCCCATGACGGGCGGGCAGTCGGCGTCGTTCGGGAAGCTCATGCAGCCCGGGGACGTCCTCGGCCGGGGCTGAGAAGGCTGCGGCGCAGACCACCAGGAGCAGTGCGCCTGGCGCCGTGGTCGACGCAGAAAGGATTTCGATGGCGTTCATGATGTGGGTTGCTGGCAATGAATGTGGTGTTGCCGGTCATCGTCGAGGGGCCCGACGGCGCGCGCGACCGGTGTTCGCGTCGCAGCAGTTTTCGGCGCGCCCGGGGCTGGGCGGCACCAGGCACACAGGGGCGAGGCTCCCGTCTGGTAGAGAAATCGTTGCCCATCGACATCCGCCGATCGAAGGGCCTGCCGCTGCCGCTCATGGGGAGCCTGCCGCAGATCATGGCCGAGGCGTTGTGCCATGGGGGGCGTGCGACGGCCCGTGCTTGGGCACCGCATGCGACGGTCCA
>CAIRBF010000106.1 GCA_903876715.1 uncultured beta proteobacterium
GAGCGCGCCACGCGCGAGTGGACGATGTCGCCGACGATGGCCACGGTGAGGTTGGTGAAGTCCTTCTTGAAGTGCCGGATCGTGTACATGTCCAGCAGCCCCTGCGTGGGGTGCGCGTGGCGACCGTCGCCCGCATTGACCACGTGCACGTGGGGAGCGCAGTGCTGCGCGATCAGGTAGGGCGCGCCGGACTCGGAGTGCCGCACGACGAACATGTCCGCGTGCATCGCCGACAGGTTGGCGATGGTGTCGAGCAGGCTCTCGCCCTTGGACGCCGAGGAGCGCGCGATGTCCAGGTTGAGCACGTCGGCCGACAGGCGCTTGGCCGCGATCTCGAAGGTGGTGCGGGTCCGGGTGCTGTTCTCGAAGAACAGGTTGAACACGCTCTTGCCGCGCAGCAGCGGCACCTTCTTGACCTCGCGCTCGTTGACCGAGAGAAAGGTGGCCGCGGTGTCGAGGATGTGGGTGACGACGGCGCGCGGCAGGCCCTCGATCGACAGCAGGTGGATCAGCTCGCCGTGGCGGTTGAGCTGCGGGTTGCGGCGGGACAGCATCGAAGGCGGCCGGATGACTACTCGACGACGAAGGAGAAGCGGCCCTGGTCGTCCCGACCCAGCGACAGGCGCTGGCCGGCGGGCAGCGCGATGCGCGCCGCGGCGAAGGCGGGCTCGATGGGCAGCTCGCGCCCGCCGCGGTCCACCAGCACGGCGAGCCGCACACTGGCCGGGCGGCCGAAATCGTAGAGCTCGTTGATCACGGCGCGGATGGTCCGCCCGGTGTAGAGCACGTCGTCGATGAGCACGATGTGCCGGCCTTCGATCTCGAAGGGCAGCTCGGTCGGCGCGGCCGCGGCCAGGCCGCGCGAGCCGTAGTCGTCGCGGTGCAGCACGCTGGAGATCACGCCGTGGCGGCCGGGCAGCGCGAGCTCGCGCCGCAGACGCTCGGCCAGCCAGGCGCCGCCGGACCAGATGCCCACCAGTGCCGAATCCGCCTGCAACAGGGCGCGCACCCCGCGCGCGAGGTCGGCGTACAGGGCCTCGGCGTCAAGCTTCAGCATGGTCGGGGGCCGCCTCGGCGGCCAGCGCGCGCAGGTGCTGCTCGAGGATCAGCGCGGCCGCGGCGGCGTCGGCGTCGGGCGCGCCTGCGGCCAGAGCCTCGGTCGTGGTGTAGCGTTCGTCGACTTCGTGCACCGGCAGGCCGAAGCGCCCACGCAGCTGGTTCGCGAAGCGCCGCGCGCGGCGGGTCTGCTCGTGCGGCGCGCCGTCGGGATGCAGCGGCACGCCGACGACCAGCGCGTCGGGCTGCCACTCGCGCAGCAACGCCCCGATGGCGGAGAAGCGCGCATCGCCCTCGCCAGCAAGGGTGCGCAAGGGCTGCGCGCGGCCGAGCAGGGTGTTGCCGCTGGCCACCCCAGTGCGGCGGGTGCCGAAATCGAAGGCCAGGAAGGACAGCGCAGCGCCAGCCTGCTGCGGCTGCTCAGGCATGCCCGGCCTCCAAGCTCAGCATGCGCGGATCGAAGCCGAGAAGGCCGAGCGCGCGGTCGTAGCGCTGCTCGACCGGCGTGTCGAAGATGACGGCCGGGTCGGCGTCGACAGTGAGCCAGCCGTTGCGGCCGATCTCCTGCTCGAGCTGGCCGGCCGACCAGCCGCTGTAGCCCAGCGTGATGAGCAAGCGGCGCGGGCCCGCGCCGTTGGCCAGGGCCTCGAGGACGTCCTTGCTGGTCGTCATCTCGAGCCCGCCGCCGGGGATGGCCAGCGTGGAGGTGTAGGGGCTGTCCTGCAGGCCGGTCTTTTCGTGCAGCACGAAACCGCGCTCGGTCTGCACCGGGCCGCCGTAATAGACGGGCTGGGCGGCCAGATCTTCGCGGTCCAAGGAGAGTTCGACCTTCTCGAACAGGCTCTTGAGCGTGATGTCTGTGGGCCGGTTGATGACCAGGCCGAGCGCGCCATTGCTCGAGTGCTCGCACAGGTAGACGACCGCGCGCGAGAAATTGTCGTCAGCCATGCCCGGCATGGCGATGAGGAACTGGTTCGTCAGGTTGATCGGTTCCCCGGACATGCGCATCATTCTATTCCGCGCGACACTTTGGAGATGTTGAGACATCCCGCAGAAACTCCGTTGCCGGCGGCCCTGGTGTGGCTGCGTCGCGATCTGCGTGTCGACGATCACGCGGCGCTGCACCAGGCGCTGCGCGCGGCGCGGCGCGTCTGGGTCGGTTTCGTCTTCGACCGCGCCATCCTGGACGCGCTGCCGCGCGCCGACCGGCGCGTCGAATTCCTGCGCGACAGCCTGGCCGTGCTCGACGCCGAACTGCGCGGCCTGGCGCTCGCGCACGGCGTCGAGGGCGCTGACCGCGTGGGCCTGCTGTGCCGCCACGGCACGGCGGTCGACGAAATCCCGGCGCTGGCAGCGCGCCTGGGCGTGCAGGCGGTCTACGCCAGCCACGACGACGACCCCTACGCGCTGCAGCGCGACGTGCAGGTGCGCGGACGCCTGGCCCAGCAGGGGGTGGCGTTGCATACGGTGAAGGACCACGTCGTCTTCGAGCGCAGCGAGGTGCTCACGGGCGGCGGTACGCCCTATGGAGTGTTCACTCCCTACAAGAACGCCTGGCTGCGGCGTCTGCGCGAGCTCGAAGAACAGGCCGCCGACGCGTCGCCGCTGTGCGAGCACGCCGTCGCCACGCTGGCCGGCGCCCTGGCGCCGCTGCCCTCGCGTGCCGATGACCTGGCCACGGGCGTGCCAGCCCTGTCGGCACTCGGCTTCGAACCCACCAACCTGCACGCGCTGAAGCTGCCGATCGGCTGCACCGGGGGGCAGGAACTGCTCGCGGATTTCCTGAGCGAGCGCATCGACCGCTACGCCGACACGCGAGACTACCCCGCCGTCAAGGGTCCGAGCTACCTGAGCACCCACCTGCGCTTTGGCACGGTCTCGGTGCGGCGCCTGGCGCGCGAGGCCTGGGCGCGCATACGCGCGGGCTCACGTGGCGCCGAGGTCTGGCTGTCCGAACTGATCTGGCGCGACTTCTACCACCAGGTGCTGCACCACCACCCGCGCGTGGTCGGTCACGCCTTCCGACCCGAGTACGACCGCATCGCCTGGGAGACCGGCAAGGCGGCCGACGCCCTGTTCCAGGCCTGGTGCGAGGGCCGCACCGGCTACCCGCTGGTGGATGCGGCCATGCACCAGCTCAACGAAACC
>CAIRBF010000107.1 GCA_903876715.1 uncultured beta proteobacterium
CCCACGATGCGCGCCCGCGGCGTCAGGCCGTGGCGCGCGGCCGCAGCCTCGCCGGCCAGCAGCAGCGCGCAGGCGCCGTCGTTGACGCCGCTGGCGTTGCCGGCCGTCACCGTGCCGTCGGGGCGGACCACGCCCTTGAGCTTGGCCAGGGCCTCGAGCGAGGTCTCGCGCGGGTGCTCGTCCTTCGCGACGACGACGGCCTCGCCCTTCTTCTGCGGGATGGTCACCGGCGTGATCTCGGCGTCGAAGAAGCCCGACTTCTGCGCCGCCACCGCCTTGAGCTGGGAGGCCAGCGCCATGCGGTCCTGGGCCTCGCGCTCGATGCGGAAGTCGTTGGCGACGTTCTCGGCCGTCTCGGGCATGGCGTCCACGCCGTACTTCGCCTTCATCAAGGGGTTGATGAAGCGCCAACCGATCGTGGTGTCGTACACCGCATTCGCGCGGCTGAAGGCGCTGTCGGCCTTGGGCATGACGAAAGGGGCGCGACTCATGCTCTCCACCCCGCCAGCGATCATCAGCTGCGCCTCGCCGGCCTTGATGGCGCGCGCCGCCGTGCCCACCGCGTCCAGGCCCGAGCCGCACAGACGGTTGATCGTCGCTCCAGGCACGTCCACCGGCAAGCCGGCCAGTAGCGTGGCCATGTGGGCGACGTTGCGGTTGTCCTCGCCGGCCTGGTTGGCGCAGCCGAAGATCACGTCGGTCACCGCGGCCCAGTCGACCTGGGGGTTGCGCGCCATCAGCGCCTTCAGCGGCAGGGCCGCAAGGTCGTCGGTGCGCACGGACGAGAGCGCGCCGCCGTAGCGGCCGAAGGGGGTGCGCTGCGCGTCGCAGATGTAGGCGTGGGTCATGGGCGGGGCTCCGGGGCCGGGGCGGCCGGGGTGTCTGGGGCGGGGCGGGAGAGGTCGAACAGGCTCGTGGCCTCGAGGTCCAGCACCTCCACCCCGGACTGGTTGAACATGTGCCATTGCCAGCGCACGATGCCCAGCGTGGGCTTGCTCGCGGCGCAGCGCACCTCGAGCACGGTGGCGCGCACGGTCAGCGCGTCACCCGGGCGCACCGGGTGCAGCCACTTCACGTGGCCCAGCCCCGGGGAGGCGAAGGACTCCGAGCCGTGCAGCACGGCGTCGGTCATCAGCCGCATGCCGATGGCGCAGGTGTGCCAACCGCTGGCGATCAGGCCGCCGAAGCGGCCCCGGGCCGCGGCCTCGGGGTCGGTGTGGAACCACTGCGGGTCGTACTGGCGGGCGAAGGCCAGCACTTCCTCCTCGGTGACGGCGTAGGGGCCGGCCTCGAGGACCTGGCCGGCGTGGAATTCAGCGAATTTCATGGATCGAGACCGGTCCGTTCAGCAGCCCACCGCCTGCCGGCGCAGCCAGGGGCTGACGCGGTAGCGCTCGCCGCGGTAGTGCGCATCCAGCGCCTGCAGCACCCCGATCACGCCGGGCGCGCCCCAGCGCGACAGCCACTCGAAGGGCCCGGCCGGGTAGTTGACGCCGAGCTTCATCGCCGCGTCGGCGCCCTCGGGCGTGCACACGCCCTGGAGCACGGCGTCCGCCGCCTCGTTGACGAGCATGGCCACCGTGCGCGCGACGACCAACCCGGGCGTGTCGGCCAGGGCCACGGGCGCGCAGCCGAGCGCGGCCAACCAGGCCGGCGCCTGCGCTCGCCAGCGCGCGCCCGCCTGCGGCGCCACGGCGTAAGCCAGCGCGGTGGCCAAGGGCGCCCCAGGCGCGCTGGACAACGCGACCGGCCGGTCGAAGACCACCACGTCGGCCCCGGCGCCGTCGGCGGCAATCTCGGCCGCGCAGCGGCCGTCGGTCAGCACGAGGCGCGCGCCGTCGATCGCCAGGCCCGTCCAGGCACTGCCGGCCGCCCGGCTGGCGGCGATGCCAAGCCCGGCACACACGGGGGCCGCGGCCGCAGCCAGCGCCTCGGCGATCGGGCCCTCGCCGTGCACGGTGACCGAGGCGGCGGGGGCCAGGGCTTCATGCGCCGCCGGGGCCAGCGCCGAGGCGCCCTCCGGGTAGCGGTAGAAGCCGCGTCCGCTCTTGCGCCCGAGCAGCCCGCCGTCGACCATCTCGCGCTGCACCAGCGAGGGCACGAAGCGCTTGTCGAAGAAGTTCGCCTCGTAGACCGAGTTCGTGACCGCGTAGTTCGTATCGTGGCCGATCAGGTCCATCAGCTCGCACGGCCCCATGCGAAAGCCCGCCGCGCGCAGGCAGGCGTCGATGACCTGCGGGGCGGCGGCCTGCTCCAGCAGCAGCGCCAGCGTCTCGGCGTAGTAGGGGCGGGCGATGCGGTTGACGATGAAGCCGGGCGTGGACTTCGCGTGCACCGGCACCTTGCCCCAGGCCTTGGACAGTTCGAAGATCGCCTCGGCCACCGCGGCATCGGTCTGCAGCCCGGAGACCACCTCGACCAGCTTCATCAGCGGCACCGGGTTGAAGAAATGCATGCCCACCAGGCGCTGCGGCGCCTGCAGGCCGCGCGCGATGGCGGTGACGCTGATCGACGAGGTGTTGGTGGCGAGCACGGCCTGCGGGCCGAGCAGGCCCTCGAGGTCGCGGAACAGCGCGCGCTTGGCCTCGAGGTTCTCGACGATGGCCTCGACGGCCAAGGCGGCGCCGCGCGCCTGCTCCAGCGCGGCCAGCGGTTGCAGACGCGCCCGCACCGCCTGCGCCTGGCCGGCAGCGATCCGGCCCTTGGCCTCGAGGCCGTCGAGGGTCTTGCCGATCTGCTCGCAGGCCGCCGCGGCGGCGCCCTCGCGCATGTCGAACAGCCACACCGGGTGGCCGGCCTGGGCCGCCACCTGCGCGATGCCCGCGCCCATGATGCCCGCGCCGACCACGAGGACGGGCGCGCCTTGCAGGGGTGGATGGAGAGAAGTCGTCATCGGGGAATCCACGGTGCGGGTTGCTTGGAGAGGAAGGCGTCGAAGCCGGCGCGGGCCTCGTCGGTCCCGCGCACGCGGCTGATCGTGCGCGCCGTCAGTTCGAGCACCTCGGGGGTGACCGGCCCGACCTCGAGCCGGCCAAAGAGCCGCTTGATCTCGCGCTGGGCGTTCGGCCCGCCCACCAGCAGGTCCTGCACGACGGCATCGACCGCCGCGTCCAGCGCCTCCAGCGGCGCCACGCGGTGCACGAGACCCATGGCCTCGGCCTGTGCTGCGCCGATGCGCTCGGTGGTGAGCGCCAGGCGCAGCGCCTGCCGACGCCCGACGGCATTGACCAGGTGCGGCCCGATGACCGAGGGCAGGATGCCGAACTTCGCCTCGCTGACCGAGAAGCTCGCGCCTTCGGCAGCCACCGCGATGTCGCAGGCGCAGGTCAGGCCCACGCCGCCGCCGAGCGCAGCGCCCTGCACGCGCGCCACCGTCGGCCGGGGGCAGGCAGCGATGCGCGCCAGCATCGCGGCAAAGCGCCGCGCGTCCTGCAGGTTCCAGGCCTCGTCGGCGCGGCTGGCGCGCTGCATCCATTGCAGGTCCGCGCCGGCGCTGAAGTGCCGCCCCTCGCCGGCCAGCACGATCACCCGCACCTCCTCGTCGTCCGCCAGGCGCGCAAAGGCCTCGTCCAACTCGGCGATCATGATCTCGTCGAAGGCGTTGAAGACCGCAGGGCGCGCCATCGTCACCTGGGCGACGCCGGCGGCACGGCGCGTGATCGAAAGGGTTTGCGGCTCGCGGCTCATGGACAGTCCTCGGCGGCAGGCAGGCGCGGCGGTGCGCGCGGCCCGGGGCCGGTATTGTCGTGTGTCGCGCGGCAGGCGCCACAATCCGGCGCGGGCCCGCCGCGGATCCGCCGCGAGGGCGCGGCGTATGGTCGCCGCCCGGCGGCGGATAGGCGCTGCCTGCCGGGCCGAGCCGGGCACGGCTGATCAGCCCGCACCGCACCGCACCGCACCGCACCGCAAGATAGCGAACCAGGGAACCGAAAGATGTCGGACACGACGCTGCGCATCATCTCCTCCATGGCCACCCGGCAGCTCCTGGCCGAGGGCTCGACCGCGTTCACGCAGGCCCACGGGACGCCGGTGGCGCTGGAGGCCGTCGGCGGGGTCGACGCGGCCAAGCGCGTGCAGGCCGGCGAGGCCTTCGACGTCGTCGTGCTCGCCTCGGGCGCGATCGACGAGCTGCTGCGCAGCGGCCGCGCCGTGGCCGGCAGCCGCACGGACCTGGTGCGCTCGGGCGTCTCGGTCGCCGTGCGCGCCGGCGCGCCGCGGCCGGACATCAGCAGCGAAGAGGCGCTGAAGGCCGCGCTGCTGGCCGCGCCGACGATCGGCTACTCCACCGGCCCCAGCGGCACCCACCTGCTGCGCACCTTCGAGCGCTGGGGCGTGGCCGAGACGCTGCGCGCTCGCACCGTGCAGGCGCCGCCCGGCGTGCCCGTGGGCACGATGGTGGCCGACGGCCGCGTTGCGCTGGGTTTTCAGCAGCTCAGCGAGCTGATGAACCTGCCCGGGATCGACGTCGTCGGCCCCCTGCCGCCCGAGGTGCAGATCCTCACGGTGTTCAGCGGCGCCGTCTGCGCCACGGCGGCCCAACCCGCCGCCGCGCGCGCCTGGCTGGACTTCATGGCCTCCCCGGCCATGGCCGAGGCCAAGCGCCGGCACGGCATGGATCCAGCCTGAGCGACAGCCAGCCGTTCACTCGTGGACTTGCTGGGCGTCCATACACGTCCGCAGGCACTGAGCCACGCCTTCGTAGGCACTGAGCCACACCTCCGTAGGCACCGAGCCACACCCCCGTAGGAGCTGAGCCACACCTCCGTAGGCACCGAGCCACACCCCCGCTCGCACTGAGCCTGTCGAAGTGCGCGCGCAATGCTTCGACGGCCCTGTCCTGAGCGCAATCGAAGGCCCCAGCCCGAACGGTTTCCCCTCAAGCCGTGACGATCCACCCCTCCACCGGATCCACCCCCGAAGGCATCCCCCACCCCGGCCGCGCCGACGCCCAGGCCGCCTGCGCCAGGCACAGCACCGCGTCGAGCCGGTCGCCCGAGGCGTCGTCCACCAAAGCCTCCCGCTGCGCGTGCGTGAGCTTCAAGCGCAGCCCCAGCCGCGTGCGGCCCTGCTCCAGCGCATCGACGATGTCCTTGCGCGCGATCAGGCGCTCGGCGCCGTCGTCGTTCTTGTACGAGCGCGCACCGATCAACTCGTGCGCCAGCAGGCCCGGGTAGCCCTCGATCGCCACCCGCGCCGGGTCACCCGCGCGCAGCCCCGGCGCACTGACGCCCGCCGCCACCAGCCGCGCCCAGCCCTCGAAATACATGAAGCCCACCGGCACATAGCGCGTCTGCAGCGGGCTGGTCGAGGTGACGCCGGTCAGGGCCCGGTCCGTGCGGCGGTGCAACAGCCGCTGCCCCGCCGGGCGCGTGTTGCCCCAGGCATCGATGAAGCCGCGCCAAGCCATGCGGTCAGCGCAGCGGCCGCGCACCGCGGCAATCACCGCGTCGGCGTCGCCCCCCAGGCCCTGGTCCTCGACAAAGGCACGCGGCAGGCCGAAGGGAAAGTCAAAGGCCCCCACCCAGGGCCCGGGCTCGGCGATCACGCGCTCGAACCCGGCCAGGTCCTGCAGTGCGTCCACGCCGTCCAGCCGCAACACCCCACCCAGCATCCGCCCGCGCGCCACCGTCAACGGCTTGCGGCGGGATGGGGCGACGGTGAAGTCGATGCCGAGGAGGGCGGGGGGATTGGGGGCTTGCATGGGGCGGATCACTGAGCGCCAGTGCAGAGCTCTTGACGCCGGGGAAGTCTATGTGGGCCCGTCAGGCTTCACTCGATGGCCGCGGGAGCGGCACCCTCGCCAGGCGTTCGGCCATTCGGGTTTGCCAGCCCGGCCCCGTAGCCTTCCAGCGGGCGATGACTTCCGGCGGCAAGCGAAGGCTGATCATCTGCTTCGGATTTGGAGACCTCGGTCGACCAGCCTTCTTGAAGACGGTTCGAGCAAACATCTCGTCTGTCATCTCGGGAAGTTCTTCGTACTCTTCAGGCTCGATGACATGCGCGTCGACGCGCTTGAGATCAGAGCCCAAAGTACGGCGCGAGGCGGGCTTGCTCACGATCGTTGGCCTTTCTCATGCTGAAGACGTGACGCACCGCGCCACGAGGGGTGTAGCCGATGACCACCAAGCGGTTCCGCAGCACTCCAAAGCAGAGGATCCGGGTCTCCCCGTAGTCCCTCCTCTTGTCTTCGACCTCGGCGATCAGTCCATCGAAGACCAGTGCGGCATCCTCGAAGTCAAGTCCGCGGTGGGTCAGAGTCCACTCGCGCTTGGCAGGGTCATAGGAGACACGCACCGCCTTATTGTATATACAGCAAACCTCGATGGCAAGAGGAGTTCGCCGGGGCATCCACGCGAAGGGACGGATCTCCAAGCGAAGTGCTCCTCCCTCACGGAGGAAGCAGTAAGTTTATCCGGAAAGGCCTATAGATCTACTATTGAAATCATCAATTACATA
>CAIRBF010000108.1 GCA_903876715.1 uncultured beta proteobacterium
CGCCCGCGCTGAAGCCCGGCGGGCTGCCATGGGCTGCGGCGAGCCGCTGCCAGAGCCCGACCGAGAAATAAAATGTTTAAACCCACAATACGAACACCGGTTCGAGGTGTGCCCGTCGCCGAGTCCCGTCGCGGGCCACGGTCACCACGAGCGCGCTGATCGGCCCGGGGGATCGGTTCTCGGGTGCTGCGGCCGGTGCTTGCTGGTGGCAGTCTTTTCTGACGCACCAGGTCGTGTCGACAATGAAGAACAAGCTCGTCGCATTCGCCGCCCTCCCGATGCTGGGTCTGGCGGTCTGGGTTGGGCTCGGGTACCACACGGGGGTCAAGGTCGAGGAGGCCGTGAAGTCGTGGTCCGCGCCTGCCGCGGGTGTGTCCGTGGACTCGGCCTGGAAGGTCACGGACCTGAAGCACTCACGCGGTCTGTTCGCGTCCTCCGGCGAGTTCCACCTTGTCTACACGGACGCCGAGGACAGCTATCCCTTCCTGGTGGCCTACTCGGTGGATCACAAGGCGCTGCCGGCCGAGGCAGCGCGCTTTTCCTGGTTGCTGCTGCCTGAAGGCCCGCTTGCCGTGGAGCTCAAGGCCGTGGTCGGTACCGACCTCAAGCTCACTGGCGAGGGCACCATTGCCTACACCGGGAGCCTCATGAGCGACATCCGGGTTCCGCAGGTCAGCATCCGCAAGTCGGGCGCGAGCTTGAGCCTGGTCCCCTCCACTGGCGCGGTCCTGTTCGACGCGAAGCGCGTGGAGTTGCAGTGGAAGCTCGACAAGCTCGTCATGCGCGGCAACGGTCAGGCCTTCGAAGTCCAGGACACAGCCGTCCGCGTCGACGTCGACAACAAGACCCGGAGCAAGGCGTTCGCCCGGCTCACGGTCGCCCAGATCAACACGAGCCTGGGTTCGCTCGAAGGCCTGGACCTGACGGCCGAATCGCGCCGCAACGGCGACCGGTTCGACACGTCGGTCTCCCAATCCGTGGCCAAGATCGAGGGTGGCGGCCAGGAGTTCTCCAATCTCCAGATCAAATGGGAGGTCAATGGCCTACACGCCGAGTCGGTGGAGAAGCTGGTCCAGGTGGCCCAGGAAAGCGGCGAGATGAAGTCGCTCACCAGCAAGGAGAGGAAGATGGCCGCCGAAGCCATCGAGACCCTGTTCAGCAGGGGCTTCTCTTTCGGGGTCCCCACACTGACCGGCAGCGCGAAGAGCGCAGGCTTCGAGGGGGCCTTCACGGTCTCGGTTGCGCCTGCACAGGGCGCCGAGAACGCCCTGGCCGACCGCGTCAGGTCCAGTGGCAAGGCTGCGCTCAAGGGCTCGCTGCTGTCGCCCGAGCAGCGCGAGGCGGTGGCCAGCGCGGGCCTGGCCGTGGTTCAGGGGGACACCCTGACGGCGAGCTACGAGTATTCCAAGGGCCTGCTGAAGGTGAACAGCCGCGCGCTCGACGCGACCTTCCTCGACGAGGCCCTGGCCAAGATGGACAGCGAACTGCTTGCGGCCCTGAGCGGCCTGAAGAAGCAGCCATAGTCGGGTGAGGCCGGGCGGCGGCGGCCCGGCCCCCGCGCCTGCCGTGGCATGTGGCGCCCACGCCACGCCGCGCCAGGCCTCGAATCGACGGGTCTTCACCTGTCAAGTTCTTGTCACGGGGTGCCGAAGAAGATCGGAGCATGTCGATATCGATGTCGACGTTGCGCCAGGGAGCCCCGCAATGACCGCCACCAGCCTGACCCGCCGCCTGCTTCAAGGCCTGCGCCGCCCGCGCCGAGCGTCTTGCGCCCGCCCGGACTTCGGCGACTGCGGCGCCGAACTCGCGCTCGACATGACGCTCGCCGCGCCCGGCCTGACCGGCGCCCGGCCTGAAGCCGCACCCGCATCCCCGATAGACCCCACGCCGGGTGCAGACCGCCCGGTGCATAGAATGGGCCGATGACGAAAGGGTCACTCCGCGAGAAGGTCCTTCGCGTTCGCGAGAACGCCATCGTCGACGTGGTGAACCGCCTGCTGGCCGAGAAGGGCTTCGAGCAGATGACCGTGGACGAGATCGCCGCTGACGTCGGTATCGCCAAGGCCAGCCTCTACAAGCACTTCGCCTCGAAGGAGGCCCTGGCCGCGGCCGCCATCGAGCGCCTGCTCGAGCGCGCCCTCGAGGTCGCGCGGCAGCTCGACGAGCGCGCCGACGTGCCCGCGCTTGGCCGCCTGCGCGCACTGGTGCGCTGGGGCGTGAAGCTGCAACTCGCCGGCGAGATGCCGGTGCTGCCCCTGCACCACCCCAGCGTGCGCGCCGAATTCGTAGGCGCGCGACCCTGCGCGGAGTTGCTGACCCAACTGTCCGACCTGCTTGGCGCGTGGATCCTGCGCGCCCAGGCCGATGGAGAGGTGGACCGTTCCTTCCCCCTCGAACTGGTGCTCTACACCCTCTATGCCCGCGCGGCCGACCCCGTGCCCGGCCTGCTCAAGACGGCGGGTCAACACGACGACGCGCAGGTCGTCGAGTGGGTCGTCCAGACGCTGTTCGCCGGCCTGGGCGCGCGGCCGAGCTGAACCCCCGGCCGCGCTTTGCCGGCCCTCAGCGAACCAGCAGCACCGGCACCTTGGAGTGCGCGAGCACCTTGGTTGCCACCGAGCCCATCACGAGGTTGCCCAGCGAGCCGTGGCCGTGCGAGCCCATGATGATGAGGTCGTGCTGGCCCTTCTGGGCGGCGCTGACGATGTTGTCGGCGGCGGCGCCCGCCTTGCTGGCAAAGCCCACCTTCAGGTCCTTCTTCTTGGCGAAGAAGGCGCGGATGGGCTTGAGGACCTTCTCGGCTTCGTCGTCGTAGTAGGACTTCAGGGTCTCGCGGTCGATGACGGCGGCGGCGCGCGGCGGCACGGCAGGCACCGAGTGCAGGATCGTGTACTCGTGGGCGCCGCCGAGCCATTCGTCGTGCGCGGCCAGGTAGGCGAGCATGCGCTTGGTGTAGGGGCTGCCGTCCACGGGGACGAGGATCTTCATCGGGGCTCTCCTCAGCTCAGGGTGTCGTCTTTGGCGCCTGGCTGCCGCGAGGGCGGTATTTCCAGCGCGAGTTCAGTATC
The DNA here is from genome assembly GCA_903876715.1 of uncultured beta proteobacterium. Classification (GTDB taxonomy): domain Bacteria; phylum Pseudomonadota; class Gammaproteobacteria; order Burkholderiales; family Burkholderiaceae_C; genus Rubrivivax. The sequence continues at coordinate 3,069 of CAIRBF010000108.1, forward strand.
GCCGAGGCCGGGAGGCCCCACTGTTGTTCCGTATCAAGCAGTGCATCCTTGGCCGCGCGCTTGGCCGCATGCGCAGGCGCGCGGCCAGCGCGCTGGCGAGCGTCCCGACGTCGCGGCCCGTCACACCTCGAACAGCTTCATCGGTTCGTAGTTCTCGATCTCGCGCTTGTCGGCCAGGCCGCGGGCCTGGCAGACGACGCGGGCGGAGCCGCGGCCAGGGCGGTCGATGCGGTAGTCGTGGCGGCAGTGCAGGTGGCCGTGGATCCAGAGGTCGGCGCGGGCGATGAGGTCGTCGTCGGCGTTGCAGAAGCTGGCGGTGCCGGGCTGCTTGCCGAAGCGGGGGTCGGCGCTGCGCACACTGGGGGCGTAGTGGGTGACGACAACGGTGGTGTCCCAGCGCCCCTGGGCGGGGCGGCCAAGTTCTTCGTCCAGGAAGGCGCGGCAGGCCAGGCTTTCGGCGCGCACGCCCGCGGCGTCCAGCGGCCGGCCGCCGCGCGACATGCCCGCGGCCTGCAGGAAGTAGCCCGCCGCGCGCTCGGCCTTGGCGCGGCCGCGCTCGCCGAAGAGGTCGAAGTCGCTCCAGCGCGTGGCGCCGACGAAGCGCACGCGCCGCCCGGCGGCGTCCTCCAGGACGACCGCCTCGCGCTGCAGCAAGCGGACGCCCACCGCCGCGCACGCCGCGCGCAGCGCCGGCCAGGCGGTGTCGAGCTCGCGCCCGTCGAACTCGTGGTTGCCTGCGACCATCAGCACCGGCACCGGCCAGCCGGCAAAGCGCTGCAGCGCCGCCCAGGTGGTGTCGATGTCCCCCGCCAGCACCAGCACCTCGGCCCCGGGCGCCGGCTGCGGGCTGAAGCGCTCGCTTTCCAGGTGCAGGTCGGACAGGATCTGGAGCTTCATGGGGGCTGGGGCGGGCTGTGGCGCTGCGCACGGGGTGGGGCGCGGATGGGCCGTGAAGGGGAGTGTCCCATGGGGCCCCAGCAGCCAGCGCAGTGGGCCCTCACGCGCCAGGCCCTGGAGTCGAGACGTTCGGTCGGTGAAGCGGGGGCCGGCCCGCTCGCGCTGGCCAGCGGTGCGGCGCTGCCGGCCGAGTGGTCCCAGCGCTCGTGCGCCAGCTTCACCGGCTGCCGGTTCATGTCGCTGAGC
>CAIRBF010000109.1 GCA_903876715.1 uncultured beta proteobacterium
CCGAGGGCGCCCGGTTCGAAGCCCTGGCGAGGTAGAACTTCTGCACCAGATCCGGCTCGACGATGGTGCAGGAGCGAAGCAGGCCGGCCTGGACGTCGTCCTCGATCGCCTGCCAGTGAGCAACCGTGTAACCCCATCCGGCCTGCACCATCTTGCGGATCAGGTGCATCGAATGCGCCTCGATCACCACGTCCAGGGCCATGCCGGCATCGCGCGCGGCCATCTCCAGCCACGCCCGGGTGCCGTTGGGCATCCAGGACAGGATGAGCGGCAAGCCGGCCAGGTGCCGGAAGGGAACCGGTCCGTCGCTCATCCTGGCGTCCGCGGCGGGCCCGACCAGGTGCAGGGGCGCCTCGTGGACGAGCATCGCGCCCTCCAGGCGCTCCGGCCCCCACTCCGACAGCACGGCCAGGTCGACCCGACCGTGCAGCAGTTCTTCCACCAGTTGTCGCGTCGAGGCTTCATGCACCCGAAGGCGGATGGCCGGCGCCTCGGCGCCAACTCGGCGCCACAGCCACTGCATCAGGGGCCAGGACATCGAGGCCTGGAAGCCGACCAAGACGGTGCCGGCGGGGGCACTCGCGCCGTCGTCGACCCTGGACTGCAGGCGTGAGGCCTCTTCCAACAGGCCACGTGCCGGGCCGATCAAGGCCTGGCCCGCCTGCGTCAGCACGACGCCACGGCCATTGCGTGTGAACAGTCGGTGCCCGAGACGCAGCTCCAGGGCGGTGATCCGCTTGCTCAGGGCCGATGGCGTCTTGCCAGTCAGCCATGCCGCCTGGGAAAGGCTGCCTGCATGGGCGATGGAGACGAAGAGTTGGAGATCCGCCAGATCGGGGAGATGCGCCATGAGATTTTCCTGGCTGGAACATCTGATTGTGAGGCTGGCTGCTTGCCAGGGAACATCGGGGCTGCCAGGATGAGGGATCGAAGCCCGCATCAACCCTGCCCATCACCCATGGCCGAGCCCCTGAATGTCCTCGTGCTGATGTCCGACGAGCACAACCCGAAGTTCCTGGGCTGTGCCGGTCATCCCTACATCGAGACGCCGCATCTCGACCGGCTGGCCGCCGGCGGCACACGCTTCAGTGCGGCCTACACGTGCAGCCCGATCTGCGTTCCCGCGCGGGCCGCCTTCGCCACCGGGCGCTATGTGCACGACATCGGCTTCTGGGACAACGGCGACCCCTACGACGGCAGCGTGCCGAGCTGGCACCACGCATTGCGTGGGGCCGGCCACAGCGCCGTGTCGATCGGCAAGCTGCACTTCCGCGGGCTGCCCGGCGACGACCACGGCTGGTCGCAGGAGATCCTGCCCATGCACGTGATCGACGGCATCGGCGACGTGAAGGGCCTCGTGCGGGAGCGGATCCCGGTGCGCAAGGGCGGCGACAAGATGGCCAAGCTCGCGGGCCCTGGCGAGTCGACCTACACCCGCTACGACCAGCAGATCGCGGGCGCGGCCTGCGACTGGCTGGCCCGCGCCGCGACGCAGCCCCCTGGCAAGCCATGGGTGCTTTTCGTCTCCCTCGTGTGCCCGCACTTCCCGCTCACGGCGCCCGAGCGCTGGTACGCGCACTACCACGCCATGGACTTGCCAGCGCCCAAGCGCTACGCGCCGGACGGGCGTCCCCGCCATCCCTTCACGGACGAGTACGCCCGCGTCGTGGACTACGACAGCCACTTCCACGACGCCGCCGACGTCAAGCGCGCCGTCGCGGGCTACAGCGGGCTGGTCTCCTACATGGACGAGCAGGTGGGTCGTGTGCTCGACGCCCTGCACGCCAGCGGCCAGGCCGACCGCACCGTCGTGCTGTACACGAGCGACCACGGCGACAACCTCGGTGCCCGCGGGCTGTGGGGCAAGTCGACCCTGTACGAGGAGTCGGCGGGCGTGCCGATGATCCTCGCCGGTCCCGGCGTGCCGGCAGGGCAGGTGGTGGACGAGCCGGTCAGCCATGTCGATTGCGCCACCACCATCCTGCAGGCCGCCGGGGCGCCGCGGCTGGACGGCGCCCCCGGGCACGACCTGGCGGACATCGCGCGTGGCGGGCGGCCGGCCCGCCCGGTCTTGTCCGAATACCACGCCATCGGCTCCACCGCAGGCGCCACGCTGCTGCGCCGCGGGCCGTGGAAGTACTGCCATTACGTGGACCACCGTCCCCAGCTCTTCAACCTCGATGACGACCCGCAGGAGTTGAACGACCTGGCGGGCGATCCGCGTCATGCCCAGGACCTGCAGGACTGCGAGGCGGCGTTGCGGCACTGGCTCGATCCCGAGCTTGTCGATCAACGGGCCAAGAAGCGCCAGCGTGAGTTGCTGGACCATTTCGGCGGGCGCGAAGCGGCTCTGGGCCGCGGCGACCTCGGCTTCACGCCGGCGCCCGGAACGAACGCGTCCTTCGACTAATCCCCACCCCATCCGACAAGCCTGACAGGAGACATCGAATGACCCGCAAGCCATCCGCCTCGCGTTCGACCTGGTCGCGCCGCGACCTGCTGGCGTCCAGCCTCGGCCTGGGTGCGATGGGGGCGCTGGTGCCCCTGTCGGCTGCGCGCGCCCAGCCGGCCTGGCCGGCCCGCCCGATCAAGCTCGTGGTGCCCTTCATCCCGGGCAGCGCGCCCGATGCGCTGGCGCGCGGACTGGGCGAGCGCCTGGCGGCAGCGCTGGGCCAGCCCGTGGTCATCGAGAACAAGGCTGGGGCCGGAGGGAACATCGGCCTGGACGCGATCGCCAAGTCGCCCGCGGACGGCTACACGATCGGCCTGGGCACGAGCAGCCTGTCCATCAACCCGGCGCTGTACCGCAAGGTGCCCTACGACCCGATCCAGGACTTCACGCCGGTCCACCTGACCTACGCGATGCCGCACGCGCTGATCGTGGCCGCGGATTCGCCGGTGCGCTCCGTCGCCGATCTGGTGCGCAAGCTGCAGGCCGAGCCGGACAAGCACAACTACGCCTCCGGCGGCAACGGCAGCGGCGCGCACCTGTGCGCGGAGCTGTTCAAGTCGATGGCCAAGGTCAGTGCGGTGCACGTGCCCTACCGCGGCGCGCCCGAGATCCTGACCTCGGTCATGGGCGGGTCGGCGCTGTTCGGGTTCCCGACCCTGTCCACCGCGGTGCCGCTGATCAAGTCGGGGCGGGTCCGCGCGCTCGGCGTCACTGGCGCGCGACGCAACGCGGCACTGCCCGACGTGCCGCCGGTGGGCGACACGGTCACCGGGTTCGAGGTCGTGTCCTGGTTCGGCATCGTCGGGCCGGCGCGCATGCCGGTCGAGGCGACCCGCCGGATCGATCAGGAGATCCGAAAGCTGCTGGCCGACCCGGCTTTCCGGGACAAGGTCCAGGCCGACGGTACCGAGATCGTCGGCGTGGGTCTGGACGAGTTCCCGGCCTACCTGCGGCGCGACCTGCAGAAGTGGAAGCAGGCCGTCGAACTCAGCGGCGCCCGCGTCGACTGAAGTCCGGTCAGGCGGCGGGCGCCTTCGCGGCGCCGTTGGCGCCGAGGCCGCGCACGGTGCTCACAGCCGCCGTCGCCGGGCCTGCGGCGCCGATCCCGCGAACCGGAACCCACGACCTTCCCATCGCTCACATCACCGAGAAAACCCTGATGGCTTCAGGGCTTGCATGACCTAAGGTGGGGGGCAATCCCCGGCCATCTCCGGGGTCGGAGGATTTCCAAGGTGGTCCGCTTCAAGCTCAACAACGCGCCGGTCGAATCGCCGGCGCCAGGTGGCGACAGCCTGCTGCAGGTGCTGTCGAACGACCTGGCCCAGAATGGGCAGAAATTCGGCTGCGGCAAGGCGCAATGTGGCGCCTGCACTGTGCTGGTGAACGGTGATCCGGTGCGCAGCTGCGTCGTGCCTTTCTCCAGTGTCGAAGGCAAGTCGGTGACGACGCTGGCCGGCCTGTCCCGCGACGGGCGGCCAAGCCGTCTGCAGCAGGCCTTCATCGACGAGCAGGCCGCGCAATGCGGGTACTGCACCTCCGGGATGATCCTGCAGGCGCAGGCGCTGCTCGACCGCAATCCGCGCCCCACGGCCGCCGAGGTGCGTGCGTGGCTGGACGGCAATCTGTGCCGCTGCGGCGCCCACAACCGCATCGTGCGCGCCGTGCTGCGCGCCGCAGGAGCCGCCGCATGAAGCCCGTCCACGCCCCTGACGCGCCGTCGCGTCGCCGCTTCCTGAAACAGGCCGGCTTCCTGAGCATGGCCTTCGCCATCCCGCTGGGTGAGGGTCTTGCCCAGAGTGCTACCGCGCCGCGCCCGCAACTGCCTGGTGATCTGCAGCAGCACCGGCGCCTCAGCGCCTGGATCCGCATCCTCTCGGCGGAGCAGGCCGTCGAGTTGCTTGTGGGCAAGGTCGAGCTCGGCCAGGGCATCCTGACCGCGGTCGTGCAGATCTGCGCCGACGAACTCGACGTCGACATCGGTCGAGTCAAGGTGATCTCGGGCGACACGGCGCTCGTGCCGAACGAAGGCGTGACGGCAGGCTCGTTCTCGATGCCCAATTGCGCCACCGCGGTCCAGCAGGCTGCGGCCGAGGTGCGTGCAGTGTTGCTGGACCTGGCCGCGCAGCGGCTGTCCCGCCCGGCGGCATCGATGCGGGTCGAGGACGGGCGCATCGTCAGCGGTGACGGCACGTCCACCAGCTACTGGGAGCTGCTGGTCGGCCAGGCGCTGGACCGCGAGGCTACCGGTCAGGTCAAGCCCAAGCCGGCGTCCCAGCACCGCTACATCGGACGTTCGGTGCCGCGGCTGGATATCGCGCCCAAGGTGCTCGGGCAAGCCATCTTTGTGCAGGAGCTGCGGCCCCAAGGCCTGGTCCACGGCTGCATCGTGCGCCCGCCGACTTATGGCGTCCGTCTGCTCGAGGCCGACCTGGGCGCGGCCGAGCGCATGCCGGGCGTGGTCAAGGTGGTGCGCAACGGCAGCTTCCTCGGTGTGATCGCCCGGCGCGAGGCCCAGGCCCACGCGGCGGCACAGGCCCTCGAGCAAAGCTGCCGCTGGGATGTCGCGCAGCGCCTGCCGACGGCGCAGGAGATGCCCGAGTGGCTGACCCGCACGCCCCCCGATCGCGTGATCCCGACCCACCGCAAGGCGCGCAGCAATGGCGCGGCGGTGACGCGCGCGCTGGAGGCCACCTACTACCGGCCCTACCAGATGCACGCCTCGATCGGCCCGTCGGCGGCGGTGGCCACGTTCGGCGCCGACGGCGTGCTGACGGTGCAGACCCACAGTCAGTCGGTATTCGAGACCGGGCGTGCGATCGCGGCCATGCTGTCGATGCCGGTGGGCAAGGTGCGGCTGCAGCACGTCCAGGGCTCGGGCTGCTACGGGCACAACATGGCCGATGACGCGGCGGCCGACGCGGCCCTGCTCGCCGTGGCGCTGCCAGGCACGCCGGTGCGGCTGCAGTACACGCGCGAGCAGGAACACCGCTGGGAGCCCTACGGGTCGGCGATGCTGATCAAGGTGCGTGCCGGACTGGATGCCGACGGCGACATCCAGGACTGGTCGTTCAACCTGTGGTCCACGCCGCACGGCACGCGACCCAGCGGCGCGGCGGGCAACCTGTTGTCGGCGCTCTACCTCGAGAAGCCCTTTGTCCAGCCCAAGCCGCAGAACGGCGGCGCGCCCAACTTCGCTGCCGACCGCAACGCGGTGGCGCTGTACGACTTCCCGGGCCAGGAGGTGCTGACGCACTTCATCACCCAGATGCCCTTGCGGGTGTCGTCCACGCGCGGCCTCGGCGCCTACGGCAACGTCTTCGCGATCGAGTCCTTCATCGACGAGCTCGCGCACGCCGTCGGCGCAGACCCGGTGGCCTACCGCCTGCGCTTCATGAAGGACCCGCGAGCTCGCGATGCCATCACCCGCGCCGCCGAGGCTTTCGGCTGGGCCGCGTGGAAGAAGACGCCGGGCCGCGGGCGGGGCATCGGTTTTGCGAAGTACAAGAACATCGCCGGTTACTGTGCGGTCGCGCTCGAGGTCGAGGTCGACCGCGAGAGCGGGCGTATCCGGGTGCTGCGGGCGGTGGCCAGCGCCGACAGCGGCCACCTCGTCAGCCCGGACGGTGTGGCCAACCAGATCGAGGGCGGCCTGATCCAGTCGCTGTCGTGGACGCTGAAGGAGGAGGTGCAGACCAATGGCATGCAGGTGCTGTCGTCGGACTGGGCGAGCTATCCGATCCTGACGTTCTCGGAGGTGCCGCCCGTCGAAGTCGTCCTGATCGACCGTCCGGGCGCGCCCTACCTGGGCACCGGCGAGGCGTCCCAGGGCCCTACCGGGGCCGCCTTGGCGAACGCCGTCTTCGATGCGGTCGGGGTGCGCATGCGCCAGCTGCCGCTGACGCCGGACCGGGTGCTGGCGGCGTTGAAGACCCCGCCGGCAGCTGCGGCTCCTCGGGGCTGAGCCGACCCGCCCGAGACCGCAGGACTGCACGACCACCCCAGGGCCGGCTCTGCCCGACCCTGGGGGTGCGCTCCAGACTTCAGCCAGTCGCCCTCGTGGCTTCCTGCTGCGCCGGCCGCCGGATGCGGAACCAGGCGGCGTACATGGCCGGCAGCGCGAGCAGCGTCAGCGCCGTGGCGACGACCAGTCCGCCCATGATGGCCACCGCCATCGGCCCCCAGAAGACGCTGCGGCTGAGCGGGATCATGGCCAGCACGGCGGCCGCGGCCGTCAACACGATGGGGCGGAAGCGCCGCACCGCCGCCTCGACGATGGCGTCCCAGGCCGGCAGGCCGCGCGCCCGGTCCTGCTCGATCTGGTCGATCAGGATCACCGAGTTGCGCATGATCATGCCCATCAGCGCAATCACGCCCAGCAGCGCCACGAAGCCGAAGGGCCGGTCGAGCAGCAGCAGCGCGCCGGCCACGCCGGCGATGCCCATGGGCCCGGTCAGAAACACCAGCATCGAGCGGCTGAAGCTCTGCAGCTGCAACATCAGCAAGGTGAAGATGATGAACAGCATGATGGGCACGCCGGCGGCGATCGAGCCCTGGCCCTTGCTGCTCTCGGCCACGGCGCCGGCGATCTGGATGCCGTAGCCGGGCGGCATGCGCTCGGCCAGCTTCTGCAGCTCGGGCCACACCTGGAAGGTGACGGTGGGGCCCTGCAGGCCTTCGACGACGTCGCCCTGCACGGTGACGGCGTAGTCGCGGCCCTCGCGCCACAGCACGCCGGGCTCCCAGGTGAAGCTCACCTTCGCCACCTGCGCCAGCGGCACGCTGCGGCCGCCGGCCGTGGGCAGGTAGGCGTTGCCGAGGTCGGTGATAGCCTTGCGCTCCTCCAGCGGCTGACGCAGCACGATGTCGATCAGGCGGTCACCCTCGCGGTACTGGCCGATGGTCGTGCCCGTGAAGAGGGTGCGCGATGCCAGCGCGATGGCCTGGCTCGTCACGCCCAGGGCACGCGCCTTGTCCTGGTCGACCTCCAGGCGCAGCACCTTGATCTGCTCGTTCCAGTTGTCGTTGACGCCGCGCATGTGCGGGTTGGCGCGCAGGATCTCCTTGGCCTGGTCGGCCCAGGCGCGCACCTGGGTGGCGTCGGGCCCCACCACACGGAACTGCACCGGGTAGGGAACCGGCGGCCCGTTGGGCAGCAGCTTGACGCGGCCGCGAACCTCGGGGAATTCCTCGGCCAGCAGCGCCGGCAGGCGCTGGCGCAGCGCTTCACGCTCGGCCAGGCCCTTGGGCAGCACGATGGTCTGGCTGACGTTGGACTGCGGGAACACCTGGTCCAGCGGCAGGTAGAAGCGGGGCACGCCCGAGCCCACCCAGGTGGTGACGCTCGCCACGCCGGGCTCCTTCATCATGCGCGCCTCGAAGCGGCGGGCGATCGCGTCGCTTTGCTGGATCGTGCTGCCTTCGGGCAGCCAGAGGTCCACCAGCACCTCGGGACGGCTGCTGTCCGGGAAGAACTGCTGCTGCACCTTGCCCATGCCGGCGATGCCCAGCGCAAAGATGCCCAGCGTCACGACGATGGTGACCCAGCGGTGCCGCACGCACGCGTCCACCAGGCGGCGCAAGCGACTGTAGAAGGGCGTGTCGAACAGATCGTGCGCCTGGTCCCCGACCGTGGCGCGGTTGCGCAGCATCAGCCAGCCCAGGTAGGGCACGAAGTACACGGAGACGATCCACGAGATCAGCAGTGCCGCGGAGGTGACGGCGAAGATTGCGAAGGTGTATTCGCCCGTCACGCTCTTGGCCAGCCCGATGGGCAGGAAGCCTGCCGCCGTGATGAGCGTGCCCGTGAGCATCGGCATGGCCACCAGCTCGTAGGTGAAGGTGGCGGCACGGGCGCGGTCGTGGCCTTCCTCGAGCTTGCGCACCATCATCTCGACCGCGATGATGGCGTCGTCCACCAGCAGGCCCAGGGCGATGATCAGGCTGCCCAGGCTGATCTTGTGCAGCCCCACGCCCCAGTAGAACATGGTCACGAAGGTGATGGCCAGCACCAGCGGGATGGTGATCGCCACCACGAGGCCGGGCCACACGTCCACGCGCAGCGGCCGGGTGTGCAGGCCCAGGCTGATGAAGCTCACTGCCAGCACGATGACGATGGCCTCGACGAGCACTTTCACGAACTCGTTGACCGACTTGCTCACGGCGGCCGGCTGGTCCTGGACGCGCTCGATGTCCATGCCCGCGGGCAGGTCGGCCTGGATGCGGGCCACGGCCCCGCCCAGGGCCTTGCCCAGGGCGATGATGTCGCCGCCCTTGGCCATGCTCACCCCCAGGGCCACCACCTCCCGGCCCTGGTGGCGCACTTTGACCGAGGGCGGGTCGGCGTAGTCGCGCCGCACCGTGGCGATGTCCGCGAGCTTGAGGGTGCTGCCGGCGCCCGTGGCCGGGTTGACGGCGCGGATGGGCAGGCGCCCGAGCTCTTCCACCGAGTTGAAGGGGCCCGCCACGCGCAGCTGCAGGTTCTCGGTGCCGGCATTGAGCACGCCGGCGCCTTCCACCGCGTTCTGCGCGCCGATCTGGGCGATGACCTGGTTCATGTCCAGGCCCAGCTGCGCCAGGCGCTTGTGCGAGATCTCGATGAACACCTTCTCGGCCTGGGCACCGAAGACCTCGACCTTCGCCACGTCCGGCACCCGCAGCAGCAGCTGGCGCGCGCGCTCGGCGAACCGGCGAGTCTCCTCCGGGCTGAAGCCATCCGAGCGCAGCGCGAAGATGCTGCCGTAGACGTCGCCGAAGTTGTCGTTGAACACCGGGCCGATCACGCCCTGGGGCAGCGTGCCGCGCATGTCGCCCACGCGCTTGCGCGCCTGGTACCAGCTGTCGGGGACTTCCCTGGGCGGCGAGCTGTCCTTGAGCTGCAGGAGCGTCAGGCTCTCGCCGGGCTTGGTGTAGCTGCGGATGACGTCGGCGTGCGGCACCTCCTGCAGCGTCTTCTCGATCTTGTCGGTGACCTGCTCGGCCATCTGCTGGGCGGTGGCGCCGGGCCAGAAGGCCTGCACGACCATGATGCGGAAGGTGAACGGCGGGTCCTCGTCCTGCCCGAGCTGGAAGTAGGCCGCGAAGCCCAGGACCATCAGCACCACCATCAGGTAGCGCGTGAGCGCTGGGTGCTCGAGCGCCCAGCGCGAGATGTTGAAGCGCGGGCTTGCGGGGCCGGCGGGCCCGGCCTTGGCGGTGTCGTGCATGACGGTGCTCGCTCCCGCTTCAGCGGCTGGCGGCTGGGGCGGGCGCCGCGGCGCGCGCGGCCAGGGCCTCGTCGAACAGCTTCACCTTCTGGCCCGGCGTCAGCGTGTGCACTCCCGCGGTCACCACGCGCTGGCCCGGCTGCAGGCCGCTGGCCACCATCACCGAGTTGCCGTCGGCGCCGGCCACGACGATGGGCTGCAGCTTCACCGTCATGCTTGCGGTGTCCAGCACCCAGACGGCCGTCTGGCCCTGCTGTCCCATCACGGCCGTCAGCGGCAGGCGCGCGGCGGCGTCGCGGCGCGGCAGGTCGAGTTGCACCGTCATGGTCTGGCCCAGTTGCACGGCGGCCGGGCCGATGTCGGCGCGCACGAGGAAGGTGCGGGTCACCGGGTCGGCCGCTGCCGCCACCTCGCGCACGGTGGCGGGGAGGGCCGTGGCCTGGCCCCAGGCGCGCGCGCGCAGCGCATCGCGCCGGCCGAGCAGGGCGCGGATGCCGTCGACGGCATCTTCCGGCACCGCAAAGGCCACGTCACGCGGGCCGTCGTGCGCCAGGCGCAGCACGGGCGTGCCTGCAGCGAGCACAGCCCCCACCTCGGCCTCGGTGGCCGTCACGACGCCGGCTGCCGGCGCGGTGAGCACCGAGTAGGAGGTCAGGTTGCCCTGCGTACTGGCCTGCGCGCGCGCCTGGTCGAGCTGCGCGCGCTGGGCCTCGAGGCCGCTCTCGCGGCGCTCCAGCTCCGCGGCGCTGATGAAGCCTTGGGCCCGCAGTTCCTGGAAGCGCTTGACGTCCGCGACCGCGAAGTCGTAGGCGGCCTGCGCGGAGCGCAGCGCGGCCTGGGCAGCGTCCTGCTGCAGCGCCAGGTCGGCGGGGTCGAGCCGCGCCAGCGCCTGGCCCGAACGCACGCGCTGACCGACTTCGGCCGGTCGCGCCACCAGCTTGCCGGCTACGCGCAAGCCCAGGCGCGACTCGATGCGGGCACGCACCTCGCCGGCGTACTCCTGGACGCCGCCAGCGGCGTCGGCGGTGACGGTCATGACGCGCACGGCACGCACCGGCTCGGGGGCCTGTGGCTTGGGCGAGCACGCCGACAGCCACAGGGTGGCCGGCAGCAGGGCAATGGACAGAAGGGCGGTGCGGCTGGGCATGGAGGGCAGGGGGGGGCATGCCGACGGACGGGTCACCTCGGCAGTGAGCCTCTGGGTCGGGCGCGGGTCTGGAGCAGCTTGCCGGCGTACGCCGGGGCAAGGGGGTCGATGGGCGACGGGGGTAGGCCGAAGGCCGCGCTTGATGCGGCGCAAGATTATCGATGGATCTGCGATGGCGTCCGCGGCACGCCCGGCGTGCAGTCAATTCATCGACGATCACGCCGCGCGGGTGGGGGCGGTGCCTGCGCAGCGTCCGGCAGGCGTCTCCTGGTGGAACGCGTCACGACCTCCGGGCGATCACCCTCGTTCCCGAAGGGCCGCGGCCAGCGCACGGGCCAGGTCCGCCTTCAGGTCGTCGGGATGTTCCAGCCCGACTGAAAAGCGCACGAAGTTCGGCGCAATGTCCGCGGCCTCCATCTGCGCGTCGTTCATCGTGCCGGCCCACATGGCGGCGGCGTGCACGATCAGGGAGTCCACGCCTCCCAGGCTGACTGCGTGCTTGGGCAGTTCGAGCGCGGCGACGAAGCGGCTGGTCACCGCGTAGTCGCCCTTGATGGCAAAGGCGATCACCGGTCCACCGCCCTTCATCTGCGCCTGCGCGAGCGCGTGCTGCGGATGGCTCTCGAGACCGGGGTAGTGCACGCGCTCGACCTGAGCTTGCTGTTGCAGCCAGCGCGCGAGCTCGAGCGCGCTCGCGTTGATGCGCGCCACGCGCACGGCCAGCGTACGCAGCCCGCGCAGCAGCAGCCAGGCGTCCATCGGCGACAGCACCGACCCCAGCGTGGTGTGCATGCGCCAGATCGGCTCGGCCAGCGCGTGCGAGCAGCAGATGGCGCCGGCCGTCAGGTCGTGGTGCCCGCCCAGCAGCTTGGTGGCGCTGTGCACAACCACGTCGATGCCGAGCGCATGCGGCTGCTGGTTCAGCGGCGAGGCGAAGGTGTTGTCGCACACCGTCGTGATGCCGCGCGCGCGCGCCATGGGGGCCACGGCTGCGAGGTCGGTCAGCACCAGCGTCGGGTTGGCCGGCGTCTCGAGCATGATCAGCTTCGTGTTCGGGCGGATCGCGTCGCGCAGGGCCTCGGCGTCGCTCTGCTCCACCAGGGTCGTCTCGACGCCGAAGCGCGGCAGCACTTCGTCTAGCAGCTTGGCGGTGCTCATGTAGTGGCGCGTCTGCGCCACGACGTGGTCGCCCGCCGACACCAGCGCGAGCACCGCCGTGCTGATGGCGCCCATGCCCGAGCCGGTCAGGAGCGCGGTCTCGGTGCCTTCGAGCCCGGCAAGGATGGCTGCTACGCGCTCGTGCACCGGGTTGCCGTAGCGCGTGTAGTAGGCCGGGTGCCGCGGGCGGCCCGCCATGTCGGCGAAATCGGCCGCGTCGCGCGCGCGGAAAGTGGCGCTGTAATGGATGGGCGGCACCACGTCCGGCCCATCGGCGAACGCGTCGTCGTCGTGCAGCACGCGGGTGTCGGCGTGCCAGGAGGCCAGGGGATCGTTCATGGACGCATCATCCTAGATCCGGCAGTTGACCGCTTGTCTACGCTGGCAGATGCCTGACCAAGCTGACGATTCCATCCACGATCTGCTTCACCCCGGGGTGAGGGCGCTGCACGCCCGATGGAGCCGCCCTCGACCGCGCCAGCGGCGTTGCGTATCGTCGCCACGGCACAGGCCATGGCTGCGGTTCGCGCCTTGCCGGCACGGCCGATGACGGCCCGCTCGGGCGCGCCCAACTGCCGGATCTGGGATCATCGCAGGCGCGCAGCGTGGGCCAGCCCTGGCGTGGCAGCCCTCAATCGAAATCCGGCGCCCAGGGTACGCGCGTCTTGTTGACGACGCGGTGACCCACCGCGTTCAGGGCGTCGATGCGCGCCATGTCGATCGACGACAGCGTGAAGTCCATGACGTCGAAGTTGGCCTGGATGTTGGCGCGCCGGCTGGACATCGTCGTCACCGGCACCCCCTTCTGCAGGATCCAGCGCAGCGTGACCTGGGCCGCGCTCTTGCCGTAGCCGCGGCCGATCTCGTCGAGCACCGGGTACTTGAAGACCTCGCCGCGTGCCACCGAGCAGTAGGCCGAGAGTGGGATGCCGGTCTGCGCGGCCGCGGCCAGCAGCTTGCGCTGGTCCAGCAGCGGATGGAACTCGACCTGGTTCACGACCACCGGCACCTCCAGCGTGGCGCGGGCGGTGTGGAGCATGGCGGCAGTGAAATTGCTCACGCCCACATGCTTGGCCAGCCCGCGCCGTGCCGCTTGCTCGAGCCGTCGCAGCGGCAGCACCACGTCGCCGTCGGCTGGCGGCCAGTGGATCAGCAGCACGTCGACCTGATCCAGGCCGAGCGCGCGCAGGCTGGCCTCCACCGAGGGCATGAAGCGGTCTTCAGCCAGGTGGTCGGGCGCGACCTTGGTGGTCACGCACAACTGGTCGCGCGCCAGGCCCGAGGCCCGCAGCACCGCGCCGACTTCGGCCTCGTTGCCGTAGAGCTGAGCCGTGTCGATGGCGCGGTAGCCGACGTTCAGCGCCGTCTCCAGCGCTGAGGTGAGCTCGCTGCCCTTGAGCGGCCAGGTGCCGAAGGCGCGCTCGTGGCCGTGTTGGAAATAGGGGTTCATGACTCAATCCACCTTTGCGCCGCTGGCCTTCACCACGCTCTCGTACTTGGTCAGTTCCGCCTTGACGAAAGCGGCGAACTCCTCGGGCGTGGTGGGCGAGGGCTCGGCCATCAGCGTGGCCATGCGCGTCTTCAGCTCGGGCGAGTTCAGCGCGTCGACGAAGGCCTTGTTCAGGCGCTGGGTCACCTCGGCCGGCAGGCGGGCCGGGCCGAACAGGCCGAACCAGGTACCGATGTCGAAGGTTCTCAGGCCGACTGCGGCACCGGCCTCGGCCGCGCTGGGCAGCTCGGGCATGGCGCTGGAGCGGCGCGCCGTCGTCACGGCCAGCGCCCTGAGCTTGCCCGAGCGGATATTGGCCGAGGCGGCGGCGATGTTGTCGAAGTTGAAGTCGACCTGGCCGCTGACGAGCGCCAGCTGCGCCGGCGGGCCGCCCGCGTAGGGCACGTGCACGGCGTCGATGCTGGCCTGGGCCTTGAACATCTCGCCCGCCAGGTGGCCGGCGCTGCCGTTGCCGCCGGAGCCGTAGTTCAGCTTGCCCGGGTTGCGTCGCGCGTGCGCGACGAGGTCGGCGATGCCGTTGATCTGCAGGCGTTGTGCCGTCTCGGCATTCATCACCAGCACATTGGGCACCTGGGCCACGAGCGTGATGGGTGTGAAATCGCGGATCGGATCGTAGGGGATGCGGTTGTACAGCCAGGGGTTGATCGCGTGCGTGGCCACCGCGCCCATGACGATGGTCGCGCCGTCGGGGGCGGATTTGGCGATCAGGTCGGCGCCGAGGTTGCCGCCTGCGCCGGGGCGGTTCTCGACGATGACCGGGCCCAGCGTGTCCTTCACCTTGTCGGCCAGCGTACGCGCCACGATGTCCAGCGGGCCGCCCGGCGGGTAGGGCACGACCAGGCGCACGGGCTTGGGCTGTGCCCAGACCGTGGTGACGGCCAGGGCGAGGGGGGCGGCGCAGAGCCGGGCGAGCGCATGGCGGCGCAGGGTCATCGTGGATCTCCTGGGTGGGGTGCGGGAGGGGCGGCGGTCTTGAGCCGGGGATAGCGGATGCGCGGCCGGACTTCGCGCCGTTCAAGCGGCTGTGTCAGCCGCCGAGGTGAAGCTGTCGGCGAAGAACTCGTCCTCGGGCAAGCCGCAGCGGGCCGTGAAATCGCGCCGCGCCGCATCCACCATCACTGGCGCGCCGCAGGCGTAGACCTGGTGGTCGGACAGGTCGGTCAGGTCGGCCATGACCGACTCATGGACGAAGCCGGTGCGGCCGGTCCAGGCGTCTTCGGGGCGGGGCTCGCTGAGCACCGGCACGTAGCGCAGGTTCGGCAGCCGTGCCGCCGCGGCCTGCGCCCAGGCGTCGAGGTAAAGATCGGCGCGGCTGCGGCAACCCCAGTAGAGCACGGCGGGCCGCGTGATGCCCTTGAGCTCCATGTGCTCGAGCAGGGCCTTGATCGGCGCGAAGCCGGTGCCGCTGGCCAGCAGCACCATGGGCTTGGCCGACTCCTCGCGCAGGAAGAAGCTGCCGTAGGGGCCTTCCAGACGCAGGATGTCCTTTTCCTTGAGCGTGGAGAAGACCTGGTCGGTGAACTTGCCGCCCGGCATGTGGCGGATGTGCAGTTCGATGCAGGGGGGCGTGCCCAGCAGGTGCGGCGCGTTGGCCATGCTGTAGCTGCGTCGCGCACCGTCGCGCAGGATGAATTCCACGTATTGGCCGGCGCGGTACTGCAGGTTCTGGTTGGCCGGCAGTTGCATCTTCAGCAGCGCGACGTCAGGGGCCGGGCGCTCGATGGTCAGCACGCGCGAGGGCATCTTCAGGACCGGGAATTCACCCGCCCCGGGCACGCTGCGCGCCTCGACGGTGCAGTCGGTCACCGGCGTGGCGCAGCAGGTGAGGACCCAGCCCGCGTCCTCCTCGGCCGGGCTCAGGGCCTTGGACTGGTGCGCGCCGTGAATCACCCGGCCTTCGAGCAGGCGGCTCTTGCACGAGCCGCAGGCGCCGTCGCGGCAGCCGTAGGGCAGGCCGATGCCCTGGCGGATGGCCGCGGCGAGAATGCGCTCGTCGCGCTCGACGGTGAAGCTGCGCTCGGCGGGCTTCAGGGTGACGGTCAGGCTCATGGGGCTTGCATCGCTTGGGGCGCCAACTCATGATTGTGCCCCGCTCATGCTTGTCGGACCTGCCCCTGCCCGCCGTCGCCCCACGCTGCTTGTCGTCGGTTGTGGTGACGTCGGGTTGCGCTTGCTCGCGCTGCTGCACCCACGCTGGCGCGTGGTCGCGCTCACGTCCTCTCCAGCGCGCGTGCCCGCCTTGCGTGCCGCCGGCGCGGTGCCGCTGGTGGGAGACCTGGACGACCCGGCCACGCTGGGCCGGCTGGGCGCGCTGGCCGACCGTGTGCTGCACCTGGCGCCGCCGCCGGTGCTGGGGGCGCGCGACACGCGCACCGCTGCGCTGCTGCGTGCACTGGCCCGTGGCGGGCGCTGCACGCATCTGGTCTATGCCAGCACCAGTGGCGTGTACGGCGACTGCGGTGGTGCCTTCGTCGCCGAGACCCAGCCCGTGCGCCCGACCACCGACCGGGCGCGCCGCCGCGTCGATGCCGAGACGCGTGTGCGCCACTTCGGCCGCGCCGCTGGCTGCCGCGTGGTGGTGCTGCGCGTCCCGGGCATCTACGCCCCGGGGCGCCCGGGCGGCGACCCGCGCGAGCGCCTGGCGCGAGGGGCGCCCGTGCTGTGCGCCGGGGACGACGTGCACACCAACCATATCCACGCCGACGACCTGGCCCGCGCCTGTCTGCGCGCCCTGTTTCGCGGCGGGCCGCAGCGTGTGTTCCACGTCAGCGACGACACGGCGTTGAAGATGGGCGACTACTTCGACCTCGCGGCGGATCTGGCCGGCCTGCCTCACCCGCCCCGCGTGAGCCGGGCAGAGGCGGCGACGGTGCTTTCGCCGGTGCAGCTGAGTTTCATGAGCGAGTCGCGCCGCCTGGGCAACGGCCGCATGAAGCGCGAGCTCGGCCTGCGCCTGCGACACCCCACCGTGCGCGAGGGTCTGGCGCCGCTCGTGCCGGGTGCGCCGCCCGCCGCGGCTACACCCCCTGCGCGCGCTTGAGCGTCTTCATCCGGTCGACCGTGCGCAGCGTCACTTCCAGCGGGCGGCCGTTGCGCAGCAGGTCGAGCGTGACGTTGCGCTCGGCCGGGCCGCCGCTCCACAGCGCCTTGTAGAAGGACTCGAGCGTGACCACGGCGGTGCCGTCGATGCGCTCGATCGTGTCGCCCGCCTCTAACCCCGCCACGTCGGCAGGGCTGTCGGGGTTCACGCGCATGATGCGCAGGCCCGAGCCGGTCTCGGCGCACTGCAGTCCGATCCAGGCGCGGTCGCTTGCGCGGCTGCTGCCGCGGGCGCGCAACTCGGAAAGCACCGGTGTCAGCAGGTCGATGGGCACGAACATGTTGCCGCTCTGGCGCGGGCCTTCGCCGCTACCGGCGTCCGCCAGCCAGAGCGAGCCGATACCTACCAACTCGCCTCGGCCGTTGAAGAGCCCGGCGCCGCTGTGGTCACGCCGCGCGGGCGCGGTGAACAAGGCGCCGTCGATGTGGTACTCCCAGTTGCCCGAGAAACCTCGTCGAGAAACCATCCGGGCGCCGCTGACGGCGCCCTCATCGCCCCCGCTGACGACGATGAGCGGCTCGTTGCCGGCCACTGCACCCGAGCGTCCGAGCGGCGCTGGCGCCAGCTTCAAGGGCAGCAGCGGCCGCACCATGCCCAAGCCGGTGGCGACGTCATAAGCCACCACGGTGGCCGGCACCTCGCGGCCATCGTCGGTGGTGAGCACCACGTCCTCGGCTTCGAGGATCAGGTAGCCGATCGTGAGCACGGTGCCGTCCTCGCCGATGACCACGCCCGAGCCCTGACGTTGCTGGCCCAGCGTCGCGGCCGAGCGCGCGTCCGAGGGCACGCGGGCCGTGAGCCCGATGACCGCGTCACTCGCGCGCTGGAGTGCGCGCGATTGCGTCTCCACTTCGGAGCCCTGCGCCGTGGCGAGCCCGGCAAGGAACCCCAGCATCGTGAAGAACCGGCACCACTTGTTCATCGTTGTTCCCTGGATGGAGACCGAGCCTGCTCGCGAGGGTGCGCGCAGGACCGCCGCGCGCCGCCGAAGTCCGCGGCAATTCCGCACATCATCCACGCAGGATGCCTGTGCGCGGTAGCCTACCTCAGCGTGTGGATTTGTTGCCCCTCAGCGCCGCAGAGGCTTGAGCCGCCGCAGCATCGGTCGCAGCGCGCGGCCAGACGCACCGCCAGCCGAGCGATCAGCGCCAGCGCCGCGGTCCGGAACGACGCCAGTGCAGAATCATCAGCCACCCACCGAGCATGCCGCCCAGGTGCGCGAAGTGCGCGATGCCCCGGTGCCCGGCCAGGCCGAGCACGAGTTCCAGTGCGCCGAAGACGAGGACGAAGGTGCGTGCCTTCATCGGGATGGGCGGGAACAGCGGCATGACCGTGCGGTGGGGGAACAGCATGCCGAAGGCCAGCAGCAGCCCGAACAGCGCGCCCGAGGCGCCGACCGTCGGCGCGCTGGAGCCCGTGGCCGCGGTGATCAGCAACTGCGCGGCAGCGGCCACGAGCACGCTCGCCAGCAGGTATTGCCCGTAGCGGCGCCGGCCCCAGAGCTGCTCGAGCTCGGCGCCGAACATCCACAGCCCCAGCATATTGAAGAACAGGTGCAGCGTGTCGCCGTGCAGAAAGGCATAGCTGAGCACCTGCCAGGGCATGAACTCGCCGCTGCCCAGCGGCCACAGGGCGAACCACTGCGTCAAAGGCAGGAAGAGGTTGAGACAGTAGATCGCGACACAGGCCAGCAGCAGGCTCTTGGTGACGGGGGGCATCGGAGGCATGGCGGTGGGCGGTGCGGCAGTCCAGGGTGCGGGTTTGTAGCATGGGGCGCGCGCGTCGCGGGTCGTCGCACCATGCCTATGATGGCGGCTCACCCCGCTCATGCGGCGCCCGCAGCGCCCCCTTCCCGCCATGTCGAACGACCCCATCGCCCGCCGGCTCGATGCCGGCATCGAGATCGCCACCGCCGCTGCCGCGCTGGCGCTGCAACACTTCCGACGCCGCGACAGCCTGCTCGTCGAGTCCAAAGGCCCGCAGGACATGGTCTCGCAGGCCGACCGCGCGGTCGAGCAGTTCATCCGCGAGCGCCTGGGCCAGCACTTCCCTGGCGACGCCATCCACGGCGAGGAGTTCGGCCGCAGCGCCGGCAGCGACGGCGGTGGAGAAGACGCCTGCACCTGGGTGATCGACCCGATCGACGGCACGGCCAACTTCGTCGCCGGCATCCCGGCCTGGTGCGTGGTCCTGGCCTGCATCCACCGCGGTGAGGTCGTGCTCGGCATCATCGTCGACCCGAATCACGAGCACATCTATGCCGCGCGCAAGGGCCACGGCGCGCACCTGAACGGACAGCCCATGCGCGTGGCCCAGGCGCGCTCGCTGACCGAGGGCTCCGTCGGCGTGGGCTACTGCAACCGCATCACCCCGGACACGCTGTTCCGCTTCATGGTGCCCTTCACCGAGGCCGGCGGCATGTTTTACCGCAATGCCTCGGGCGCGCTGATGCTGGCCTACGTGGCTGCAGGCCATCTGCTGGCCTACCACGAGGGCCACATGAACCCCTGGGACTGCCTGGCCGCGCTGCTGATGATCGAGGAGGCTGGCGGCACGAGCTGGCCCTACAACACGCCGAAGATGTTCGAGCGTGGCGACGCCATCCTTGCCGGCGCCCCGGCCGTGGTCGCCGAACTCGAGCCGATGGCGGCCTTCACGCGGGACGTGGAGCCGATCCAGCGCTGAGGGCCGGCCGCCGGTGGCTGAACACCGGCGGCCGTTCCGTGGTCTTGCGCCTGGGGGCAGGACGGCCGACGCTGGCCCGCCCACCCTCAGGGCCGGATCACCTTGTCGATGACGTGGATCACGCCGTTGGACGCGAACACGTCGGTTGTCACGATCTGGGCGGTGTTGCCCTGCGCATCGGTGATGACCAGCGTGCCGTCTACGGAGAAGGTCTTGCCCGGCTCCAGCGTCTGGATCGGCGTACTTATCGGTACATCGGCCTTCAGCACCCGGCCGCTGATGACGTGATACTTCAGCACGCTGGTCAGCAAGACCGTGTCGGCCAGCAACTGAGCTTTCGTGAGCCCCAGGCTTGCGAGCAGGTCCGTGAAGGCGGCGTTGGTAGGCGCGAAGACGGTGAATGGGCCCGGACCCGACAGGGTGCCCGCCAGGTCTGCAGCGACCAGTGCCTCGACCAGGATGCTGAAATCAGGCAGTGCCTGCGCCGTCTGCACGATGTTGCGGTTGGCCGGCAGGATTACTTGGTCGATGACGTGCACGACGCCATTGCGCGCCGAGAGATCGGTGGCCGTGATGGCAGCGACGCGGTTGCGACCGTCCTGGATCGTCAGCGCGCCGCCCGCGCCTGACTCGATCTTGAAGAAGCCGCCTTCCACCGTCGTGATGGCCTGGCCCAGGGGCACTGCAGTCTTGCTCACCTGTGTCGGCAGCGCGTGGTAGCTCAACACCGAGGTCAACAGGGCTGTGTCGGCCAGCAACTGCGCCTTGGTCAGGCCCAGTTCAGTGAGAAGCGACGCGAAGGCCGCATCGGTGGGCGCGAAGAGGGTCAGGGGCCCGTCGCCGTCGAGCGTGGTCTGCAACCCAGCCGCCTGCACCGCCTCGACGAGGACGCTGAACTGGGGGTCGTTCCGTGCGACGTCCAGCACGCTGGGGTCGTCGTGGCCGCCACAGGCGGCCAAGAACACGATGCTGCTGGCGAGCAGCCACTTCCTTGCTCGGGAAAACATGACCGGCACTCCTGCTTGGACGCTTGACGCATGAATGGCCTGCCGGATGGCAGGACCGTTGCACCATGCTACGGAGACCGGTATGGATTTGATTGGGTATCGTCAAGCTGCGAGGCGCCAGCGCCCAACATCAAGGCGTGCGCGGCCCACCGCCCGGCGGACACTCGCCACGAGAGCCTGCGGCTTCGCGCCCCTCAATCCCGCAGCAACACCACCGCGTCGGCGGGCAGTTCCACGGCCACAGCCGCTCCCACGTCCAAGGGGGCGTGGGTTTCGGGACTGGCCACGAGGACGTCGCCCAGGGCGGTGGAGACGATGTACTCCATCGTTTCCCCGAGGTAGCTCGCGCGCCGGACCGTGCCTGGCAGGGTGCCCGCAGGCGCCGCGCCTGTTGGTGCCGCGTGCAGACGCACGCGCCCGGGGCGGATGGCCACGTGCCGCCGCTCGCCGGCTGCCGCCTGGCCCGACAGAACCAGACTGAGCGCGCCCAACTGCACTTGCACCTGCTGTGCGTCCACTGCGGCGCCTACCTGCGCCGGCAGCACGTTGGCCTCGCCGATGAAGTCGGCCACGAAGCATGTGGCCGGCCGTTCGTGCAATTCGCGCGGTGTGCCCATCTGGGCGACGACCGCGTTGTTCATCACCACGATCGTGTCCGAGACGGCCAGTGCCTCCTCCTGATCGTGCGTGACGTAGATCGCTGTCAGGCCGAGCGTGCGCTGCAGTTCGCGGATCTCCTGCCGCACATGCCGGCGCAGCTTGGCGTCCAGGTTCGACAGCGGCTCGTCGAACAGCAGCACGCGAGGCTCGAGCACGAGCGCGCGCGCCACGGCCACGCGCTGCTGCTGCCCGCCCGACAGCTCGTGCGGATAGCGCGCGCCCAGGGCCTGCAGCCCCATCAGGCGCAGAACCTCCTGCGTTCGTTGCTCGACCACATCGCTCGGCAGGCGGCTCACCTCCAAGCCGTAGCGCACGTTCTCGGTCACCCGCAGGTGCGGGAACAGCGCGTAGGACTGGAACACCATCGAGACGTCGCGCTGGGTGGCTGGCAGCCGTGTCACGTCGTCGTTACCGATCAGGATGCGGCCCTCGCTCACCTTCTCCAGGCCGGCGATCATCCGCAGCGTGGTCGTCTTCCCGCAGCCCGAGGGACCCAGCAGCGTCGTCAGGCAGCCGGCTTCGAAGCTCAGCGTCACGCGGTCCACCGCCGGCGGCGCCTTGGGCGCATAGCGCTTGGTCACCGCCTGCAGGTGAACGGGGGCGGCCTGGGTACGGGCGAGGGTGTTCATGCGGCTCCAGAAATCACGGCGGTATCCGAGTTGCGAAGGCCGTGCCGGCCGAGACGGCGTGTGCCCGTCAGCCACTGGAACAGCACGATGCCGGTGAGCATCACGACGATCAGCACGGTCGAGTAGGCGATAGCGATACCGTACTCGTTGTTCTCGACCCGGCCGATGATGTAGGTGGTGGCCATGTCATGCTGCGCGCTGACCAGGAAGATCACCGCGCTGATCGCTGTCATCGAGCGCACGAAGCTGTACACCATGGCCGAGAGGATGGCCGGCCGGATCAGCGGCAGCGTCACGCGGCGGAAGGTTGTGGCCGACGACGCGCGTAGCGTGAGCGAGGCCTCGTCCAGGCTCTTGTCGATCTGCGCCAGCGAGGCGATGCCCGAGCGCACCCCCACCGGCATGTTGCGGAACACGAAGCACAGCACCAGGATGGCGGCGGTGCCCGTCAGCTCCAGCGGCGGCACGTTGAAGGCCACGATGTAGCTCACGCCGATCACCGTTCCGGGAATGGCGAAGCTCAGCATGGTGCCGAACTCGAACGCCGCCTTGCCCGCGAACTGCTGGCGTGTCAGCAGCCACGCCGTCAGCAAGCCGATCGCTGCCGTCAGCGGCGCCGACACGAGCGCGATCTTGAGCGTCGTACCCAGGCTGCTCCAGGCCGACCCCTTCCACTGCAGGCCGTGTTCGGTGAAGGCGATGGCAAAGCCCTGGAGGTAGTGACGCAGCGTCAGCGACCAGTTGCGCCCCCACAGTTCGACGAAGCTGCCGTAAATGATCAGGGCATAGAGCACGAGCGTGAACACCGTCCAGACCAAGGTCACGCCCACCGCCACCCACAGCACCCGCCGCGGCAGCGGCGGGTGCATGCCACCGTCGCCCTTGCCGCTGACCGTGGTGTAGCGCTTGCGGCCGAGCCAGCGGTTCTGCGCCACGAAGGCCGCGATCGTGAAGGCCAGCAGGACCAGCGCCAGCACGGCCGCACGCGCTTGGTCGTTCTGCGAGCCGACGATGGCGAAGAAGATCTCGGTCGACAGCACGTTGAAGTTGCCACCCAGCACCAGCGGGTTGCCGAAATCGGCCATGCTCTCGATGAAGCCCAGCAGGAATGCGTTGGCCAGCCCGGGGCGCAGCAGCGGCCAGGTCACCGTCTTGAAGGTGACCCAGTCATCGGCGCGCAGCGTCTGCGATGCCTCCTCCATCGATGCGCTGACCCCCTCGACCACTCCGATCAGCACCATGAAGCTGATGGGGGTGAAGGCCAGGAGTTGCGCCAGCAGCACGCCCTCGAAACCGTAGATCCATCGCGAGGGTGCGATGCCGAAGGTGCTTGCCGCCCACTGCGTCACGACCCCGGACAGCCCCAGCAGCAGGATCACGGCCAAACCGATCACGAACGGTGGCGTGATGATGGGCAGCAGCGACAGCGACTTGAAGAAGCGCTTGAAGGGCAGGGAGGTCCGCACGATCACCAGCGCGAAGGCCAGGCCGAGCAGGGTGCTCAGGAAGCCCACCGCAACAGCCAGCGCGAGCGAGTTCCAGGCTGCGCCGCACTGCCCACGCCCATCCAGGCAGCCCAGACGCCACAGCTTGGGATCGACCAGCCGTTCTGCAAAGGCCGCCAGCGCCGAGCCGTCCTCCGACCGCAGCCCGGCGAACAGCATCTGCACCACGGGCAGCAGCACGAACAGCCCGACCAGGGCAATGATGGCGCCCAGTGAGCCGGCGACGAACGGATCCTGGACGATCCGGCCGCTGGCCGACAGGCCCCAGGTCAGCATGAACAGGAAGGCCGTGCCGCACAGGAGGGCGCCGTAGCCCATGCCGAACTGGCGCTGCTCTGTCTCGCCGAACCAGGCGTTGAGGAAGCCGAAGGACCACCCTTGCAGTCCGAGCGCGTACCCCTGAGCAAACAGGTAGGCCAGCCCGGCAGCGCCAAGACCCAGATAGGCATGGCCCCGCTGCCGGCGGCTGATCGGCGCGAAGGCGGCAGCGACACCCGCCAGTGCCAGCAAGGCCACGGGCCACAACCAGGGGTTGCGTCCCTGCAGCAACAGGAAAAGCGCGGGCGCCGGCTCTGGCTGGAACGGGTAATCGGCCAGCCAGGTAAAGCTCCAGAACCCGTCCTGCAGCAGGTACCAAGGCAGCAGCGCGACGGCTGCTGCGCACAGCAGCGCCAGCGCGCCTTCGCGCCGGCCGCCTCGCCGGCTGTCGCGCGCCGGAGTCATACGCCGGGTGTCCTGACCGCGCTCAGTTGTTCGGCAGTGAGCCGACCTCGTCGTCCCACTTCTTCAGCAGCCGCCGCCGCTCTGCCGATGATCCGAACTTGGCGAAGTCGTAATTGATGAGCTTGATACGTGAGAGGTCGGGCGTCAGCGGCGACACCGCGGCATCCAGGTTGGAGGGCACCTGGTAGGACTTGACGTCCTTGGCCCGGCCTTGCGACTCGGCGGTGAGCGCCCAGTCGTAGAACTTCTTGGCGTTCTCCAGGTTGCGCGCGCCGCGGATGATGCTCATGGAGCCGATCTCGTAGCCTGTGCCCTCGCAGGGAGCGACCGTCTTGATCGGCCGGCCGGCGTCGGCCACGGACACGGCGTCGTGCATGAAGACGATGCCGATCAGCGTCTCGCCTGCGCCCGCGGCCTTGACCGGCGCCGAACCGGACTTGGTGTACTGGTTGACGTTCTTGTGCAGCGCTTTCAGGTAGTTGAACGCGTCCTTTTCACCCATCAACTGCACCAACGTGGCCAGCGCCGTGTAGGCCGTGCCCGAGGAGTTGGGGTTGGCGATCTGGATCTTGCCCTTGTAGATCGGCTTGATCAGGTCGGCCCAGCACTGCGGCGCCGGCAGCCCCTCCTTCTTGAGCATCTCGTCGTTGTAGCCCCAGCCCAGCGCGCCGGAGTAGATGCCGATGGTGCGGTCCTTCGAGGCCTTGGCCTGGTTGATCGCGAATTCGGCGATTCGGCGCCGGTTGGGCGAGACATAGACCTGTGTGAGGTTTTCCTCGGCAGCCTGCAGGTGCGGGTCACCGGTGCCGCCCCACCAGACGTCGCCCCTGGGGTTGGAACCCTCGGCCTTGATCTGCGCGTAGGTTTCGCCCGAGCTCTTGCGCGTCATGTCGACGCGGATGCCGGTGGCCTTCTCGAACTCGGTCTTGGCCTGCTGGCACCAGGCCTCGTCAGAGCTGCAATACAGCGTCAGCCGTCCCTGGGCCTGGGCGGCACCGGCGGTGGCGAGGGTGAGGGCGACAAGCAGGCTCAGGCGGCGCAACGGTGACATGGGCAGTCTCCTTGGGGAGGGGGCAGGTGCAGGGGGGGGATATGACCGTTCGATGACAGTCTTCTGACATCCCGATTGTGCGTGCGGCCGTGGCAGCCGTTCATCGAGGGTTTCACTGAGACGCCAGTCGGGTGCGCACCGTACGCGACCCGCCTTCCCCGGGCCAAAATGGCTCATGCTCCCGCGAACACCCTACGACCGCCACGTGGCAGCCTGTCTCGCCGCGCTGGCCTGCGACGCGGATCCTGCCGTGCCGGCCATGGCTGGCTCGGTGACCGCACCGGAACGCGACGCCGCCCCGTGCTGTCTGGTGTTTTCGCCCCACCCCGACGACGAGGCGCTGGTCGGCGGCCTTTCGCTGCGGCTGCGGCAGCGCCACGGCTGGCGCGTGGTCAATGTCGCGGTGACCTTGGGCAGCCGGCTCGAGCGCCGTGCTGCGCGCTGGGACGAGGCCCAGGCTTGCTGCGCGTACCTGGGCTTCGAACTCGTCAGCCCGACCGGCGTGGCCGGGCAGGCACTCGAGCGCATCACGCCCGAGGCCGCGCGGGCCGACCCGAGCCATTGGGCAGGGGCGGTGCAGGCGGCGGCTGCGCTGCTGCGGCGCTTCCAGCCCCGCGCCGTGCTGGCGCCGCACGCGCTGGATGGCCACCCCGCCCACGTCGGCACGCACCACCTCGTGCGCGAAGCACTGGCTGAATGCGGCAGCGCGATCGACGCGCACCTGTTCTGGTCGGAGTACTGGACCACGCAGACGGCGCCCAGGCTGCGGCTCGAACTCGAGTCGGCCGAGGTGGCGCAGCTCATCACGGCCTGCGCCCTGCACGCGGGGGAGGTGGCGCGCCACCCCTATCACCTGCTGCTGCCGGCGCTGTTGATCGACAGCGCCCGCCGCGGTACCGAGTGTGTGGGCTCGCCGGGCTCGACGCCGGACGGTACGGTGCTGGCCGCACTCTACGGGTGGGAGCGCTGGCAACTGGGCCGCGCAAGGCCCATGCCTGCGCGCACGCTCAGTAGCGCGGAAGACCTGGACGCCCTGCTGCGCTGAGGATCCAGCGGCGGCTGGGATCCTCAGGCCGGCCCCTACAAGGCCAGTTCCGAGGGCAAGTACTTGGCCAGCAGGTCCTCGTAGTAGGGCTTCAGCTCGGCCAGCACCGGCGGGTTGGGCTGCTTCGAGTACAGATCGTAGGGATTGAACTTCCGTACCCAGGGCAGGTTGGCGCGATCGGTGGCGTCTGTCAGATGGCCGTACTGCCCCTCTCGATGCCAGGCGTAGAACGAGTGGTAGCGGATCATGTAGAGGGCCGGCTCGGGCAGGCGGTCCTTCAGCATGTGGAAGAGGTACTCGTCGTGGCCCCACGACAGGTGCACGTTCGACAAGCCGCATTCGGGCTCGTAGACACCGTGCTCGCTGCTGTAGACCGGATCGTCGTGGTCGGGGTTGGCGGCGAAGAACTCGGCGCAGACGATGCGCTCGGAGTGCCGGCATCCCACCGGAAAGGTGTCTCCGACCACGGCCCACTGCGGTTCGCCAAACAGGCAAAGCACCTTGCCCAGGTCATGAACAAAGCCTGTGAGCACGAACCAGTCGGGGTGCCCGTCGGCGCGGATGGCCTCGGCCGTCTGCAGCAGGTGGTTGATCTGCGGCAGGGCGGTGTCGGGGTCGGACTCGTCGACGAGGGTGTTCAAGTAGTCCAGCGCCGCCCAGGGCGTCATGCGCTGACGGTCGAAGCGCAGCCACTGTGCCTTCTTCGCCCGCACGAAGTCGTAGGTCTGGTGGCGGTGGTTCTGGCGGTAGAACTCGCGCACCCGGTCGGCTTCGGGCTTGTCGTAGTCGCGGTAGGCCTTGCGCACCGCATCGGATGCCAACCATTCGTTGCCCGCGGCGTCGGCGCGCGTGTCGGTCATCGTGTCCATCCCAACCCCCATGGGGCACGGGCGCCGGACACGCACCGCGCCGTGAACTTGGTGCCCGCGGCCAGACTCGAACTGGCACGCCTTGCGGCGGCGGATTTTGAATCCGCTACGTCTACCGATTTCGTCACGCGGGCAGGGCCGGCACGCACCGGCTTCGATGTATGAAGTATCGCATGCAGGCCAGTGGGGTCATGGGTCCGCGGCGCGACAATGCATCTCCAGGAGAACGCCGCGATGGAAGCACGCTACCCCACGCTCGAGGACGCGATCGGCCACACCCCTTTGGTGCGTCTGCAGCGCTTGCCCGGGGCCGAGGCTGCGCGTCGCGGCAATGTCGTGCTCGGCAAGCTCGAGGGCAACAACCCGGCCGGCTCGGTCAAGGACCGCCCGGCCATCCACATGATCCGCCGCGCCGAGGAGCGCGGCGAGATCCGCCCCGGCGACACGCTGATCGAGGCTACCTCGGGCAACACCGGCATCGCGCTGGCGATGGCCGCGGCCATCCGCGGCTACCGCATGGTGCTGATCATGCCGGAGGACCTGTCGATCGAGCGCGCGCAGACCATGCGCGCCTTTGGCGCGGAACTGCTGCTCACGCCCAAGGCCGGCGGCATGGAGCACGCGCGCGACCTGGCCGAGCAGATGCAGCGCGAGGGCAAGGGCCGCGTACTCGACCAGTTCGCGAACCCCGACAACCCGGGCGTTCACTGCGAGACCACGGGTCCCGAGATCTGGGACGACACCGCCGGTCGGGTGACGCATTTCGTCAGTGCCATGGGCACCACGGGAACGATCACCGGCGTCTCGCGCTTCCTGAAGGAGAAGAACCCGGCGGTGCGCGTCGTCGGGGCACAGCCCTCGGAGGGCTCGCGCATCCCCGGCATCCGCAAATGGCCCGAGGCCTATCTGCCCAAGATCTACGACCCGGCCGGCGTGGATGAGCTCGTGCTCGTCAGCCAGGCTGATGCGGAGGAGATGGCGCGCCGCCTGGCGCGCGAGGAGGGATTGTTCGCCGGTATCTCTGCGGCCGGCGCTTGCTGGGTGGCCCTGCAGGTCGCGCAACGGGTCGAGAACGCGACCATCGTCTTCATCGTCTGCGACCGGGGTGATCGTTATCTCTCCACCGGGGTGTTCCCGGCTTGAGCCGACCGCGCAGCAGGTCTTGTCCGCTGCCTAGAATCCGCTGTCCGTCCGACTTCGACCTGCCGCCAGATGACCGCCCTGCAAGCTCACAAGGAAATCGACACCCGCGGCCTGAATTGCCCGCTCCCCATCCTGAAGGCGAAGAAGGCGCTGGCCGACATGTCCAGCGGTGAGGTGCTGAAGGTGCTGGCCACCGACACCGGATCGCTGCGCGATTTCCAGGCCTTTGCCCGCCAGACCGGCAATGAGCTGGTCCAGCAGGACACCGTCGGCGCGGAGTTCGTCCACTACCTGCGGCGTCGCTGAGCAGCGCGCCGGACGGCCGCGCAGACCGACCGTCCAGCCCGCGACAATGCGAGCGTGCGCAGCCCGCCAGGCATCGATGGGGTTCAGTCCCGCAAGCTGGCGAGGTAGGCCTTGAAACCCGGCCCGAGTTCGGGGTGCTCGAGCGCGAGCTCGACGTTGGCCTGCAGGAAGCCCTCCTTGCTGCCGCAGTCATAGCGCCGACCCTCGTAGCGGTAGGCGAACACTTTCTCGCGCCTCAGCAGCGAGGCGATGCCGTCCGTGAGCTGGATCTCCCCGCCCACGCCGCGCGGCTGGTTTGCAATCTCGTGAAAGACACCCGGCGTCAGAATGTAGCGCCCGGCCACGCCCAGGCGCGACGGCGCTGCCTCGGGAGCGGGCTTCTCGACGATGCGCGAGATGTCGAGCAGGCGTTCGTTCACGGGGCTGCCGGCGACGATGCCGTAGCGGCGCG
Source organism: uncultured beta proteobacterium (assembly GCA_903876715.1). GTDB lineage: Bacteria > Pseudomonadota > Gammaproteobacteria > Burkholderiales > Burkholderiaceae_C > Rubrivivax. Next base: position 28,644 of record CAIRBF010000109.1, read on the forward strand.
TGTGATCGGCCGGAACCTCCTGCACGGCGATGATCGAGGCCCGCCACTCGGCGTACTGCTCGACCATCTGCGCAAGCACCGGCGGCTTGCCCACCATCAGGTCGTCGGCCAGCAGCACCGCAAACGGCTCCTGGCCCACCAGACGCTGCCCGCACAGCACCGCGTGCCCTAGGCCCAGGGCCTGGGCCTGGCGCACATAGATGCACTCCATGTCGTCGGGCTTGACGCCGCGCACGATGTCCAGGAGTTCCTGCTTGCCGGCCTTTTCGAGCGCGACTTCGAGCTCGAAGGTCATGTCGAAATGGTCCTCGATCGGGCGCTTGTGGCGGCCGGTGACAAAGATCATCTCGCGCACGCCGGCGGCGTAGGCCTCCTCGACCGCGTACTGGATCAGGGGCTTGTCGACGACGGGCAGCATCTCCTTGGGCTGGGCCTTGGTCGCAGGCAGGAAGCGCGTGCCCAGGCCGGCGACCGGGAAGATGGCTTTCTTGACAGGCATGAAGGGCGGGCGGGGAATCGAGGACATCGGCATTCTCCCGGTGCCTTCAGGCGGCCTGCGTGAGCCTGGACAACTGCTCGCGCAGCCGCGCGAGCGAGGAGGCATGACCCTCGAGCCGCTCACGCTCCTGCGCCACCACGGCCGCCGGCGCGCGCGCGACGAAGCTCTCGTTGGCCAGGCGCGCCTGCGCCTTGCCGACCTCGGCCTCGAGCCGCGCGATCTCCTTGCCCAGGCGCTCACGCTCGGCGCCGACATCGATCTCGACGTGCAGCGCGATCCGCGCCGTCCCGACCACCGACACCGGCGCCGCCGAGGTCGCCGCCGCGAACGCGGCCTCGTCGTCGATCAGACGCACCTCGGACAGCCGGGCCAGCGCCTGCAGCAGCGGCGCGGACTCGGCGGCGAAGCCATCACCGTGCACCAGCAGCGGCACGCGCTGTGCCGGCGACAGGTTCATCTCCGAGCGCAGCGCACGCACCGCGGCCGCCATGGCCTTGAGCTTGCCGACCCAGGCGTCAGCCGCGGCGTCCACACGCTCGAGCTGCGCCTGCGGGTAGGCGGCGGTGGCCACCGTGGCGTCCGAGTCCGCCGGCTTGCGGCCCGCGACCACCGCCACGGTGTCCCAGAGCTCGGCGGTGACGAAAGGCGCCACCGGGTGCAGCAGGCGCAGCACCGTCTCGAGTGTTCGGATCAGCGTGCGCCGCGTCGCTCGGGCTGCGGGCTCGTTGCCGGCCTGCTGGGCCTGCGCGAGCTGCACCTTCGCGATCTCGAGGTACCAGTCGCAGTACTCGTCCCACACGAAGGCATAGATGGCGTTGGCGACGTTGTCCAGCCGGTACTCGGCGAAGCCGTGGGCCACTGCGGCTTCCACGCGCTGCAGTTCGCCCGTGATCCAGCGGTCGGCCTGCGAGAAGCGCAGGTAGCCGTGGAAGGGCCCGGCCGGCTGGACCACCCGGCCTTGGTCGTCGCGCACTGGCGCCGCGCATTCGGCCTTGGTGTGCTCGGCCAGCCCGCAGTCCAGGCCTTCGCAGTTCATCAGGACGAAGCGCGTGGCGTTCCAGATCTTGTTGCAGAAATTGCGGTAGCCCTCGCAGCGCTTGGTGTCGAAGTTGACGTTGCGCCCGAGCGTGGCGTAGCTGGCCATGGTGAAGCGCAGCGCGTCGGCGCCGAAGGCCGGGATGCCCTGCGGGAACTCCCGGGCGGTCTCGTCGCGGATGCGCGGCGCGGTCTCGGGTTTGCGCAGCCCGGTGGCGCGCTTGACCAGCAGTTCGGGCAGGGCGATGCCGTCGATCAGGTCGACCGGGTCGAGCACGTTGCCCTCGCTCTTGCTCATCTTGCGGCCCTGGGAATCGCGCACCAGGCCGTGGATGTAGACGTCGCGGAAAGGCACCTTGCCGGTGAAGTGCTTGGTCATCATGATCATCCGGGCAACCCAGAAGAAGATGATGTCAAAGCCGGTGACCAGCACCGTGCTGGGCAGGAACAGGTCCTGCTCCACGGTCTTCGCCGGCCAGCCCAGCGTGGAGAACGGCACCAGCGCCGACGAGTACCAGGTATCGAGCACGTCCTCGTCGCGCGTGAGCTCGCCGGTGTAGCCGGCCGCCGCCGCCCGGGCGCGGGCCTCGGTCTCGTCTCGGGCGACGAAGATCTCGCCGCCGCTGCCGTACCAGGCCGGGATCTGGTGGCCCCACCAGAGCTGCCGGCTGATGCACCAGTCCTGGATGTTGTGCATCCAGTGGTGGTAAGTGTTGATCCACTGTTCGGGTACGAAGCGCACCTCGCCGTGGTCGACGACCTCTATCGCCTTCTGCGCGATGCTCTTGCCGTCGGCACCTGGCTTGTTGACGGCCACGAACCACTGGTGCGTCAGCATCGGCTCGACGACCTGCCCGGTGCGGGCGCAGCGCGGCACCATCAGGCGGTGCTTCTTGGTCTCCACCAGCAGGCCGAGCGCCTGCAGGTCGGCAACGACGCGCTTGCGTGCCTCGAAGCGGTCGAGTCCGCGGTAGGGCAGGGGCGCGCTGTCGTTGATGCGCGCCTGCAGGTCGAGTACGCACAGCATCGGCAGGCCGTGGCGCTGGCCGACGGCGAAGTCGTTGGGGTCGTGGGCCGGCGTGACCTTGACGACGCCGGTTCCGAAGGCGCGGTCGACATAGGCGTCGGCGATCACCGGAATGGTCCGATCGCACAGCGGCAGGCGTACGTGCCGGCCTACCAAAGCCGTGTAGCGCTCGTCCTCGGGGTGAACCATCACCGCGGTGTCGCCGAGCATGGTCTCGGGCCGGGTCGTGGCCACCACCACCGAGCCACTGCCGTCCTCGAGCGGATAGCGGATGTGCCAGAGGAAGCCGTCCTCCTCCTCACTTTCGACCTCCAGATCGGAGACGGCAGACTTCAGCACCGGGTCCCAGCTCACCAGGCGCTCGCCGCGGTAGATCAGGCCCTCGTCGTACAGGCGCACGAAGGTCTCGGTGACGACGCCCGAGAGCTTGTCATCCATCGTGAAGTACTCGCGCGACCAGTCTACGCTGGCGCCCAGGCGGCGCATCTGGCCCGTGATCGTCGCGCCCGACGCCTGCTTCCAGTCCCACACGCGGGCGACGAAGTTCTTGCGCCCCAGCGCATGGCGGTCCTGCCCCCGCTCCTGCAGCTGGCGCTCGACGACGATCTGCGTGGCGATGCCGGCGTGATCCGTGCCCGGCACCCACAGCGTGTTGTGGCCGCGCATGCGGTGGTAGCGCGTCAGCGCGTCCATGATCGTCTGGTTGAACGCGTGCCCCATGTGCAGCGTGCCGGTCACATTGGGTGGCGGCAACTGGATGCTGAAAGAGGGTCGGGCCGCGTCCAGCGTCGGCGCGCTGATGCTCGGCTGCTCGAAACGGGGGGCCCAGCGCGCCTCGATGGCGGCAGGTTCGAAGGACTTGGCGAGTTCGGTCATCGGCGCAGGCTTGTGTTCACATGAACAGGTGTTCGCCGGCGTTCTCGCCGCCGAGGATCACGTAGTTGACCTTCTTCAGGTCGGAGAGCTGGCGGCCACCGGCATAGCTGATCGAGCTCTGCACGTCTTCGCGCATCTCGCGCAGGGTGTCGGCCAGCCGGCCCTTGATCGGCTCGAGGATGCGCTTGCCCTCCACGTGCTTGTATTCGCCCTTGTTGAAGTCGCTGGCCGAGCCGTAGTATTCCTTGTAGAGCTTGCCGTCGACCTCGACCGTCTGGCCCGGGGACTCCTCGTGCCC
>CAIRBF010000110.1 GCA_903876715.1 uncultured beta proteobacterium
ACTGGAATCGGTGGGCGAGGCGCTGGGCCTCGTGCACACCTTGGACATGACCGCCGCGGCTGACGCCGTCGAGGCCGGGCGGTGGACGCCCCAGGAATGCCGCTTCGAGGAGATGCCGCAGCGCTTCGGCTACGTGCTCAGACCGCGCGCCTGAAGCCCTGGGGCCTCACTTGGCAGGGGCGCTGGCAGCAGCGGCGGGAGCCTTGGGTTCCTCGAGCTTGCCACCAGACTGGTTGGCCAGGTAGACCACGGCGCGACCGATCTCGAGATCGGAGTAATCTCCACCGCCCTGGGCACCCATCGCGCCCTTGCCCTTCAGCGCCGAGTTCAACAGCGCGTCGTACCCGGTCTTGATGCGCGGCGCCCAGGCTGCGGCATCGCCCGTCTTTGGGGCCCCGGCCGCGCCGACGCCATGGCAGGCGGTGCAGACCGCCTGGTAGACCTGCTCGCCGGTCTTGAGCGTGGTCACGTCCGAAGCGTCACGCAACTCGATGCGACCCACCGGTGCGATGCGCTTCGCCACCGATTCGGGGTCCGTCGCGCGGGAGCCAGCGCCGGTCTTGTCACCCATCGCCACGTAGTTCACGAGCAGGATGATGGCGATGATGGGCACGACGAAAGAGGCCACCACTGCCCAGACCAGCTGCTTGGGGGTCTTGATCGGGCCCTCGTGGGCTTCGGGGGCGTCGTGCTGCGTGTCGCTCATGGGGGCCTCGGCGGGATGTTCTTCTCTCTACCCCGGGTCCCGGGGCGGACCGGGTGGCGGAGTGTTCGGTGTGCGGTCGGCTGATGTTCCGCGCAACCCCTAAGTATAAGGGGGGACCCTTGCATGGAAGTCCGAGACGAGGGGCGCTGAACGTCCCGCAGGCTAGAATCCCCCGCTGAGCGACCGTGGTGAAGTGGATATCATCCAGCCCTCCGAAGGCTGTGGCGCAGGTTCGATTCCTGCCGGTCGCGCCAATCCTCCCTCGGGGTTCGGCGGGCACCCCCCGGCCTCGGCCCCCACGCCGAGCCCCGACCATGGACCTCTCCCGATTCCCCCGCCGCCGCTACACGGAAGGCGCGACGCCGATCGAGCCGCTGCCGCGCTTCAGCGCCGCGCTGGCGGCCAGCTGCCCGGGCGGGCGCGGCCCCGAGGTCTGGGTCAAGCGTGACGACCTGCTCGGCCTGGCGCCGGGCGGCAACAAGACGCGCAAGCTCGAGTTCCTGGTGGCCGACGCGCTGGCGCAAGGGGCCGACACCCTCGTCACCTGCGGCGCGCCGCAGTCCAACCACTGCCGCATCACGCTCGCAGCGGCCGCCAAGGAAGGCCTGAAGTGCCGCTTCGTGATCGAGGAGCGCGTGCCGGGCAGCTTTTCCGAGGCCGCCAGCGGCAACCACTTCCTGTTCCGCCTCCTCGGCGTCGAGGACCTGACCGTGGTGCCCGCAGGCACCGACATGGGCGCAGCGATGCAGGGCGTGGCCGACGAGCTGGCCCGCCAGGGACGCAAGGCCTACATCATCCCCGGCGGCGGCTCGAACGCGCTCGGCGGGCTGGGCTACGTGGCCTGCGCGCAGGAGTTGCAGCAGCAGCTCTTCGAGCAGGGCCTGGCCTTCGACCGTGTCGTCGTCGGCTCAGGCAGCTCGGGCACGCACGGCGGACTGGTGGCGGGCTTCCTCGGCAATCGGATCGCGGTCTCCCTGCTGGGCATCGGCGTCAGCCGCGACCCCGACACCCAGGCCCCGCTCGTGCGCAAGGAGGCGCAGGCGGTGTGCGACCTGCTCGGCCTGGGCCTGACCGTGCCGCCCGAGGCCGTTCAGTGCGTGGGCGGCTACTGGCAACCCAAGTACTCGGTGCCGACTCCGGCCATGGTCGAGGCCGTGCAGATGCTCGCCCGCACCGAGGCCCTGCTGCTCGACCCGGTCTACACCGGCAAGGTCATGGCCGGGCTGATCGACCTGGCGCGCCGGGGCGTCATCGGCGCCGGCGAGCGCGTGCTCTTCCTGCACACCGGCGGCATGACCGCGCTGTTCGCCTACCAGGACGTGCTGCTGGGCTGAGAGGCTGAGAGGCTGAAACATCTCTCAGCCTCAGGAAAAAACCGTCACGCGCACCCACGCCTGCGTTCGCGCTGAGCTTGTCGAAGCGCCAGCGCGGACTTCGACAAGCTCCGCCCGAACGGTTGCAGGCTCAGCCCGAACGGTCTTTCTTCGAGCACCGCGCACCGCCAGGGGCACCGGAAGGTCTCAGCCTGGGTTCGGCCGTCGGCAAGGCCCGAGCGGCTCGTCAACGGCCACCGTGGCCCGCTCAGCGCCCGCCCGTCACGTCCACCACCGTCCCGGTGGTGTAGCTCGCGTCATCGGACAGCAGCCACACGATGGCCGCAGCCACCTCGTCGGCAGAGCCGGCGCGCTGCATCGGCACCTGCGGCGCCATCTGACGCGCTCGGTCGGGCAAGCCGCCGCTGGCGTGGATGTCCGTGTCGATGATGCCTGGGCGCACCGCGTTCACGCGCACGCCCTCGGTCGCCACCTCGCGCGCCAGGCCGAGCGTGAAGATGTCGATCCCAGCCTTGCTCGCGGCGTAGTCGATGTACTGCGCCGGCGAGCCCAGGCGCGCTGCGGCCGAACTCAGGTTGACGATCGCGCCACCGGGGCCACCGTGGCGTCGACTCATGCGGCGCAACGCCTCGCGCGCGCAGACGAAGGAGCCCGTGAGGTTGACGGCCCACATGCGCTGCAGGCGTGCGACCGACATCTCGTCCACGCGCGCAGTGTGGTCGACCACACCCGCGTTGTTGACGAGTCCGGTGAGCCGGCCCAGCCCGGCATCGACGGCATCGAACATCGCCAGCACCTCGGACTCCTGGGCCACGTCGGCCTGCACGACCAGGGCGCGCCGGCCGGCCGCACGCACGCCCTCGGCCACGGCCTGCGCCGCGGCGGTGTCGCGCGTGTAGTTGACGGCCACGTCCCAGCCGGCGCGGGCCGCGCGCAGCGCGGTCGCCGCGCCGATGCCGCGGCTGCCGCCGGTGACGAGCAGGATCTTCGGAACCGCGGGCGCGGTGGCGGCGGGGGGAGCGGGAGCGGTCATCGGCAGCTTCCTTCTGGCTGGACAGCGGGCCCTGGGTGCTTTCCCGGGGCGGGGAGGCCCCGATGGTAGAGCGCGGCCGCGCTTCCTACAGTCGACACGTGTGCTGCCGGCCGTGCCGGCAGCGCTTGACCCCACAACGCACCCGAAGAGGAGACCATGGCCAAGGATTTCGACTCGATGGAAGACAGCAACCGCAGCGCCAACGCGAGCATCCACGAGGTGTCGCTGCCTTCGCGGCGTACCGTGCTGGTCGGCGGCGTCGCCGCCTCGCTGGCGGCGATGCTCGCGCCGCTGGCCGGTCGCGCCTCGACGGCCCCGGGCGCATCGCCGCAGGCGGGCCAGACGCTCGGCTTCAAGGGCGTCCCGGTGGGCATGGGCGACGCGCTCGTCGTCCCCGAAGGCTATGTGGCCAGCGTGATCGCGGCCTGGGGCGAGCCGGTGGGCGTGCCCGGGCGCATGCCGGCCTTCCGCTTCGACGGCTCCAACAGCGCCGACGACCAGGCGGTACAGATGGGCATGCACCACGACGGCATCCACTTCTACCCGCTGAACCCCCAGGGCACGCGCGGCCTGCTGGCGATGAACCACGAGTACACCGACGATGGCCTGCTGCACACGAGCGGCTTGGCCGACTGGTCGGCCGAGAAGGTGCAAAAAAGCAAGAACGCACACGGCCTGTCGGTGGTCGAGGTCGCGCAGCAGGGCGATGGCGGCTGGGCCATGGTGCGGCCGTCGACGTACGCGCGCCGCGTCACGATGGACACGCCCTTCGGTATCGGCGGCCCGGCGGCCGGCCACCCGATGATGCGCACCGCCGCCGACCCCACCGGCCGGCGCGTGCTGGGCACACTGAACAACTGCGCCAGCGGCATGACGCCGTGGGGCACCTACCTGTCGGGCGAGGAGAACTTCGCGTTCTACTTCGCCGCCGGCAAGAACCTGGACGCGCACCAGCGCCGCTGGGGCCTGCGCGACAAGGGGCTGTACCGCTGGGAAGAGCACGATGAGCGCTTCGACGCAGCCCGGCACCCGAACGAGCCCAACCGATTCGGCTGGGTCGTCGAGCTCGACCCGATGGACCCGACGAGCACGCCCATCAAGCGCACCGCGCTCGGTCGCGCCGCGCACGAGGGCGCCTGGGTCGCGGTGACGAGGGACGGCCGCGCCGTCGTCTACTCGGGCGAGGACGCGCGCTTCGAGTACATCTACAAGTTCGTCAGCCGCGACCGCATCCAGCCCGCTGGCAACGGCCTGACCGCCGCTCAGGCCAACCGCGAGCTGCTCGACCACGGTACGCTGTACGTGGCGCGCTTCGACGCCGACGGCACCGGGCGCTGGATCCCGCTGGTGCACGGCCAGGGCCCGCTGACGGCGGCCAACGGCTTTGCCGACCAGGGCGAGGTCGTCATCAAGGCGCGCCAGGCGAGTGACGCGCTAGGGGCCACTAAGATGGATCGCCCCGAGTGGCTGGCGATCGATGCGAAGGACGGCTGGGTCTACTGCACGCTCACCAACAACTCCGCGCGCGGGGCCCAGGGCCAGCCAGGTGTGGACGCGGCCAACCCGCGCGCCAACAACACCATGGGGCACATCATCCGCTGGAAGGAGGACGGCGACTTCGACGGCGCCGCCTTCCGCTGGAACCACCTGGTGATGGGCGGCGACCCGGCCAATACGCGCGCCGAGGCGCGCGGCAACATCCGCGGCGACATCTTCGGCTGCGCCGACGGCATCGCCTTCGACGCACGGGGCGTGCTGTGGATCCAGACCGACGCCCACGCCACGCAGATGTACAAGGGCGAGTTCGAGCGCCTGGGCAACAACCAGATGCTGGCCTGCGACCCGGCCACCGGCGAGGTGCGGCGCTTCCTCACCGCGCCGACGAACTGCGAGGTCACCGGCGTGACCTGGGCCGAGGGCGGACGCACGATGTTCGTCAACATCCAGCACCCGGGCGAGACCCCGAGCGACCGCAGCGACCCGGCCCAGCCGCGCCGCTTCTCGAACTGGCCCGACTACCGCCCCGACGGCCGCCCGCGCTCGGCCACGGTGGTGATCCGGCGCAAGGACGGGGGGGTGATCGGGGCCTGATCGGCGCCCCGGTACCGGGCCCGCCGGCCCCGCAGGGGCGCTTCGTCTTCAGAACCCGGGGGCCGTGTAGACGAAGCGCCCGCCCACCATCGTGGCCAGCGGGCGCATGCCCTCGATCTCCTTCTCGGGCACGGTCAGCAGGTCGGCGGGCAGCACCAGCAGGTCGGCGAGCTTGCCGGGCTCCAGCGAGCCCTTGATCTGCTCCTGGAAGGTCAGCCGCGCGTTGTTGATCGTGAACACGCGCAGCGCCTCCTCGCGCGTGATCTTCTGGCTGGCGCCGTAGGTGCCGTCGGAGATCGTGTCGCGCGAGACGAAGTGGTAGATCGACCAGAAGGGGTTGTGCGGGATCACCGGCGAGTCGGTGCCGCCACCCACCATCAGGCCCTGGTCGAGGAAGCTGCGCATCGGCGTGACGTTCTGCGCGCGCTCGCTGCCCCAGTACTTCTTGACGCTGGGGCCGGCGAGGTACAGGTGGTTCTGGGCCGAGACCACGAGGTCCAGCCCCTTGATGCGCTCGAAGTGCTCGGGCCGACCGATGAACAGGTGCTCGATCGCCCAGCGGCGTCCCTTCAGCGAGACGTCCTTGTCGGCCGCCTCGTAGCTGTCGAGCACCCGGTCGGCGGCGAGGTCACCGACGACGTGCGTCGTCACGCGCCAGCCCAGGCGGTTGAGTTCCTGCACCGCCATGCGATGCCGCTCGGGGGGCACCACCTGGATGCCGCGGAAGACACCCCCGCGGCTGTAGATGCCGTCGTAGACGGCGCGCATCAGGCCGCCCTCGAAGCCGCCGTCGGAGCCGGTCTTGACGCCGTCCACGCGCAGCCACTCGTCACCCTCGTCCTGGCGTGCGCCCCAGCTGCGCACCTGCTCGCGCACCTTCTCGGGGCTGGAGTAGTCGGTGATGCGGAACAGGAAGTTCACGCGCAGCGTCAGCAGGCCTTCGGCGTGGAGTTGCTTGAACAGGCGCCAGGCCTCCACCGGACTCGAGCCGAAGGTGAATGAGCCCGGGATACGAATACTGGTGAGGCCGGCCGCGTGCAGGATCTTCTGCTGCGCCAGGATCTCCTCGCGCACGAGTTGCGCCGCCGGCGGCAGGCGCACGAGGCTGCGCGCGGTGTCGACGAGTTCGCCATTGAGCTCGCCGTCGGCATCCTTGCCGATTTCGCCGCCGGGCGGGCTCGCCGTGTCGCGCGTGATGTTCCAGCGCCGGGCGGCGGCGTTGTTGATGATGTACTCGTGGCCGCCCCGCACCAGCACCACCGGGTGGTCGGGCGCGATGCGGTCCAGCTCCTTCAGGTGCGGCAGGCGCTTTTCCTTCAGCTGCGCCTCGTGCCAGTCGCCGTTGGAGATCACCAGCCCGCCAGCGGGCGTGATCTTCACCCGTGCGGCCACCGCCTGCAGCAACTCGTCGATCGTGCGCACATGGGCCAGGTTGACGCCCGGGCCGCCGCCGGCGTTGTGCAGGTGCCCATCCATCAGGCCCGGGATCACGGTGCGGCCGCGCAGGTCGATCTGGCGCGTCGCCGGGCCTGCCAACGCGCGCACCGCATCGTCACTGCCCACCGCGACGATGCGGTCGCCGCGCACGGCCACCGCCTGCGCGATCGAGAAGCGCGCGTCGACGGTGACGACCTTACCGCCGTGCAGCACGAGGTCGGGCGCGGGGCCGGGGCTCTGGGCGTGGGCGCAAGCGGCGCCGAACAGGCAGGCCGCGACGACGGCGCGCGCGGCGGTGTGGGCATTGATCATGCGGGGTCTCCTCGGAAGGCGGGGGCGACGTCTGCGCATCGCTCCTCGTCAGGCAGCATATCGGGCTGTTGCCGCGGCGTCCACCGCCAGTCGCGTCCGATCCGCGTCGGTGCACCTACCCACGCCGCAGGCGGGACAAGTAACCTCGGCGGCAACGGCGGCACGGCGACCTTGCCGCAACGCCCGCACGGGACGCTGGTTCAGCGCCCCAGCTCCTCCGCCCGCGCCCGCGCCGCATGCAGCGCGCGCGCGAAAGCCGCCTTCACGCCCTGCTCGTCGAGCGCGGAGATCGCCGCGTGCGTGGTGCCGCCCTTGGACGTGACGCGCGCGCGCAGTGTCTCGGGGGCCTCGTCGGACTGCATCGCCAGCGCGGCGGCGCCGGCGAAGGTCTCCTGCGCCAGGCGCCGCGCCGCGGCAGGCTCGAGGCCCATCTCGGCGCCGGCCTGCATCATGGCCTCGATGAAGTAGAAGACGTAGGCCGGCCCCGAGCCCGACAGCGCCGTGACGGCGTCGAGGTCGGCCTCGCGCTGCACCCACAGCGTGCTGCCGGTCGGAGCGAGCACCGCCTCCACCCGGGCGCGGTCGTCGGCGGTGACCTCGGCACGCGCGTACAGGCCGGCGATGCCGCGCCCGATCAGCGCCGGCGTGTTGGGCATGGACCGCACGACGCGCGCGCTGCCGGTGGCCGCGACCACGGCCTCGCTGCGGATGCCAGCCATGATGCTCAGCTGCAGCGCGCTGGCGACATGGGGGGCACAGGGGGCCGCGGCATCCGCGAAGACCTGGGGCTTGACCGCCCACACCACGAGCGCGGCCTGCGCCAGCCGCGCGTCGGCCGCGGCCTGAGCCTCGATGCCGAGTTCTGCGCGCAGCTTCTCGCGCTGCGGGCCATGCGGCTCGACGACGACGAAGTTCTCGGCCGGCGCGCCAGACCGGCGCAGCCCACCGAGGATGGCGACGGCCATGTTGCCGCCGCCGATGAAGGCTGTGGTGATGGGGGAGGTGCTCATGGGACTGCGGTGCTCGGGCCGGCCGACAGGGCCGTCTGGCCCCATTGTCGGTGCCGGGAACCGCGCTCAGGGTGGTCCTGGCCTCCCAAGACCTCCGCGAAGACACGCTTGAAGATCCGGCCATGGCCCGGAGCGACCTTGGCCTTCGCCTGCCAGGCCGCTCCAGTCGCCCGGTGGCCGCACAGCCGGCTTCGAGCCTCGATCCGTCTGCGGCCGGCCAGACGCTGGCGGACTTGGCCTTGCCCGCTGCGCAGTTCTCGCTGCCCACGGGCGGTGCCGTCGTGAGCTCGGCGGTGCGGGTGCGCGCGCAGGACGCGGGCAAGCGCAACGGCGAGTACTGCAAGGTGCTGGGCCGCATCAAGCCGGTGGACCAGGCCGCGCCCGACATCGGCTTCCAGGTCAACCTGCCCTCGACCTGGAACGGCAAGGCCCTGCAGGTCGGGGGCGGCGGCTGCAACGGCAACATCCCCAACACCCTGGGCGCGGCGCCGCACGGCGTCGCCACGGCCCCGACCCCGCTGGCCCAGGGCCAGGCGACCTTGGCCGGCGACTCCGGGCACCAGACGCCCGACGCCAACGAGGCCTCGTTCGCGCTGAACGAGGAGGCGCTGGCCAACTACGCCGGGCAGCACGTCAAAAAGACGCGTGACGCCGCGGCGGCGCTGGTGCAGCAGCGCTACGGCAGCGCCGTGCGCCGGATGTACTTCATGGGCGGCTCCACCGGCGGACGCGAGGCGCTGACGGCGGCGCTGCGCTGGCCCGAGGCCTACGATGGCGTCGTCTCCCATTACCCGACGGCCAACTTCATGGGCCTGCGGCTGTGGGGTTCGGCATTGGCGCGCGCCATCTACCCGGACAACTCGGCCGGCTGGATCCCGCCGGCCATGGTGGCTCGCATCGCTGCCGAGGCGCTGCAGGACTGCGACCCGCTGGACGGGGTGGTCGACGGCCTGGTCAGCCACATGACCGCCTGCCGCGCGCGCTCGGCCGCGCTGCTGGAGCGGCTGCGCTGCCGCAACGGCGAGACCGGCCACCCGGCGCACTGCCTGACCCCGGCGCAGCTCGGCACGATCGCGGTCCACCACGAGGGCTACCGCCTTGCCCTACGCGCTGGCCAAGGGCCTTACCACCTACCCGGGCTACAACAGCCTGGAGGGCATCACGATGCAGCTGGGCTCGCAGTCTGCCTACATCGACCCGCCACCTACCGGGCCGAACGCGCACCATGTGAACCGCGCCGACCAGTTCGTCAGGTACTTCCTCGCGCGCGATCCGGGCTTCAACCTGCTGCACCTGGACATCCAGAACCCCGGGCCCCGGCAATAGCGCATCGTCGCGCTGCCGCAGCGGATCGACGCCAATCACCCCCGACGGGTCGGCCTTCCGCGCCCGCGGCGGCAAGCTGATCCTGGTCCAGGGACACGACGACCCGAGCGTCAGCCCGCACGCCAACCCGACCTTCCACGGGTCCTTCGTCGCCCGGGCCGGTGCCGCCCGGGGCGTCAGCGCGGGGCGGACCCCGGTGCCCCGGCCGGCTCCGCCGTCCCGCTGGGCAACGTGATGCCCGGCGCCAACGGGATCTCGGTGGCGATCTCGACCTTCGTCACGAAGTGCCGCGTCTCACCGAAGCAGCTCGTGGGCAGGCCGACCTTCTCCTCGTAATGCAGGCTCACTCGCTTGCCCATGGCCTTCATGATCTGCTGCGCCACGGCTTCGTCGCGCACGGTGAAATAGAACTTCTCCACCGCGCTGCCGGGCAGCGAGACCAGGGCGAGCTCACCCTCCCAAGTCTTGCAGACCCAGCCCTTGTGCGAGAGCTTCTGCACCCAGCCAGCGCGTTCGCCGCTGGAATAGCTCCAGCTCAGTGCAATCCAGATCCACCCTGCGAACAAGGCGGCGGCGGCAAGCAGGGCGGCAAGCAGGTGCTTCATGTTGCAGGCGTCTTCAGCGGCAGCGGCCGGTGGCGAATCGTCGCATGGATCGCGCGGCCGCCCCGGGGGCACTACGATACGCTCCCTTGCCGGGATGCGTCCGGCCCACAGTGGCCTGGCCGCCCGAAGACCGAGTCCCACCCCAGGATGACCCCGACATGAAGCTCACCCGCCGCCATGCCCTTGTCCACGCCACCCTGGGCGCCGCTGCTGCTGCCACCGGTGCCCTTTGGACCGCACCCGCTCTGGCCCAGGCCGCCTGGCCGACGCGCCCGGTGCGCATCGTCGTGCCCACCGGGCCGGGCAGCTCGCTGGACCTGATCGTGCGCGCGATGAGCGACAAGCTCGCCGCGCGCTGGAGCCAGCCGGTGGTGATCGAGAACCGGGCCGGCGCCGGCGGCATGCTCGGCATGGACATCGTCGCCAAGGCCACCGACGGCCACACGCTGGGCATCGGCTTCAACGGCCCGCTGGCCTATGCGCCCTTCCTGTACGCGAAGACGCCCTACGACCCGGCCAAGGACCTGAAGGCCGTGGTGATGACGACGAGCCAACCCAACGTGCTGGCCATCAATGCCGACGTGCCGGCCCGCACCGTGGCCGAGCTCGTCACCTGGGCCCGGGCGCAGGGCGGCAAGCTGAACTTCTCCTCGCTCGGCAACGGCAGTTCGGCCCACCTGACGATGGAGCTGTTCCTGGCCGAGGCCGGCATCCAGGCCACGCACGTGCCCTTCAACGGCTCGCCGCCGGCGGCCATGGCGGTGGCCCAGGGCGAGGCGCAGATGACCTTCATGGTCGCGCCGGCGATGCTGCCCCATGTCAGCAACAACAAGGCGCGCCTGCTGGCCGTCACGAGCGCGCAGCGGCCTGACAGCTTGAGGAACCTGCCGACCATGGCCGAAGCGGGCTTCCCCAACGTCGAGGCGGTGGGCTGGAACGGCCTGGTCGGCCCGGCCAGCCTGCCCGACGCCGTGGCCCAGCGCGTGGCCACCGACGTGACCGAGCTGCTGAAGGATGCGGCCGTGCGCCAGTTGCTGGACAACGCCGGGCTGACCGCCGTTGGCGGCAGGCCCGAGGAGTTCCGCCGCTTCATCGACGCCGACGTCAAGCGCTGGGGCCCGGTCATCACGCGCCTGGGCGTGAAGCTGGGCTGAGAGACTGAAAGTCACACCACCTCTGAGGTACCGTCGCGTCACGGCCCCTCCACCGACAGACACTCCGGTATCCCGCGCTTCTCCTGCGCGCCTTCCCGAACCCTCCGACGGAGCAACTCGACACCGTGGCCACCTTTCCATCGTTCTCGAACCCCGTGCCCCCGCCGGCGCCTGCCGGCGCCGCGGACGACCTGTCCTTCGACGTCACCGAGGCTGATTTCCGCCAAACGGTGCTCGAGCGCTCGCTCGACGTGCCGGTGCTGCTGGACTGCTGGGCCCCCTGGTGCGGACCCTGCCGCAACCTCAAGCCGGTGCTCGAGAAGCTGGTGCAGGACTACGGCGGCCGCTTCGTGCTGGCCAAGCTGAACACGGACGAGGCGCCGCAGATCTCGGCCGCGCTGCAGATCCGCAGCATCCCGCTGGTGGTGCTGTTCGTTGGCGGCCGGCCGGTGGACCAGTTCATGGGCGCGCAGCCCGAGGGCACGGTGCGCAAGTTCCTAGACAAGCACCTGGGCCCGCAGGTCTCCGAGGCCGAGGCCCTGCGCCTGGAGGCGGCCGAGGCGCCCGATGCTGAGACCGCCGAGGCCATCCTGCACGAGGCGCTGCAGGTCGAGCCGAGGAACGCCGCGGTGCTGCTGGACCTGGCCGAGCGCGTGATCGCGCGCGGCGGGCTGGACGAAGCCGAGCGCGTGCTGGCTGCCGTGCCGGCCGACCAGCGCAAGGACCGCCACGCCGGGCTGCTCAAGCGCATCGAGCTCGCGCGCAACCGCCCCCAGGGCGACCCGGCCACGCTGACCGCGCGCATCGCCGCCAACGGCAAGGACTTCGAGGCCCGCTTCGCGCTCGCCGCCATCCTGGCCTACGAAAGCGACTTCAACGCCGCCTTCGACCAGCTGCTCGAGGTGGTGCTGCGCGACAAGGCCGAGTGGCGCGAGAAGGCGCGCAAGCAGCTCGTCGAGTGGTTCGACGCCTGCCCGGACCCGGCCGTCGTCAGCCGCGGCCGGCGCTACCTGGGGATGTACCTGAACTGAGCCTGGATCCGGCAGTCGACCGCCTGTCTCCGCAGGCAGACGCTTGACCACGCTGAGGATTCCCGCCCACGGCCTGCTTCACCCCGGGGGTGAGGCCGCTGCACACCCGCAACGCGCATGCGCGCAAGCGTCAGCCCGGCGCAGAGCCGCCGGGGCGCCTTGTCGTCCCAAGCCGCGCAGTCGCACTCGGCCAGCAGCAAGACCTGCGCAGCCCGGCCCTTGAAGCGGCAGACGACGCCGGCGAGCAGGTCGCCGTCACTCCAAGGCGAGCCGCGGGCGGAGATGGTGCGGGGCAGGAGAGCCTGGCCTGCGCTGCGCGCCAGCCGGTTCCAGGGCGCAAGTCGGTGGCGCCGGCGGCGCTGCCTGGGTTTCTCGCGCCGCTACGCCAGCTTCACCGCCCGCACCAGGGCCCCACCGAGCACACCGGTCTGGTACAGCCCGACGAAGTGGGCATAAGCCTGGTCGTAGCGCTCGAAGTGCTCGCGCCCCAGGCGCTGGACGGTCTGGGCCTGCAGCGAGCGGTACATCGCGTGGCGCTCGCGCAGGATGCGTGTCCATTCCTCGCTGAGGTCCAGCACCGCCTCCACGCGCAGGCCGCTGTCCTGTAGCCAGCGCGTGTAGTCGTCCACCGAGCCGATCTCCGAGAAGCGCATGCCATCGAACAGGCGCTTTGCGTCGGCCGCGGGCAGGGTCCCGCGGTGCAGGATGTCGGTGAAGACCAGGCGCCCACCCGGGCGCAGCACGCGGGCGCACTCGCGCACCAGGCGCGGCTTGTCCGGGATGTGGGCGAAGGCCTCCTGCGCGATCGCCAGCGAGAAGCGGTCCGCGGCGAACGGCATGTCCAGCGCATTGCCCTCGACGAAGCGCACCCGGTCGGACAGGCCCGCCAGTTCGGTCAGCTCGGTGGCGCCCTGCACGCGGCTGCGCGTCAGGTCCAGCCCGGTCACGCGGCAGCCGCGCTTCCAGGCCAGGTAGCGGGCGGGCCCGCCCATGCCGCTGCAGACGTCGAGCACCTCGTCGCCAGCACCGACGGCGGCCTCGGCCATCAGTCGGTCCACCGCCGCGGTGCCACCGTAGTGGTCCTGGTCGTGGTGCTGCAGCACCTCCTCGGTGATGTCGGCGCGCTCGACCCCGCGCGCGGCCACCGCGGCCAGGATCTGCTGGGCGCTGATGGGGTGGAAGTCGTAGAAGTGGACGACGGCCTGCAGGCGGGGATCGGCGTTCATGGCTCCATGCGGTGACATTTCTGGAAGCCCGATGCTACCCAAGGCAGTCCTGGGGAAAGGCTCAAGAGCATCCCCAGGGCCGGGCATCGCCCGACCCGGGCCTGGGAGTGCTCTCAGCCTCTCACGCCACCCGTCACGGACCGGCGTGCAGCGCCGCGGGCCCGAAATTGCGTCCACGCGGGGCCCGAGCCGCAGACCCGAATCGGGTCTTGAGGCTCGTCAGCACTGCACCACGTGCCCATCCCTAGTCTCGCGCCCCGGTCACCAAGGTCTGGCGACCGGTTTTTTCGACCAAGAAGGGATACGCATGCAGAAGAGGACACAAGGTTCGCGTCTCGGTGCCAAGCTGCTGGCACCGGCCGCAGGGCTCGTGCTGGCCCTGGGCAGCCTGGGCGCGATGGCCCAATCCACGGCCACAGGCCAGTTCAACGTCAACGTCACGCTCACGCCCAAGTGCGAGGTGTTCAACACGGGGGGCGCGACCACGGCGGTCCCCGACTTGCCCTTGAGCTACACCTCGTTCCAGACCGCGGCCAGCACCGCCAGCACCAACTTCAAGGTGCGCTGCACCAACACGCTGGGCTACGGGCTGGCACTCGACAGCGCCTCGCTGACCGACGGGGCCACGGGCCTGGATCTGGCGCTGGCGCTGTCCAGCAGCGCCACGCACAGCGCCACACCCACGGCCGCGCTGTCGGCCTTGACGGGCAACGGCAACACGGGTCAGACCTACTACGTCCACGGCACCCTTGCCGCTAACCAGGACGGCTCGAGCACACCGGGCGCGGCCAACAACCTGCGCACCTTGACGATCAGCTACTGAGCCCGCAGCCGCGCCATGACGGACATCGACACAAGAACCGCCGGTCCCGGCGGGTGGCATGCTGGAAGGGCGCGGCCCGGGGCCGGGTGGCGCCTGCGCCGGGCCTGGGCCGTGGCACTGTTGGCCACGGCACCGGGCCTGGCCGGGGCCAGCGGATTCTCGGTGGCGCCGGTGCGGCTGTTCTTCGGCGAGAAGGACCGCGCCGTGGCCGTGCGTCTGAGCAACGAGGGCTCCACGGAGCTGGTGCTGCACGCCGACGTGCAGGCCTGGAGCCAGGACGGGCAGGGCCGGGACCGGCTCGAGCCCAGCGACGACCTCGTCGTCTCGCCCACGGTGCTGCGCATCAAGCCGCGCGCCGAGCAGGTGGTGCGGCTGATCCTGGTGACGCCACGCGACCCCGCGCGGCAGATGAGCTACCGCCTGTTTCTGCGCGAGCAGCTCCCGACAGCGGCTCTCCAGGGGACCGACACGACCCGGCTGCCGATCACGCTGACGCTGAGCCTGCCGGTGTTCATCACGCCGGCCCGCGCGCGGCACGCCCTGCAGTGCGAACTCGCAGGCACCGAAGGCTCTGCGCCCACGGCGGTGTGCGAGAACCCGGGCCGGGCGCACGCGCGTCTGGGCCGCATCGACCTGCTGGACGGCACCTCGCTCGTGGCCCGGCACGAGGGCAGCGTGTACCTGCTGCCCGGCACGCGCCTGTCCATCCCGCTGACGGTGGATCAGGGCACGCCCGGCCTGCGCGGGCGCACCCTCAGCGCCTTGCTCGACGGGGGGGAGGCCCTGTCGTGGCGGGTGGCGCAGCCCCTGCAGACCAGTCCCTGAATGGCGCGCCGCATTCAGAGCACGCCCCTGCTCGGGGTGGTGGCCGCAGCATGTCTGGCCGCGGTGGTTGCGACACCGGCGCAGGAAGCCGCTGGGGCAGCCCCGCCCAGGGATGCCGGCACCGACGTCGCGGCCCGGGCGTCGTCCGACAGCCCGCCGACGCTGCTGCCGGCGCCCGACACCGTGCGCCTGCACGTGCTGGACGTGAGCGTCAACGCCCTGCCCGCGGGCACCTGGGAAGTGCTGGAGCGCGACGGGGGCTACTGGATCTCCAGCGAGGCGCTGCAGGCCTGGCGGCTACTGCTGCCGGCGGCGGCACGACCGCAGATGAGCCGGCAGCGTCTGTGGTGGCCGCTGTTCGCCGCGCCCGGCTACCGCGCGCAGTTCGACGCTGCGCGCCAGACGCTCGAGCTCGAGGTGCTGCCCGAGGCTTTGGCGCCCACGGCCGTGGGTGCTGCGCCGACCGCGGGCCCGGAGCTCTCCACGCCCGTGCCGGCGGCCTTCGTGAACTACGACATCGCCTGGACCGAGGCACGCGGCGCGGGTGCGTCGCAGTCCGACCGCGGCCTGCTGACCGAAGCCGGCCTGTCGGGGTCGGCGGGCGTGCTGCTGTCCACCCAGGTGCTGCGCTGGCTGCGTACCGAGGGCACGGCCAGCACCACCGACAGCCGGCGCCTGGAGACCAGCTGGACACGCGACTGGCCGCAGCACGAGCTCACGCTGCGCGTGGGCGACAGCTGGACGCGGGTGTCGACCTGGGGCCGCCAGGCGGCCTTCGGCGGGGTGCAGCTCGGCACCCAGCGCGCGCTGTGGCGGCCGGGTGCCGGGATGGCGCGACCGGTGCTGTCGGGCAGCGCCCTCACCCCGAGCACGGTGGAGTTGTACGTGAACGAGTCGCTGCGACAGACGCTCCAGGTGCCGCCTGGACCCTTCACGCTGGAGAACGCGACGCCCCTGGCCGGGGCAGGCGAGACCCGACTGGTGGTGCGCGACCTGCTCGGGCGCGAGACGGTCATCGTGCGCCCCTTCTTCACCGACCCGCAGCTCCTGGACCCCGGTCTGGCGGACTGGAGCATTGAGGCCGGGCGGGTGCGGCGGGGCCTGGGCCTGGGCACGGAAGACGACGGCTACGGCGACGCCTTCGCACAAGCCTGGGGGCGCCTGGGGGTGCGGCCTGAACTGACGCTCGAATCGCGGCTGCAGGCGCAGGCACGCTTGGTCCACCTCGGGGCGGCCGCCAGCATCGCCGTGGCCAGCCGGGCCCTGATGCAGGTGGCGCTGGCCGGCTCGTCATCCGAGGGCCGCGGCGGTGGATCGGCCCTGCTGACGCTGCAGTCCCACAGCGCGCGCGACGGCTTCGCCCTGCGCCTGGCCGGCAGCAGCCGCGACCATGTCGAGGTCGGCCGGCCGGCGTCCGAGCAGCCACCCCGGATCGAGGCCTCGCTGGCCTGGCGCGCGGGCCTCGGCCAGACGGATGCGCTGGGCGCGAACATTGCGACTTTGCGGCGCCACGACGGCGCCGTGGTGAGCACGGGCGCGCTGTCGTACACGCAAGGCCTTCCGGGCTGGGGCTATCTGGTCTGGAGCGCCTCGCGCATCGACACCACCGCACCCGGCAGCGGCAGCGCGCCCGCACAGGGAAGGAGACACGCAACCTCGCTGCAGGTGCTGGCCCTGCTGCCACTGCAGGGCTTCCCAGGGGGTGGCCGCCCGGTGGCCACGGCGCAACTGCAGCGCCAGCGCGGCGCCGACGGGCAGACCCGGCTCGAGGGGCTGGTCAGCGCCTACGCGCCAATGGCCTCCGACACGGGCTGGGGTTGGCGCGCGCTGGCCGGCCGGCGCGCGGGGCAGAACGCGGCCGAGGCCGGGCTGCAGCGCCAGGCCGATCGGGTTCTGCTGGGCGTGGACGTCTCGGCCATCGAGTCCCAGGCCACGACGGTGAGGGCCACCGCGCAGGGCGCGTTCGTGCTGGCCGAAGGCCGGCTGCTCGCGGCGCGCCGCATCGAGGACTCCTTCGCGCTGGTGGAGGTGCCCGGCCATGCCGACGTGGGCGTCGGCCTCGACGGCCCCTCGGTCACCCAGACCGACGCACAGGGCCTGGCGCTGCTGCCCCGGCTGACGGCCTTCCGGCCCAACCGTGTACGGCTCGACCCCAACGGCCTGCCCGCCGATGCGGAGATCGACACGATCGAGCTCGAGGCGGTGCCGCGCTGGCGCTCCGGCGTCAAGCTGCGCTTTCCGGTGCGCGAAGGCCGTGCGGCGCTGCTGTCCTTCCTGGTCGCGGGCGACCGGCCGGCGCCGCGCGGCGCGGTGCTGAGCCTTGACGCAGACGCGCGCGAGTTTCTCGTCGCCGGCCGCGGCGAGGTCTACGTCAGTGGCCTGCCACCCGGGCAGCCGCGGCGCGCGACGCTGAACTGGCAAGGCCAGGCCTGCGAGGTCGAGGTCGTGTGGAGCCGCCCTCGCGACGACGCCGCCACGGCACTGGACCTCCCGCGTCTGGGCCCCTGGCGCTGCCCGGGGATCCAGCCATGAGGGGCGGCCAAGTCATGGGCGCAGCGTGGCGGGTGGTCGTGCTCGCGCTGGCCGCCCTCTGGTCGGGCGCCGTCCAGGCCGGGCCCTTCACCTGCGCGATCGCCGCCGTCTCGGGCATCAGCCTGTCCTACAAACCCAACGCATCCGGCGCCCTGGTGGGCAGCGGCACGGTCACGGTCAACTGCAGCAAGACCGGCGGCAACACCACCACACGTTACCTGGAGATGGGCGCGGGCACCGGGCTGAACGCGATAGGCGGACAGAACCGCGCGGCCATCGGCTCCAGCCTGCTGAGCTATGCCCTGCGGCGCGACGCAGCCCTGACCACGGCCTGGGGGGACACGGCCGGCTCCAGGCTCGCCGCCACCACGACCTCGGCAAACTCCACCACGGTCACGCTGCACTGGTGGTTCACGGCCGCGGAGGGCCAGACCGTCGCCACAGGCACCTACCTGGACACCGTCACGCTACGGCTCTACCAGAGCGACACGCCCAATCCTTCGCTCACCGACACCAGCCCGACGACAGCCACCCTGTCCATCGCGCTGACCGTGACTGGCCAATGCAGCCTGAGTTCACCCCCGGGTGCGGTCCAGTTCAGCTACACCTCCTTCCAGACCACGCCCGCCACGGCCACCAGCGGCTTTGCGGTGACGTGCACGAACGGCACGCCCTACACGGTCGCGCTCGACGCCACGACCGGCACCCTGCTCGGGCTGAACTACCAGCTCGCGCTCAGCGCCACGGGCACGCGCGTGGGCACCGGCGTGGCCCAGCCCACAAGCATCACCGGCACCATGCCGGCCGGCCAGTCCGGCGATTGCGCCGCCGCGACCTGCAGCGCTTCGCAGGCGCGGACCTTGACCGTGAGCTATTGAACCCAGATCCGCCCATGGACCGCTGACCTCCGCAGGCACGTGCTTGATGACGCGCAGGGCGTCAGGCTGCGACGGCCGGGCGACCGAGCGCCTGCTCCGTCAGGGTCGTGATCTCGCGGATCAGCGCCTGGCTGGCCGCAGACAACGCCGTGTTGCGGCGGTGGACGATGCCGATCATGTGCGAGCCGAGCAGGTCGGCCGGGCGGGCATCGTCCAGCGGCAGCTCGACGATGTGCCCGGCGTCTTTCTCGAGTCGCGTCACGTCCAGGCGCGCCAGGCCGATGCAGTCGCTGGCGGTGAGCGTCGAGCGGAAGAAATGGAAGGAATCGGTGCGCACCACATGGTGCCCGAAAGGCGTGCCCGCCGACCGCAGCAAGGAGCGCAGCGTGCGCTCCAGCGGCGTGCACTCGGAGAGCACGAGCCAGGGGTGCTCGGCCAGACGCCGCACGACGGCCCCACCGCGCTCCAGGATGGGGTGGCCGGCCCGCACCACGATCGCGTTGCGGTCGAGCACGAGAGGAGCGGACACGAGCTCGTCGGCGAAGTCGTCCTCTTCGATGCCAACGATCACGAAGTCCAACGCGCCCGACAACAGCGGCTTGATCAGGCTTGCGCGCGTGCCGAAACGGTAGTCGACGCTCAGGCGCCGGGCGCGCCGCATCAGGTTCAGCGTGGCCTGCGGCAGCACCTGGCTCTGCAGGAAGCCCGGGACGACGCCCACATGGACCTCGCCCATGGACACGTTGCGCAGCGCCAGCGCATCGCCCTCCAGCCGGCGGATCTCGGCCTCGATGAGTTGCGCGCGCTGCAGCACGGACTCGCCGAAGGTGGTCAGTCGCACTCCGCGCGCCGTGCGGTTGAACAGGCTGAAGCCGAGCCGCTCCTCCAGCGCCCGGATGTCCTTGGTCATCGAGGGCTGCGACACCTTCAGGTGCGCGGCTGCCTTGTTCAGGCTGCCGAACTCCACCACCGCGAGGAATCGGCGCAGTTCGCGCAGTTGCATGGGAAGAGCCCGGAAAGAGCTATCCGCAAATTTGATAGCGCTTGCCAAAGATTGTATTGGCCGTGCATACCAAGCGCCGCGTAAGCTCGACCAGCCCGGGCTTGGATTCCCATGACCCCAGACACGACCATCACGGAGCGCGACCCATGAAGACCTCCTTGTCCCGACGTCGCTTCACCAGCGCTGCGCTGGCGCTGGGCGTGGCCGGCATCGCCCAGGCGCAGTCGGACTATCCCTCCCGCCCCATTCGCATCATCGTGCCGGTGCCCCCGGGCGGCGCGGCCGACACCCTGGCGCGCGTGCTGGCCGACCGCCTGAGCGCCCGCTGGGGGCAGACCGTGGTCGTCGAGAACCGTGCCGGCGCCGGCGGCAACATCGGCGCGGAGCTGGTGCACAAGGCGCCGGGCGACGGCCACACGCTGCTGCTGTCGCCCCCGGGGCCGCTGTCGATCAACAAGCTGCTCTACAAGAGCATCGGCTACGACTCCGACACCTTCGTGCCCATCTCCATCGTCGCGGCCAACCCGAACGTGCTGCTGGTGCACCCCAAGGTGCCGGCCCGCACGCTGCAGGAGTTCGTCGCCTACGCACGGGCGAACCCGAACAAGCTCAACTACGCCTCCAGCGGAGCCGGCTCGACCACCCACCTGGCCGGTGAGCTCCTCAAGAGCATGGCCAAGGTGGACATCGCCCACATCCCCTACAAGGGCGGGCCGCCCGCGTTCTCCGATCTGCTCGCCGGCCAGGTGGAGATGATGTTCCAGGGCCTGGCCACCGCGCTGCCGCAGATCCAGGAGGGCAAGCTGCGGGTGCTTGCGGTCGGCGGGGAGAAGCGCCACCCCGCCCTGCCCGACGTGCCGGCGATCGGCGAGATCCTGCCCGGCTTCGTGACCACCTCGTGGACCGGGCTCGTGGCCGCGCCGCGCACCCCGCCGGCCATCGCAGCCCGGATCGCCACCGCGGTCTCGGAGGTCTTCTCCAACGCCGACACGGCGCGTCAGGTCAAGGGGCTCGACGCCCGCGACCTCGTGCTGAGCTCCCCCGCCGAGGCGGGACGCTTCATGCGCGAGGAGCGTGAGCGTTGGGGCGCGGTGATCCGCGCCACCGGCACCACCGTCGACTGAGCGCACCGCCGGCGCGCGTCAACGCGCTGGCCGGCGCATGACCCTGAATGGACCCAGACACCGGCACGATGCCCACCATGATCGAGAGCCCTGCAGACTGGCGGCCCGCGGCCATCACCGCGCGCAACGACTGGATCC
>CAIRBF010000111.1 GCA_903876715.1 uncultured beta proteobacterium
GCGTTCGATCACTGCCGTCAGCGGGATCACCCGGCGCATCGACAGCGCGGCCGACATCGGCCCCTGGTCCAGGGTGACGTGGAAATCGTAGCCGTGGCGCGCGAGGTAGGCGCGCACCAGCGCTGGGTCGCGCTCGCGCGCCACGGTCAGGATCTCCAGCGCACGCCCGGCCGCGGCGCGGCGCAGTTTCTCGACATGCGCGTTGTGGCGCAGGCAGAACGGGCAGGTCGTGGACCAGAAGACGACAAGCACGGCCTTGTCGCGCACCTGCGCCGCGCCCCAGCGGCGGCCGTCGAGCAAGCTCACCTCCGGCCAGGCGACCGGCTGGCCGGGCTCAGCTGGCGCCGCCACCGCCGGCAGCGATGCCAGCAGTGGCACGCCGGCCAGCAGTGCCAGCGCTTCGCGGCGGTCAGGGTCAGCGGTGTGCGGCCTGGGCTTCACTTCGCGCTGCGCTCCATCAGCAGGTAGGTGTTGTAGGCGTTCATGCGGTTGGCCACGCCGAACAGCGGCAACTTCTCGAAGCGCGACCAGTCGGTGCGCGCGTAGGCTTCGTCGAAGGGCTCCATCTCACGCGCGGCCTCACCCATCGTACGCCGAAGGTGCTGCAGGTAGTCGCGCGTGAGTTCGAGATCGGCGCGCGCGCTGGCCGAGGCCGGCCCATGCCCGGGCAAGATGACCTGCGCGTCGAAGCCAAGGAGGGTGTCCAGCGCCTCGACCCAGTGCGCGCTGTCGGCCTGCCCGACGAAGGGGATGCGGCCGCGGAAGACAAGATCGCCGACGAAGAGCGCGCGCTGCGCCGGCGCCCAGACGACCAGGTCCTCCGGTGTGTGCGATGGGCCGGCGGGCCGGATCTCGAACACCTGTCCGCCCACGCGCATGGCCGTCGGGCCGTCGAGCCAGACATCCGCCGGCACGAGCCGGGTCGACTCGTCGATCCAGGGGAAGAGATCCTCGCGGCTGGCCTTCAGGCGCTGCTGCGCCGCCTCGGAGTTCAGGTACAGCAGGGCCTGGCGGTGAGCGACGATCGTCGCGCCTTCGTCCTTGAAGACCTGCAAGCCGTAGATATGGTCGGCGTGGTAGTGCGTGACGACGACATGCGTCACCGGCAGCGACGTCACGCGCCCGATCTCGGCGCGCAGTTCGCGCGCGAGTTGCGGCGAGCCCAGCGCGTCGATGACCACCACGCCGTCCGGGGTGACGACGAAAGCGGCGTTGGAGACGAAGTTGCGGTTGGCCGACGACCCCAGCGCCGACAAGCCCTGGACCATCCAGGTGTCCGGCGCCACGCGTTCGGCCCGCGGCCGGTCGGCGGCCGCCGCAAGGCCCGCAGCGGACCCGCCAACGGGCTGCGCCTGCGCGGCCAAGGCCACCAACACCCCCAACATCAGGGCAAACGAGGATCGAAACAGCCCAAACATCAGCATGTGTTCATATTACGATCTTTCGCGAGGGCTGCACAGCGCTGCGCGGCTGAGTCATGGCCCGCCGACGGCGCCCGGTCGGGGGCCGCGGCCCGCGGTTGCGCCGCCCACCCTCGTTGGGGCAATTGCCTATGCACGAAGGGGTGACGCGCCGCGCCGTTTCGCGTCCAATCGGGGACGACATGGCAGCCGGGTGGCACGCGCCCGGCGGTTTCACAGCAAGAGGAGAAGCAAGATGCACGACGAGGTCCGCTCCGCGGCACGACTCGCGGCCCTGGCCGGGGTCTTGGTCCTGGCAACGGCCGCCCACGCCCAGACACCGCCCGCGCCCCACCCGCACCTGGCCCGCAACCTCGCGGCCACCTGCGCCAACTGTCACGGCACGAACGGCAACGCGCGCGGCGACATGAAGCAACTCGCGGGCGTGCCCGCCGACAAGCTGATCGCGACCATGGCCGACTACAAGGCCGGCAACCTGCCCGCGACGATCATGCACCAGATCGCCAAGGGCTACACCGACGAGCAGATCAAACTGATCGCCGGCTATTTCGCCGCCCAACAGCCCACGAAGTGAGGGAGCACGACATGCACAAGCACTCCATCATCCAGGACCCGGTGCGCCGCCGCCTGCTCGGCGCCGGCGCCGCCCTGTCCGGCCTCGCCCTGGCCGGCTGCGAGACCGTACCCACTTCCGGGCCGTCGATCGGACGCGTGGTCGTCGTTGGCGGCGGCTTCGGCGGCGCCACCGCCGCGCGTTACCTCAAGATGTGGGGCGGCAACATCGACGTCACGCTCGTCGAGCGCAATGTCAACTTCGTGTCCTGCCCGATCAGCAACCTCGTGCTCGGCGGCCACAAGCAGATCGCCGACATCACACGCGGCTACGACGGACTGAAGGCCATGGGCGTCAAGGTCGTCCAGGGCGAGGTGACCGCCATCGACGCCGCGGCGCGCAAGGTGCGTCTGGCCGCCGGGGGCGAGCTGTCCTACGACCGGCTCGTCGTCTCGCCGGGCGTCGACTTCATGTTCGAGCAGGTCGGCGGCCTGCAGGCGGCCCTGGACAGCGGCCGCGTCACGCACAGCTGGAAGGCGGGCCCGCAGACGGTGGCGCTGCGCCGCCAGCTCGAGGCCATGCCCGACGGCGGCGTGTTCGCGATGTCCATCCCGCGTGTTCCCTACCGCTGCCCGCCCGGACCCTACGAGCGTGCCTGCATGGTCGCCAGTTACCTGAAGACGGCCAAGCCCAAGTCCAAGGTGCTGGTGCTCGACGCCAACCCCGAGATCCAGTCCAAGAAGGCGCTGTTCGAGCGTGCCTTCCAGCAGCACTACGCCGGGATCATCGAATACCGGCCCAATGCCGAGCTCAAGGAAGTCGACGGCACCGTTGCCAAGCTCGAGTTCGAGGATGTCAAGGCCGACGTGTTGAACGTGATCCCGCCGCAGCGCGCGGGCGATCTTGCCCGCGTCGCCGGGCTGATCAACGTCAACAACCGCTGGGCCGGCGTGGACTGGCTGACGCTGGAGTCCACGGCCGCCAAGGGCGTACACGTGCTCGGCGACGCCACGATGGCGGCTGCGGCCATGCCCAAGTCGGGCCACATGGCCAACCAGCATGCCAAGGTGGCCGCGGCGGCGATCATCCAGTTGCTCAAGGGCGAGGCCGTGAACCCCGCGCCGGTGGTGATGAACACCTGCTACAGCTTCGTCACTGCGCGCGACGTGGTGCACGTGGCCTCGGTGCACCAGTACGACGAGAAGGACAAGACCTTCAAGGCTGTGCCGGGCTCCGGCGGCGTGTCGGCCGCGGCAAACCAGCTCGAGGGCCGCTATGCCCTGAGCTGGGCCGACAACATCTGGGCCGACATGCTGGCGGTCTGAGCCGCTGGCGCCGCGGGCGCCCCACGCCCCACGCCCCGCGCGAGGCGCTGCTCGCGCAAAGCCCCTCCCCATCGCGGGGAGGGGCTTTTCATTCCAGCCCGCTGATGTACGACGACACCGCCTTCATCTCGAACTCGGTGAGCCTGCTGGCGATCAAGTGCATCACTGCGTTGTCGTTGGTACGCTGGCGCTTGTTGAAGGCCTTGAGCTGGTTCTCCGTGTACAGCGCATGCTGCCCGGCCAAGCGCGGCAGGGCCTCGGTGCCCAGCCCCTGCGGGCCATGGCAGGCGGCGCAGGCGGCCACGCCCGAATAGGGGTTGCCGCGCTGGAAGATGTAGCGGCCAACCTGCGCGAGCTCGGCGTCCTCCACCGTGTGCGCCTGCGGCTTGCGCGACGCGAACCAGGCGCCCAGGGCCTTGAAATCCGCGGCGTTCAGGTCCCGCACCATCGGCTGCATCGCGCTGCTGACACGTTTGCCCGACTTGTAGTCGGCGAGCTGCCGCGCCACGTAGGCCGCGTTCTGTCCAGCCAGGCGCGGGAAGACCGGGCTCGAACTCTCGCCCTCCGCGCCGTGGCAGATGAAGCACTGGCCCTGGACGATGTCCTCGGCGCGCGCGAGGTCGGCACCTTGCGCATGCGCGGTGGCGCTCAGCACCAGGAAAGGGGCCAGCAACAGCAGAAAGCGGGACGTTTTCATCGAGGTCTTCTCCAGGCCCGGAACCAGCGGAGCTGCGCGGCGTCTCAAGCCATCCCCGGGTTGCCCTGCATGCCGACGATGCGCGGGGTGTTCACCTGCCGCGGCGTGACACGCCCGCCCGGGCGCGCCTTCAGCCAGGCCTCCACGTGCTCCCACACCGGCTTGTTGCCGGCGCGCGCCGCCTCCTGCGCCACCGGCGCCCAGCCGGCCACCCGGTAGCTCTTGCCGGCCTCCAGCGGCCGGCCGGCCAAGCGCATGTCGGAGATGCGGGCGCCCGCACGCTCGCCGGGCGTGATCGTGTATTCGAGCCCGCCCACGCGTACCATGTCGCCGCCCTGCTGGTAGTAGGGGTCGGGGTTGAAGAGGTTGTCGGCCACGTCCTCGAGGATGGTCTTGATCGTCTCGCCGCTCATCGGAGTCACGGTGGCGTAGGGGTAGGTGATGGCGAGCTGGTCCATCATCAGCTCGCGCGTGATGGCCTGCCCGGGCAGCAGGCTCGTGCCCCAGCGGAAGCCCGGGCTGAAGGCGATCTCGGCACCCTGGGTCTCCATCAGCGCGTCGCACAAGAGCTGGTCCCAGCTGCCGTTGAAGTTGCCGCGCCGGTACAGCAGGCCGTCGGTGACGGCCAGGGTCTCGGCGAGCCGGCTCTCGTAGGGCGCGCGCACCTTGCGGATCAGCGCGTCCATCTCGGGGTCGGCCTGCAACACGTTGCTGAAGATGGGCAGCAGGCGCCAGCGGTGCTGCACGACCCGGCCTGCACGGACCTCGAAGTCCATCACGCCGAGGAACTTGCCGTTGCTGCCGGCGTTGGTGACGAGCGTGGTGCCGCCCGCGTTGCGTACCGGTACCGCCACCGGCACGCCGTCATGTGTGTGGCCGCCGAAGATGGCGTCGATGCCGCGCACGCGGCTGGCCATCTTGAGGTCCACGTCCATGCCGTTGTGCGAAAGCACGACCACCAGTTGCGCGCCCTTGCCGCGCGCCTCGTCGACGACCTTCTGCATCTCGTCGTCGCGGATGCCGAACTCCCAGTCGGCGACCATATAGCGCGGGTTGGCGATGGGCGTGTAGGGGAAGGCCTGGCCGACGATGGCGACCGGGACGCCGTTCATCTCCTTGAGCACGTAGGGCTCGAAGACCGGGTCGCCGAAGTCGGCCGTCTTGACGTTCTGGGCCACGAAGTCGATGCGGTGCGCCGCCGCGCCGCTGCCGGTGCCGCCCTTGAAGTCGCCGTCGACGATCTCCTTGACGCGCTTCATGCCATAGGTGAACTCCCAGTGGCCGGTCATCACGTCCACCGTGAGCGCCTTGCAGGCGTCGACCATGTCCTGCGCGTTCGTCCACAGCGAGGTCGCCGAGCCCTGCCAGGTGTCGCCGCCGTCCAGCAGCAGCGCCCCCGGGCGCGAGGCCTTCAGGCGCTTGACGAGCGTGGCCAGGTGGGCGAAGCCGCCGACCTTGCCGTAGCGCCGCGCCGCCGCCTCGAAGTCGAGCCAGGTGTAGGCGTGCGCGAGCGCCGTGCCCGGCGCCATGCCCGCCGCCTTCAGCAGGTGCTCGCCGACCAGGTGCGGGATCTGTCCCTGCATGGCGCCCACGCCCAGGTTCACGCTCGGCTCGCGGAAGTGGATGGGCAGCAACTGCGCGTGGCAGTCGGTCATGTGCAGGAAGCTCACGTGGCCCGCGCCACGGCCCAGCGGCGGCAGGTCGTACAGCGCCTGCTCGGCGGTGGCCGCGTCGGCCTCGACATGACGGGCCAGGCCCATGCCCGCGACGGAGGCCGCGGCCAGGACCTGCAGGAATTCGCGCTTGCTCAGGCTCATGATTCAGTGTCCGCTGATATTCGAGGGCTGAAAAAGCCCGGCGGCGCCGGGCTCGATCTCGACCTTCAATGCCCGCTCACTGGTTGACCGGCGAACGCGGGTCCAGCAGCAGCGACATGATGTGACGGATCTGCTGCTCGTCCAGCAGCTTCATGTGGCCGAAGCGTGGCATGTTCGAGCAGGCCGCGTAGGCCTTGCTGTTCCACAGCTTGGCCCAGGTGTAGTGCACGATGGGCGCGGCTGTCGGCGCGGTCACGTCGGTGATGCCGCGCAGCTTGCCGTAGTTCCAAAGCGAAGGGCCGATCGTCCCGTAGGACAGCTCCTTCTTGTCGATCTGGTGGCAGTTGTAGCAGTTGCCGCCGTTGTTGCGCGTCTCGGCCGAGGCATCGGTCCAGGTCATGCCGCGCCCGCTCTGGGCGATGCGCTCGCCGTCGATCCAGTTGCCGAAGTACTGCCCGCCGGTGGGCCAGCGCACGCTGGCCAGCGCCTCATCGCGCACACGCTCGGCCACGTCATCGGCGATCTCGCCGCCGGTCGAGCACGCCGCCTGACCCAGATCCTGGTTCAGGCGATCGACCTTGGCGATGCCCTGGTCGCGGAAGGAGGCCTTGATCGCGGCGGCGGCCTGCTGGTCGAGCTCGGCGCTCGTGGGGCCGGTGGCGCAGCCGGCCACCAGCAGCGCGGCGCCCAGGGCGGCCGCGATCGTTGCAATGTTGCGGTTCATGCGGTGGGCCCCTTCAACGCTTGATGGCCGGTGCGATCGACTCTGCGCCCTTCGCGTTGACCCCCATGTAGGAGCCCAGCGCGATCGTGACCTCCGAGCCGAAGCCCGGGTACGGGAAGCGCTGCTGGCGATAGCAGTCGTTCAGGCGCAGTTGCATGCTCCACATCTCGCCGTTGCTGACCCGGTAGGCCGGCCAGGCGGCAAAGCCTATGCCGTCGCCCGGGTTCTTCGTCAGGTTGGGCAGGTCCTGCAGGCGGATGCGCTGGCCGTCAGCCGAGTGGCAGGCGGCACACGAGAAGTCGTGCGTGCCGCCGCGGAAGAAGAACACGCGCTTGCCGATCTCGTAGCTGCGCCGCTCCTCGGCATGGGCCTGGGAGAGGTTGAACTTCATGCCGCGCGACATCGACGCGACCCAGGTCGCCAGCGCCGTCACGTTGGCCATCTCGCCGCGGCCGAAGGGCGTCTTCGCGATCTCGGCCGCGTCCAGGCCTTGCAGCGTGGCCATGCAGTGGACGAGCCGCGTCTCCAGGTCCTGCACCCGGCCGGTGTCGGCAAAGTAGCGCGGCAGCTCGACGAAGGCACCCTTGACGACGCCCGGACCCTTGCCGAGGTCGCACTGCTCGAGCGTGGCGTTCTTCGGTCCGCGCTTCTTCTTCCAGAGGTCCTCGCCCTTGGCCTCGAACAGCTCGGCCGGGTTGCCGTCTTCGAGCATCTTGCGGTACTCGGCGATGCCGTCGGCAGCCGATTTGGCCTGGGCCCAGGCGGCACCAGAGGCCGCGACCGACAGCGCAAGCGCTGCGACCGCACGAAGCAATGCGTTCATATGTCTCCTTTCGTGCATCGGTGGCGCGGTGACCGGTCCTGCATGGGCAACGGCCTGTCCGCGCAGCGCCGTCGGCGGCTCAGCTGACGGTCGCTTCGTCGGTGCGCTTGTCGCCCTTGTTGTCGATCCAGTGCACGGTCACCTTGTCGCCGGCCTTGGCGCCACGCACCGAGAACTGCAGGAAGGGATTCTTCGAGACCGAGGGCCCCCACTCGGCGCGCATCACCTGCTTGCCGTTGTGGTCAGCCATCACCTCCTGGATAAACCAGGCCGGGACCAGCTTGCCGGCGGAGTCGCGGCGCTGGCCGGTTTCCATCTCGTGGCTCATCAGCACGCGCACGGTGGCCTTGCCACCAGCGGCGGCCTGGGCGCGGATACGCATCGGGTCTGCCATGTCTATGCTCCTTGATCGTCAGATTCGTGAACCGGCCGCCCGTCGGGCCGCCTCGGGTCGTCAGCCGCCGCAGCCGCCGAGCGTGACCTTGATCTCCTTGACGCCGTACAGCACCTTGCCGTCGTTCATGATGGCCACGGCGTAGACATTGGAGGACTGGCCCATCTTCACGCGCGTGCTGAAGTTCGCGTCGACGGCGTCGCTGACGTCGAACACCGCCGCGAGCGCGTTGGGGTTCTTCTCGACCATGACGGCCATGCGCTTGACACCGGTCAGCGCGGTCGAGCAACCGACCGGAACGACGGCGCCGTTCTCGGCGATGTCGGGGCCGGTGATGGTGACGTCCTTGCTCTCGACGGGCGCGCCGCCGCCCAGGGCCTTGGCCGCGTCAGCCAGGCTCTTGGCGTCGAAGGCGGCCTGCGACCAGGCGGCGTGGGCCTGCGAAGGCAGGAGCCCAGCCGTGGCGAGCAGACCGAACAAGGCCGCGCTTTGCGAAAGCATCTCGCGACGGGATGTGTTCATGGGCTTCTCCTTGGAAACGATGCAACGATGATACGGGGGCCGGCGAGATCGGCGCAGGGAAGGCTCATTCAGCGCGCGGCCCCGGCGGCGACCCACTGCGCGAGCGCCTGCGCGTCGGCCTTCGGAATGTTCTGCGCCGGCATCGGGATCGCGCCCCAGGTGCCCGCGGCGCCGCCGAGAATCTTGCCGGCCAGATACTCGACGCGGTCGGCACGCCCGGCGTGCTTCTTGGCCACGTCCTGCATCGCCGGGCCCAGGATCTTGCGGTCCACAGCGTGGCAAGCAGTGCAGTTGTGCTTGGCGAACAGCGCGATCGCGGCGGCACTGCCCGCGGCGCCTGCTGCTGACGGGGCTGGGGCGGGCGTGGCCGGCGCCGCCGCGGCGACGCGGGGAGCGGTCGCGCCCGCGGTGGTCGGCGGGCGCGTCGTGTCGGCTCCATGCTGCGCCCCGACCAAGCGGTTCTGTTCGGCCAGGTTGCCGTGGGCATTGCGCGCGTGGTCGGGCAGGAAGGACGCGACCTTCGCCTCGGTGGCACAGTCCTTCATGCAGGCCACGGCCTTCACGTCGGGCTTGCCGCCGTTGCCCATGCCGCGCCCTGGCCACAGGCCGTGGTCGGTGGTCATGCCGTTGCGGTTGGGCAGCAGCTTCTGCACCTCGGCGATGTTGCGGTCCGACAGCGTGAAGTTCTCGGGCACGACATCACCCAGGTTCAGCACGTAGGCAGTGACGGCGTAGACCTCGTCGACCTTGAGCGACTTCGGCGCGTTCCAGGGCATGGCGCGGTGGATGTAGTCCCACAGCGTGGACACGCTGGAGAGCTTCATCATCGTCGTGCGCCCGGGGAAGGACGCGTCGGTCAGGCGCTTGACGCGGCCG
This sequence comes from uncultured beta proteobacterium, assembly GCA_903876715.1. Taxonomy (GTDB): domain Bacteria; phylum Pseudomonadota; class Gammaproteobacteria; order Burkholderiales; family Burkholderiaceae_C; genus Rubrivivax. The sequence continues at coordinate 9,153 of CAIRBF010000111.1, forward strand.
GTCCTGATGTCGTCCTTGGTCGTGCCGCCGATGAGGGGAGCGAAGACCTCGTTGCTTTCGCCGAACACGCCGTGGCACGAGGCGCACTTGGCCTCCCAGATGTCCATGCCCTGGGCCACGCTGCCGCTGCCCTGGGGCAGGCCCTTGAAGTCGGGCCGCACGTCGATGTCCCAGGCCACAATCTCCTTGGGCGTGGCCGGCCGGCCGATGCCGGGGTAGGCTGCCGCACCCTGGCCCCAGGCGGCGCCAGCCGCCGCCAGCGTCAGCCCTGCCAGCGCCAGACGCGCGCAGGCTTCACGAAAGCTGGACATTCTTCACCTCCCCGCCTTCCTGCACGAGCCAGGTCTGCACCGCATTGTTGTGATAGATCGAACGCGTGCCCCGCACCGCGCGGAGCTGGCGGTAGGTGGGCTGGACATAGCCCGTGTCGTCGGTGGCCCGGCTCTGGATCAGCGCCGGTCGACCGTCCCAGACCCAGTCGAGATTGAAGCGTGTCAGGCACTTGGACAGCACAGGCGTCTGCAGCCGCGCGGCACGCCACGTGGCCCCGCCATCGACCGAAACGTCCACACGCCGGACCTTGCCGCGCCCCGACCAGGCCAGGCCGCTGATGTTGTAGAAACCGCGGTCCAGCAGTACCTGGCCACCCGAGGGCGTGGTGATCACGCTCTTGCACTCCTGGATGCTGCTGTACTGCCGGTGGCGCCCGTCGGGCATCAGGTCGGCATAGTGCAGCACCTCGTCCTTCGTACCGTAGGGCTGGTCGCCGACCTCGATGCGGCGCAGGTACTTGACCCAGCTCACCCCCTGCACACCCGGCACGACCAGGCGCAACGGGTAACCGTTCTCGGGCCGCAGCATCTCACCGTTCTGGCCGTAGGCCACCAGGACCTCGCCGCTTTCGACCATCTCCATCGGGATGGTTCGGGTCATCGACGAACCATCGGCGCCTTCGGCCAGCACGTAGCGGCCGCGCTTGAGATCGACGCCGCACAAGTCGAGCAGCAGCTTCAGCGGCACGCCGGTGAACTCGCTGCAGCTGAGCATGCCGTGGCTGTACTGGCAGGTCGGCACCGCCACGTTGCCCCACTCCATGCCGGTGTTGGCGCCGCACTCGATGAAGTGGAAGCGGCTGACCGAAGGCAGACGCATGATCTCGTCCATCGTGAAGACCTGGGGAGTCTTGACGATCCTGTCGTCCGAACCGTTGACCATCAGCCGGTGCTTGGACGGGTCGACTTCCCACCAGCCCTGGTGGTGACGCTCGAAGTGCAGGCCACTGGGCGTGACGATCCCGAACAGGCTCTGCAGCGGCGCGAACGACACCGAGGCCTGCGCCGTCTGCGTCAGCCCCGGGCTCTGCCGGCGTTGCACATTGGCTTCGTACTTCGACGGCTTGCCGTAGCCGTCGGTCGCCACCGGCTGGCCCAGCCCAGTGGTGTGCGCAGGCAGGTTCAGGATGTTCGGGTCGCCACCCTCGGCGGGCACCGGGTTGGACTGCGCCCGCGCGGCGACAGCCCCACCCGCCGCGGCGGCGGCAAAGGCAGCGCGGATGAAGTCACGCCGGCCGGCGCGGGCCTCGTCGAACACAGCCCTGACGCCCTGCGGGGTGATGAAGTTTTCCGGCGCCTTGATCAGGCGCCCACGGGCTGCTGCTGCGGGGTCGGCCACGTCGGTTCCTCCGGCCTGCGGTTTATTCTAGATATAAGCAAGTATGAATATAAAGACCGTGAAACGCCATCAGGGAAAGCCCTGATACGTTGTAGGCTCGGTTGTCGGTCCGGGGTCAGTTGAGACTGAGCCCGCCACCGCAAGGGCGACGTCGCTGCGGCCCGGACTGGGCGCGGTGGCGCGGGCTCAGGGCTGCCCGATGACCGAGGCCGTGGCCACCAGCTCCTCGAACAGCGCGAGCGAAACCCGGCCGGAGACCGCGTAAGGATCCAGCGTCGCGGTGGCTGAGTACTTCAGCAACAGCGAAGGGTTCAGGCGCGACATGTTGACCTGCCCCATCGACCAGCTCGCAAAGCGCCGCTCGCCGATCTCTTCGTACAACAAGACCTCGACGTCGGTGTGCCGCGGGTCGGAGGCGATGCGGTTGTACAGGCGGTTGACCGCGCTGCGGCCGCCCTCGAGCACTTGCAGGAAGATCCCGCCGGAAAAGCACAGCACCCCGGTGACGCCCACGGTCGGGTTGTGCGACTTGCTCTGGCGCAGGATGGTGACCAGCTCCTCGTGGTCGATCGCCGGAACGGCGCGGCTGGCATACAACAGGCGGACGAGCATGGTCTTCAGCTTCCCTTGCGGTTGGGCAGCAGCGATAGGAACTCGCGCCGCAGGTTCGGGTCCTTCAGGAAGGCGCCGCGCATGACGCTGTTGACCATCGCCGACTGGGTGTCCTTGACGCCGCGCCAATGCATGCAGAAGTGGTCGGCCTCCATCACGATACCCAGGCCATCGGGCTTGACCCGCTCCTGCAACTCGTTGGCGAGCATGGTCACCGCCTCCTCCTGGATCTGCGGCCGGCTCATGATCCAGTCGCAGATGCGGGCGTACTTCGACAGGCCGATCAGATTGGAGTGCTCGTTGGGCAGCAGCCCGATCCACACCCGCCCGACGATCGGGCACAGGTGGTGCGAGCAGGCGCTGCGCACCGTGATGGGCCCGACGATGAGCAGCTCGTTCAGGCGCTCGGCGTTTGGGAACTCGGTCACCGAGGGCATGGGCCGGTAGCGGCCGCGGAAGACCTCCTCGACGTACATCTTGGCCACGCGCTTGGCGGTTTCGTTCGTGTTGTGGTCGCTGTCGGTGTCGATCACCAATGCGCGCAGCACCTCGTGCATCTTGTCCTGGACCTCGGCCTTGAGCTCCTCGAGCTCGCCTTCGCGCACGAATTCGGCGATGTTGTCGTTGGCGTGGAAGCGTCGATCGGCCGTGACCAGGCGGTAGCGGATGCGCTCGGAGGCGCTCATCTCGGCAAGCTCCTCTTCCGTGCGGAAGATGCGGGCTGCGCCGTTATGCGGCGCGCGGGCTGTGATCTTCATCGGTAACCTCCATGCGGGGCCGCGGCGGGCCGCCAAATCCGGGCCGAGGTGGGGGCGAGCGCGGATGTGCGCGCAGTGCAGGCCTGCGCCGCGCGGCAGCGACTGATACAGCGCCGACCGCGGGCCCCTGCAATAGACTGCCCGGATGCAAGCAGTGTACGCCGCGCCCCCCCTGTCACGCATTCTTTCCCTGTGCGCTGACGCAGTGGGTGGCGTACAGGGCGGACGCTCGCTCTCCGACATGCTGCCACAGGTGGGGGCAGACCTGCGTCCGGCCGTGCAGGCGCTGAGCTTCGAGGTGCTGCGCCGACTCGGCGGTGCCCAGGCCGTACGTGCCCTGCTGGCGCCGCGTACGCCTCCGGCACGGGTGGACCATCTGCTGTTGAGTGCCATCGCGCTGCTGTGGCCCCAGTCCGCACCACCCTACCCCGCACACACCCTGGTCGATCAGGCCGTGGCGGCGGCGCGCGAGCGCACACCGGCAGCCGCCGGCTTCGTCAATGCAGTCCTGCGCCGCTTCCTGCGTGAGCGCGAAGCACGCGTGGCCGAGGCCGAGCGTGACCCGGTGGCGGCCTGGAACCACCCCGCCTGGTGGATCGCGCGCCTGCGCCAGGACTGGCCGACGCAATGGCAGGCGCAGCTGGCCGCGGCAGCCGAGCGCCCGCCGATGGTGCTGCGCGTGAACGCGCGCCGCGGCAACGCCCCTGACTACGTGCGTCGGCTCGAGGACCAGGGCCTGCCCGCCTGGGTGCTGGACGACCCGGCACTCGGCGGGCAGGCGGTGGTGCTGGCCCAGCCCTGCCCGGTGCAGCGCCTGCCCGGCTTCGCCGACGGCGACGTCTCGGTGCAAGACGCAAGCGCGCAGCGCGCAGCCCCGCTGCTGCTGGGGCCGGCCGCGGCCCCGGGCGTGGCGCCGCAGCTGCTGCGCCCCGGCGCGCGCGTGCTCGA
>CAIRBF010000112.1 GCA_903876715.1 uncultured beta proteobacterium
CACCCGGTTACCGAACTCGTGACTGGCATCGACATCGTGCAGATGCAGATCCGCATCGCCGCTGGCCAGAAGCTGCCCTTCAACCAGCGCGCGGTGCAGATGCGCGGCCACGCGATCGAGTGCCGCATCAATGCCGAGCATCCCTACACCTTCGTGCCCTCGCCGGGCCGCATCACGATGTGGCACCCGCCCGGCGGGCCGGGGGTGCGCGTGGATTCGCACGCGCACACCAACTACGTCGTGCCGCCGCACTACGACTCGATGATCGGCAAGATCATCGTCCACGGCGACACGCGCGAGCAGGCCCTGGCGCGCATGCGCACGGCATTGCTGGAAACCGTGGTCGAGGGCATCCAGACCAACATCCCGCTGCACCGCGAGCTGATGATCGACTCCGGCTTCTGCGCCGGCGGCACGAGCATCCACTATCTCGAGAGCTGGCTCGGTCAGCGCAAGAAGTGAGTGCCGACGCGGCGTCGCCGCTGTTCGAATTGGTGCTGACCGCGCCCGAGCCGCTGGTGGAGGCCGTGTCCGATGCGCTCGGCGAAGAGCTCGAGGCGCTCTCCGTCTCGGTCGAGGACGCTGACGCCGGCAGCGACGAGGAGCAGGCGATCTTCGGCGAGCCAGGCTTGCCTGCGCCCCGCGGCGCGTGGCAACGCTCGACACTGCGCGCGCTGTTCGAGTCCGAAGCGGCGGCCACCGAGGCCGCGACCCTGCTGCTCGGACAGGACTGGACGGCGGGTCTGCACGTCACGGCGCTCTCACCCGTGGCGCCGACCGACTGGGTGCGGTTGACGCAGTCGCAGTTCGAGCCAGTCCAGGTGACGCCCGAGTTCTGGATCGTGCCAAGCTGGCACGATCCGCCACCGGCGGCGCAGCGCTGGATCCGGCTCGATCCTGGCCTGGCCTTCGGTACCGGCACGCATCCGACCACGCGCATGTGCCTGCGCTGGATCGCGCGTGTGTCCGCGGCCGGCTCGCACTGGGCCCGCGTGCTCGACTACGGTTGCGGCTCGGGCATCCTGGCCATCGCCGCGGCGCTGCACGGCGCGCGCGACATCGACGCCGTGGACATCGACCCCGCGGCGGTGCAAGCCACGCGCGACAACGCCCAGGTCAACGGGGTAGAGCTGCGCGCCCGACTGCCTGATGCGGCCGTCGGCGCCTACGATCTCGTGCTCGCCAACATCCTGGCAACGCCCTTGAAGCTGCTGGCACCGCTGCTGTGCGGCCACCTGGCCGAGGGCGCGCCGCTCGTTCTGGCCGGGATCCTGGAGCGACAGGCCGCAGAGCTGGCGCTTGCCTATGCGCCCTGGCTTGATTTGACCGTGCTTGACCAGGAAGAGGGTTGGGTCCTGATGGGCGGCAGGCGTCACGTCACCGCTGCGCCCGTCGAACCGTTGTCCTGACCCCGTTCGTTCCCCGTGGCATCATCGCTGGTGATGCCTTTCATCACCCGTTGTCCCAACTGTCTCAGCACCTACCGGGTCGTGGATGACCAGTTACGCCTGGCGGGCGGCTGGGTGCGGTGCGGTCGCTGCAGCGAGATGTTCAGCGCGCCCCAGGCGCGTGTCGATCTTGAAGAGCCAGAAGGGCAGCGCATGCCCGCGGTGGAGACGCGGGTTGCCGCGCCTACGCGGTCCGCAGCCCCCAGCCCTGGTGCGACCACGCCCTCTGACGGCGCTGTGGCGCTGGATCGAGCCCTGTCGAGCCCGCCGGCAGGATCTGCATCGCCGCCGAACTCGGGTCAACCGGTGGCGGGGCTCGATCGCCCGCCGGTGGCCGCACCCCGCTCGCCCCGGGGGGGCAGCGTTGCGACAGCCCCGGCCGCCCTGCCGGCGTTGGACAGCGACGACCTGGCGCGCGGCCGGCACCTGTTGGGTTCCGACGGACCGTCGCTGGTCCGTCGACGGCAGCGCCCGGCAGCGCGGCAGACGGCCAGGCGCTGGGTCTGGGGCTGCGTGGCGGCCTGTGCCACGGCAGCCTTGGGAGCGCAGGCCCTGGTGGCCTGGCACGACCAGGTCGCGCAATCGATGCCGGCGCTGAAGCCGGTGGTCGAAGTCGTCTGCGTGATGGTGGATTGCCGCGTCGAGGCGGCCCGACAACTGCAGGCGCTGAGCGTCGAGTCCAGCGAACTGGTCCAGCTGGGCGGTACGGTCTACCAGGTCACACTGGTGCTGCGCAGCCGCGCCGATCAGGAGCTCGCCGTTCCGGCCATCGACCTGAAGCTCACGAACGCACGCCAGGAGGTCGTGATCCGGCGCGTATTGCGCTTGAGCGATTTCGGGCTACGCGGCAATGCCATCGGCGCCCGCAAGGAGCTGACGCTGCAGGCCGCACTGAATACCGGCGAGCGACAGATCGCCGGCTATAACATCGAGCTCTTCTATCCCTGAGTGCCCTACCCACGAGCCGTCCGCGTTCGCCGGATCGGGCTCGCCACCCTTGACGGAGATCCCATGCCCGCGTTGATCTGCGGTTCGCTCGCCTTCGACACCATCGCCACCTTTCCCGGCCGCTTCGGACAGCAGATCCTGCCGGACCAGCTGCATATCCTCAACGTATCGTTCCTGGTGCCCGAGCTGCGGCGCGAGTTCGGGGGCTGCGCCGGCAACATCGCCTACACCTTGTGGCAGCTCGGCGGCGCGCCGGTGGTGAAGGCTGCTCTCGGTGTGGATGGCGCCGACTACCTGCAGCGCATCCGCGGCTGGGGCGTGGATGACTCCCTGGTCAGCGTGGTGCCGGGGACGTACACCGCCCAGGCCATCATCATCACCGACCAGGACAACAACCAGATCACAGCCTTTCACCCGGGCGCGATGCAGAGCGCCGGCGAAGTGCCTGTGCCTGCGCGCAACGACTTGCGTGTGGCGATCATCGCGCCCGACGGCCGCGAAGCGATGTGGAAGCACGCGGAGCAACTGGCGGCTGCCGGCGTCCCCTTCATCTTCGACCCAGGCCAGCAGTTGCCGATGTTCGACGGCCCTCAGCTGCAGGCGCTGGTGGACAAGGCCACCTGGGTTGCCGTCAACGACTACGAAGGCCGAATGCTGTGCGAACGCACGGGCCACACCCTGGAGTCGCTCTCGCGCTCGCACCTGGGTGGTGTGATCGTGACACTGGGCGCCGATGGGTGCGACATCTGGATCCAGGGCAGCAGACAGCACGTTCCGGGCTTGCCTGCCAGCCAGGTGGTCGATCCCACGGGCTGCGGAGACGCCTTCCGAGGCGCGCTACTCTACGGTCTGGAGAAGGGGTGGCCGCTGGCGCGCTGCGTTGAGCTCGGCAATCGGATCGGCGCCTTGAAGATCGCATGCCGGGGCGGGCAGAACCATGCCGTACCTGACGACGTGCGCCGCGAATTCCAGTTTTGATGCGCTGACATTCGCTCCTGACGCAGCACGCATGCCCAGCGCGAGGGCTGGGCATGTGCGTTCGCATGGGCCAGACTGGGCAGGAGCCCAGCCAGCACGTCAGGGCTTTTCGCCGGTCGGAAAGGGCCAGGCCGCGGCTGGGCTCAGTTCCGTCTTGGCAGCGGGTGCCGCAGGGGCAGGCGTCGCTGGTGCCGCAGGAGCCGGAGCGGCTTCCTTGGCTGCGGCCTTCTTGGCCGGAGCCTTCTTCGCGGGGGCCTTCTTGGCCGCCGCTTTCTTGGCCGGCGCCGCCTTCTTCGCAGGCGCCGCCTTCTTGGCCGGAGCAGCCGTCTTTGCAGGCGCCGCCTTCTTGGCCGGAGCAGCCGTCTTTGCAGGCGCAGCCTTCTTGGCCGGCGCCGCCTTTTTCGCAGGCGCCGCCTTTTTCGCAGGCGCAGCCTTCTTCGCAGGCGCAGCCTTCTTTGCCGGAGCAGCCTTCTTGGCAGCAGCCTTCTTGGCCGGGGCCGCCTTCTTCGCGGGCGCAGCCTTCTTGGCCGGGGCTGCCTTCTTCGCGGGCGCGGCCTTCTTGGCTGGCGCCGCCTTCTTCGCGGCTGCCTTCTTCGCCGGGGCAGCCTTCTTGGCCGGGGCGGCCTTTTTCGCAGTTGCCATAAAGATCTCCTTGATCAAGTTGCAAAGAGCACTGCGCGGCTCGATGCTGCGCAGAGATCCGCCGCCTGACGATTTCGAACGCTCCACAGAGAGCGGTGGAAAGGCCCAGGTTCGGCGAATGCGGGAGCGAGCCTGTCCCGCGTCTGCTCAGACAGGAGATTCAGGCTTGCGGAGTTGGGGAGCACGTTGCGATGAGCGGGGTGGAGGCTCGTGGGCGAAGGGACTCGGTCCAGGTGGTGTCGGGGAGCGCTTCTGCCCAGCCCTTCAGTCCCAGCTCAAGGCCCCGCCTGTCTGGTACTCGATGACGCGCGTCTCGAAGAAGTTGCGTTCCTTCTTCAGGTCGATCATCTCGCTCATCCAGGGGAAGGGGTTCTCTTCGTTCTGGAACAGGGCTTCCAGGCCGATCTGGGCCGCACGTCGGTTGGCGATGTAGCGCAGGTAGCCCTTGAACATCGAGGCGTTCAGCCCCAGCACGCCCCTGGGCATCGTGTCCTCGGCGTAGCGGTACTCGAGGTCCACCGCCTTGAGGAACAGGGCCTTGATCTCGGCCTTGAACTGCGCAGTCCACAGGTGCGGGTTCTCGAGCTTGATCGCATTGATGAGGTCGATACCGAAGTTGCAGTGCATCGACTCGTCGCGCAGGATGTACTGGTATTGCTCCGCGGCGCCGGTCATCTTGTTCTGCCG
>CAIRBF010000113.1 GCA_903876715.1 uncultured beta proteobacterium
GCCACAGCCACATCCTGGCCGGTACCATCCCGAACTGCATCAGCTACGACCCGACCTTCGCGCACGAGGTCGGCGTCATCATCCACCATGGCCTGAAGCGCATGGTGGAGAAGCAGGACAACGTCTACTTCTACCTGACGCTGCTGAACGAGAACTACCCGATGCCGGGTCTGAGACCGGGCACCGAAGAGCAGATCATCAAGGGCATGTACCTGCTCGAGGAGGGCGAGGGTGCGCAGGGCGCGCCGCGCGTCAACCTGCTGGGCAGCGGCACCATCCTGCGCGAGAGCATGGAGGCGCGCAAGCTGCTGGCGGTGGACTGGGGCGTGGCGGCCAACGTGTTCAGCTGCCCGAGCTTCAACGAGCTCGCGCGCGACGGCCAGGACTGCGAGCGCTGGAATCTGCTGCACCCCACGGCCGAGGCGCGCGTTCCCTTCGTGGAGCAGCAGCTCGCGCCGCACGCCGGCCCGGTGGTCGCCGCGACCGACTACATGAAGAACTACGCCGAGCAGATCCGCGCCTTCGTGCCGCGCGGGCGCGCCTACAAGGTGCTGGGCACCGACGGCTTCGGCCGCAGCGACTTTCGCAGCCGGCTGCGTGAGCACTTCGAGGTCAACCGCCACTACATCGTGATCGCCGCGTTGAAGGCGCTGGCCACCGAGGGCGCGCTGCCTGCTTCAAAGGTGGCCGAGGCGATCTCGAAGTACGGCATCGCTGCAGACAAGATCAACCCGCTGTACGCCTGAGCGGCGTCGACCCGGCAAGGAGACGATCACATGGCTCTGGTCGAAGTCAAGGTTCCCGACATCGGGGACTTCAAGGAAGTTGCTGTCATCGAACTGCTGGTCAAGCCCGGCGATACGGTGGCGGTGGATCAGTCGCTGATCACGGTGGAGTCCGACAAGGCGTCGATGGAGATCCCGTCGTCGGCTGCTGGTGTGGTGCGCGAGCTCAAGGTCGCGCTCGGCGATAAGGTAGGCGAAGGTTCCCTGCTCTTGCTGCTCGAGGCAGCGGGCGCGCCGGTGGAGGCGCCTGCGGCTGCGGCACCGGCTGCGGTGCCGACCACCCAGGCGGCGGCGGCCCCCGCTGCGCCGCTGGTCGCTGGCTCGGTGTCGGCGCAGGCGGCAACCTCTGCTCCCGCGACCGTCGCAGCCGTCGACGCCCCAGGGCTGCTACCTGCGCACGAGCCGACGGCGGTGCCGGCGCGTGGCCTGCCCTACGCATCGCCTTCGGTGCGGCGCTTTGCGCGTGAGCTCGGCGTGCCGCTGGTGGAAGTCGGCGGTACCGGACCGAATGGCCGCATCACCCAGCAGGACGTGCAGGCCTTCACCAAGGCGGTGATGTCCGGCGGGACGCAGACCCGCGCCATCGCCAGCGCAGTGGCCGCGGCAGTGGCCCAAGCGGCGCCGGCGACTGGCGCAGGGGGCGGCGAGCTTGGTCTCATCCCTTGGCCCAAGGTCGACTTCGCGAAGTTCGGCCCCATCGAACGCAAGGAGCTCGGCCGCATCAGGAAGATCAGCGGCGCCAATCTGCTGCGCAACGCCGTGATGATCCCGGCCGTTACCAACCACGACGACGCCGATATCACCGAGCTGGAGGCCTTCCGCCTGCAGGTCAACAAGGAGAACGAGAAGGCCGGTGTCAAGGTCACGATGCTGGCGTTCCTGATCAAGGCCTGCGTGGCGGCGCTGAAGAAGTTCCCGGAGTTCAACAGCTCGCTGGACGGCGACGCGCTCGTCTACAAGCAGTACTGGCACATCGGCTTTGCCGCCGACACGCCCAACGGCCTGATGGTGCCGGTCATCAAGGACGCCGACCGCAAGGGCGTGCTGCAGATCAGCCTGGAGACCGCAGAACTCGCCAAAAAGGCGCGCGACGGCAAGCTCGGCCCGGCCGACATGAGCGGCGCGACGTTCACGATCTCCAGCCTGGGCGGCATCGGCGGGCGCTACTTCACGCCCATCATCAACGCGCCCGAGGTCGCGATCCTGGGCGTGTGCAAGAGCCAGATGGAGCCGAAGTGGGACGGCCAGGCCTTCGCGCCGCGCCTGATGCTGCCGCTGTCGCTGACCTGGGATCACCGCGTCATCGACGGCGCCGCGGCGGCGCGCTTCAACGTCTACCTCGGGCAGTTGCTGGCGGACTTCCGCCGCATCATGCTCTGACCGCCCCCGGGCCCTGAAAGCAAGAGGTCGAAAGCCATGGCGCTGATCGAAGTCAAGGTGCCGGACATCGGCGATTTCAAGGACGTGGCCGTCATCGAACTGCTGGTCAAGCCCGGCGACACGGTGCGCGTCGACCAGAGTCTGGTCACGGTGGAGAGCGACAAGGCCTCGATGGAGATCCCGTCGTCGGCCGCCGGTGTTGTCAAGGAGTTGAAGGTCGCGCTCGGAGACAAGATCAACGAGGGCTCGCTGCTGTTGGTGCTCGAGGCCGAGGCGGGCGCGTCAGCGTCAGTAGCCTCCAGCTCGCCACCCTCGGCCACGGCTTCCGGGCCTGTCGTCGCGGCAGCCCTGTCTCCCGTTCGGGCTGAGCCCTTCGACTCCGCTCAGGACGGGCCTGTCGAAGCCCCCGCTGCGAGCCCTTCGACAGGCTCAGGGCGAACGGAAATGACGGCGGCCCCCGCCACTGCACTTGGCGCCGCCACCGCCTACGCCGGCGCCGTCGACCTGGAGTGCGACCTGCTCGTGCTCGGCGCCGGCCCGGGCGGCTACTCGGCGGCCTTCCGCGCGGCTGACCTGGGGCTGAAGGTCGTCATCGTCGAGCGCTACGCCACGCTCGGGGGGGTCTGCCTGAACGTGGGTTGCATCCCGAGCAAGGCGATGCTGCACGTGGCCGCGGTGATGGACGAGGTCAGCCACTTCGCCGACCTCGGCATCAGCTACGGCGCGCCGCAGGTGGATCTGGGCAAGCTGCTCGCGCACAAGAACAAGGTCGTGGGCAAGCTCACGGGCGGCCTGGCGGCCATGGCCAAGATGCGCAAGGTCACGGTCGTGCGTGGCTGTGGCGCCTTCGTCGGGCCGCA
>CAIRBF010000114.1 GCA_903876715.1 uncultured beta proteobacterium
GCGCCGACGACGAGGCCGACCTGGCCGTTGCGGTTCCAGGGGCCGGCGGCGAGCCGGGCCACACGCTCGAACACGCGCTCGCCACCCTCGAGCACCTGGGCCTGCAGGTCGTCGCCGCCCGGGTTGGAGGTGCGGCACAGCAGGAAGACGCCCTTGCCCTCGTGGCGCAGGAAGGGCTCGACCGAGTCCCAGCCCATGAAGGGCGACAGGGTCACGGCGTCGGCACCGTAGCGCTCGAAGGCCTCGCGCGCGTACTGCTCGGCCGTGGCGCCGATGTCGCCGCGCTTGGCGTCCAGGATCAGCGGCACGCCCGGCGCCACCGCCCGGATGTGCGCGCACAGGCGCTCGAGCTGGTCCTCGGCGCGCTGCGCCGCGAAGTAGGCGACCTGCGGCTTGTAGGCGCTGACCAGGTCCTTCGTCGCGTCGACGATCGCGGCGCAGAAGTCGAAGATGCGCGCGGCGTCGCCTTTCCAGGCGCCGGGGAACCTGGCCGGCTCGGGGTCGAGCCCGACACAGAGCATGGAGCGGTGGCGCGCCTCGGCGGCGCGGAGCAGGTCGGTGAAGGCTTGGGACATCCTGCGCTCCTCACACCCGCTGCGCCAGCGCCGCCGCCGCGCCGGTGTAGCCGGACGGCGTCATCGCCAGCAGGCGCTGTTTCTCGGCCGCCGGCAGCGCCAGGCCCTCGATGAAGCCGCGCATCAGCTCGCGCGTCATCGGCTGCCCGCGCGTAAAGGCCTTGAGCTGTTCGTAGGGCTCGGGCAGGCCGTGCCGGCGCATCACCGTCTGCACGGCCTCGGCCAGCACCTCCCAGGCGCCGTCGAGGTCGGCGGCCAGGCGCGCCTCGTCGACCTGCAGCTTGTCCAGCCCGCGCACGAGGCTGTCGTGCGCGAGCACCGTGTGCCCGAAGGCCACGCCCATGTTGCGCAGCACGGTGGAGTCGGTCAGGTCGCGCTGCCAACGGCTCACCGGCAGCTTCTGGCTCATGTGCGCGAGCAGCGCGTTGGCCAGGCCGTAGTTGCCCTCGGCGTTCTCGAAGTCGATCGGGTTGACCTTGTGCGGCATCGTGCTCGAGCCGACCTCGCCCGGCTTCGTCTTCTGCCGGAAATAGCCCAGCGAGATGTAGCCCCACACATCCCGCGACCAGTCGATGAGCACCGTGTTGCAGCGCGCGAGCGCGTCGAACAGCTCGGCGATGCCGTCGTGCGGTTCGATCTGGATCGTGTAGGGGTTGAAGACCAGGCCGAGCTGCTGCTCGACGACGCGCCGGCTGAAGGCCTCCCAGTCGAAGGCGGGCCAGGCCGCGAGGTGGGCGTTGTAGTTCCCCACCGCGCCGTTCATCTTGGCCGGCAGCGGCACCGCGGCGATGCGCGCGCGCGCCGTGCGCAGCCGCGCCACGACGTTAGCCACCTCCTTGCCCACGGTCGTCGGGCTCGCGGTCTGCCCGTGGGTGCGCGCAAGCATGGGCAGCGCGGCGTGGGCGTGCGCGAGCGCGGTCATGCGCTCGATGATGGCGTCGAGTGCCGGCAGCAGCACCTGCGCGCGCGCGGCCTGCAGCATCAGCGCGTGGCTGGTGTTGTTGATGTCCTCGCTGGTGCAGGCGAAGTGAACGAACTCCTGCGCCGCCACCAGCTCGGCGCGGCCCTCGAAGCGGCGCTTGAGCCAGTACTCCACGGCCTTGACATCATGGTTGGTGGTGCGCTCGATGTCCTTGATGGCCTGCGCGTCGGCTTCGGAAAAACCGCTGACCAGGCCGCGCAGAAAGGCGCGCGCTTCGGCCGACAGCGGCGCGAACTCGGCGAAGCCGGCGTCGGACAGGGCGACGAACCACTCGACCTCGACCTGCACGCGCCGGTGCATCAGGCCGAATTCGCTCAACAGCGGCCGAAGGGCGTTCAAGCGGGCGGCGTAACGGCCGTCCAGCGGCGACAGGGCAGTGAGGAGGGACAAGGCGCGAAGTCCTGTGCGAAGCTGGGACGGGCGCTGGACTGCGGGGACCGCCGTCGATTGCCGTGGCGCAACGCGCCGCCAGGCATTCTAGGAGCCGCTGCCGGAGCCGCCGGCGAAGGCCGCACCAGCACCAGCACCAGCACCAGCACCAGCACCAGCACCAGCACCAGCACCGGCAGCGGTGGCAGGCCTGGGCGCGGCCTCGTGCGCCCAGACCCGGGGCCCAGTGGCCGGGCGGTTTCGGAACTCTTTCGGGTCTTCTTCGGGCGCCTTTCGGGACACAGGGCCGTCCGCGGAAGTGCAATCCCCCCATGGACAAGACGCCCGCCACCGCCAGCCCGCTCGAGCTGATCAACGCCGCAGCCGTCCGCCTGGGCGGGCTGGCGAGACCCCGGTCCACCCCATGGACCCGCCGCGTCGGCGTGGGAGTCGTCGCCGCGCTGGCCCTGGCCACCGGGTCGACGGTCCAGGCCCAGGACCCGCAGGACGCCCGTCAGGGGGCGCACGTCGTACCGGCCGCGCAATCGGCCAAGGCACGGGACGATCTGGCGACCCGCCTTGCAGCACTGCGCGTACAGCGCCTGCGCGAGGCCGTCGAACGCGCGGTGCCGGCACCTCGCGTGGCGGCCGTCGTCAATGAGGTCCTGCCGCCTGACGTGCAGGTTGTGGTGGTGCCCAGGGCGCCGGGGGGGCTCGCCGCCTACCACGCCGGTCTGGCGATTTCCGGCCACGCCCATGTCCACTCCAGCCAACGCGAGCGCCAGGTGTTCGGCAGCCGGCGCGGGGTGTTCGTGGTCGATGCCGTGCTCGAGTCGCAGGCCAGCCGCGAGACCATCGCCTTCGTCCTGGCGCACGAATACGCACTTCACTGCCTGGACCGGGGCCCTCCCGCGGCCGACACCCTCGCACGCGACGTGCTGTTGCAGATGGGCCTGTGGTCGCCGCGCGCCGCGGAACGCGCCTTCGCGCTCGCGCAGGGCCCGGGTTGGGGCGCCGTCTCTGCGGCCGCGGTCAGCGCGCGGATGCGCGCCCTGGGGGTCGTCGCGCCGGAGCAACTGCTGGCGCTGGCCGACACGGGGCGCTGAGCCGCACGCGCTTGGTCCGCGCCGCGCGGCTTGCCCCGGGCCGGGCGCCCGTGGTGCGCCGGGAAGCGGGTTTCGGCGTTCTTTCGGATTTTCTTCGGCTCTTCTTCGGGACGACGGCGCCTGCGATCGGATGCAATACGCCCATGGACTCGAACCAGGACACCGCCGCAGGCCTTTGCGCCGCCACCGCCGACACCCGGGGGCCTTCGTCAGCGCATGGCGCGGGCCGGACCGCCTCGGCCCGGCTTCGCTGCTGGGCCGGCACGCTGGCCTGGGCGGCCGCACTCCTGGCCGGGAGCCCGGCGGGTGCCCAGGAAAACGATGCCCCGCGCGCGGCAGCCTTCGTGCCAGCGTCGCAGGTCTGGGCGCGCGTGCTGCCCCCGCCGACGCAGCGCGAGCAGCGCGTACGCGCAGCGCTGCAGCGGGCGGTGCCTGCGCCGCGTGTGGCTGCCCTGGTGCAGGAGCTGCTTTCTGCGGACGTGCAGGTCGCGGTGGTCCACGACCCTCCCGACGGGCTGGGCGCGTACTACCCGAACCTGGCGTTGGCCGGCTACGAGCACGTCTACGCCAACGAGCGCGAGCGCCGCATCGTCGGCGGCTCCTGGGGCCTCATCGTTCTCGACGCCCGGCTCGAGGAGCAGGCCGAGCGCGAGATCATCGCCTTCGTGCTGGCGCATGAGTACGGGCACCACCGGCTCGCGCGCGGGCACACCGAAGTGCAGGCCGATGCCTTCGCGCGCCGGATGCTGAGCCCGTCAGGGCTGTGGTCGCCACGTGCTGCGCAGAGCGCCTTCGAGCTCGCTGTCCGGCTGCCCTTCGCCCGCCAGTTGGTGTCCGGCGTCGACGAACGCCTGCGCGCATTGGAGGAAGAGCCTCGGGAGGCGGCGACCGCCGGGCTGCGTCGCTGAAGGCGCATCGCGGCGCCAGCCGCCTCAGGGCAGCCGCTGCGGCCCCAGAACCCGTCGCCGGGCCGCGAGGAAGAAGGGGCCCGCGGCCTGGAACAGCCCTTGCTGGTGATCAAATACACGGTTGGCCCCGTCGCGCCACCGTCACCCCTCAAGGAGTCGTCCCATGTCCCTGTCCCGTCGCCACACACTGATGCTCTCGCTGGCCGCCGCCACTTTGGCGGCCGCCACCGGCCCGGTCTTCGCCCAGGCCAAGATGAAGGTCGCCGCCATCTACACCGTGCCGGTGGAGCAGCAGTGGGTCAGCCGCATCGACAAGGCGCTGAAGGCCGCCGTGGCGCGCGGGGAGATCGAGTACGTCTTCAGCGAGAACGTCGCCAATGCCGACTACGAGCGCGTGATGCGCCAGTACGCCGAGAAGGGCAACACGCTGATCGTCGGCGAGTCCTTCGCCGTCGAGGCCGCGGCGCGCAAGGTCGCCAAGGACTACCCCAAGGTCAGCTTCCTGATGGGCTCCTCCGGCAAGCCGCAGGCGCCGAACTTCAGCGTCTTCGACAACTACATCCAGGAGCCCGCCTACCTGACCGGCATGATCGCCGGGGGCATGAGCAAGTCCAACAAGATCGGCATGGTCGGCGGCTACCCCATCCCCGAGGTCAACCGCCTGATGAACGCCTTCATGGCCGGCGCCAAGGAGGTCAACCCCAAGGTCGAGTTCATGGTGACCTTCATCAACAGCTGGTTCGACCCGCCCAAGGCCAAGGAAGCCGCCTTCGCGATGATCGACAAGGGCGCCGACGTGATGTATGCCGAGCGCTTCGGCGTCAGCGACGCGGCCAAGGAGCGCAAGATCCTGGCCATCGGCAACGTCATCAACACGCAGAAGGACTACCCCGAGACCGTGGTCTCCTCGGCGCTGTGGAACATGGAGCCGACGATCGACCGCGCGCTCAAGGCGGTCAAGGACGGCAAGTTCAAGGCCGAGGACTACGGCTCCTATTCGATGATGAAGCACAAGGGCTCGGAGCTCTCGCCGCTGGGCACATTCGAAGGCAAGGTGCCGGCCGACCTGGTGGCCAAGGTCAAGGCCAAGGAAAAGGCGATCTACGACGGCAAGTTCAGCGTCAAGGTCGACGACAACCAGCCCAAGCCGACGGCCAAGTGAAGCGGCCCGGCAGGACCCGTCGCGGGTTCGCCGGTCATCGCGCGGGCGAGGCGCATCGCTGACGTCTCGCCCGCCATCCCTCATGTAGACGACCCGCCACCTCGGTCAGGCGGCCGCGTGCGCCAGTCCGAGGGCGCGCAGCCGTGGCGCTTGCGAAACCAGTGCGACAAGGCACTGACGCTCGCGAAGCCCATCAGGTCCGCCACCTCCGTGAGGCTGCGGCTGCCGTCGCGCACATGGCGCGCAGCGAGTTCGTCGCGGACCTCCTGCAGCAACAGGCCGAAGCCCGACGACTCGGCGCACAAGCGGCGGTGCAGCGTGCGCCGATCGATCCCCAGATGCCGGGCCACCTCGCCCGCGCAGCAGCGCCCTTGCGGCAGGAGGGCGAGGATCAACTGGCGCGCATTGGCCGCCGCCCCGGCAGCGCCCGGCCCGGGGCTGCGGTCCAGCAGCGCCTGGGTGAACCGGGCCAGTGCTTCGTCCCGCCCGGGCAGTTCCCGGGCCAGTTCCTTGCGCGCGCAGACCAGGCCGTCGAACTCGGCGTCGAACTCCAGCGGGCAGTCGAACAGGCGCTGGTGGAGCGTGACGCCGTCCGGCGCCCGATGGGTGAAGCAGGCCCTGCGTGCCCGCCATTCGGGGCCCAGCAGCTCGCGCAGGATCCCGTGCATCACCGCGACCGCGGTTTCGACCGATTGCCGCCGGCTCCGCGCAGAGCCCGGCGCGAAGGTCTCGCGGATCACGACCAGCTCGCCAATGGTCTCGACGTCGGTGCGCAGCGTCGGGTTCACGAGGTGGACATAGCGACACAGCGTCTGGATGGCGGCCAGCGCGGTGGTCTCCTCCCGCATGACCATCCCGATCATCCCGAGATTGGCCAGGCGCCGGCGCCCGCCCATGCGAAGACCGAAATCCGCGAGGCCGCTGCGCCGGGCGCTCGCCTCCAGCAGCGCCTGTGCGGCCTCGAAGCGGATCGGGTGATCGGGCTCGCCCAGCATCTGCCGTGACAGGCCGACATGCGCCAGCATCGCGTCGGCATCCAGCCCGACGGACTCAGCCAGGTCGACGTAGCCATACAGCGTGGCGCTGCGGATGAGGGGGGAGACGGCAGGCATCGACTGTCCCGGAAAAGCAAGCGATTGTCTCGAATCAGCAAACGGCGAGCCTGCAGATTTACATACTTCGAGGCGATTTGAAAGCGCTCGACGCAGGGTCGGGCGCAAGACACAGGAGACAGGAATGCGCCTCTTCCACCGCATGGCCACGGCAATCGTGGCCTGCCTGCTGACCTCCATGGCCCAGGCCTGGACCGACAAGCCCGTCAAGATGCTCGTCCCGGCGCCCGCAGGCGGGACCATGGACGTCGTGGCACGCATCCTGGCCAAGCAGCTTTCGGCAGACATCGGACAGCCGGTGATCATCGAGAACAAGGCCGGGGCCGGCGGCGCGATCGCCGTCCAGGCGATGCTGGGCGCACCTGCCGACGGCCAGACCATCATGGTCACCGCCAGCAATGTGCTGACCGAGATCCCGCACGTGCTGAAGATGCCCTACGACACCCTGGCCGACGTCAAGCCCGTGGCCACGGTGGCGCGCGCGCTGCTCGTCCTGGTGGCTGCGCCCGAGGTGCCGGCCAAGGACCTGAACGGCCTGGTCGCCTACGTCAAGGCCCATCCGGGCAAGGTCTCGTTCGCGTCCTACAGCGCGGGCACCATCTCCCACTACGCAGGCATGATCCTGAACCAGAAGGCCGGGCTGGACATGCAGCACGTGCCCTTCGCCGGCTCACCGCCCGCGCTGCAGCAGGTGATGGGCGGCCAGATCCAGGTCATGTTCGACGGCATCGTCACGTCGATGCCCCTGATCCGGTCCGGCAAGCTCAAGGCGCTGGGCATCGCCTCCGGCAGCCGATCAGCGCACCTGCCGGACGTGCCGACGATGGCCGAACTGGGTCTTCCCGAACTGGACTTCAGCAACTGGCTCGGCGTGGTCGTGGCCAGCGGGGTTCCCGCCGACGTGACCGCGCGGATCAACGCGGCGGTGCTCAAGGCGGCGGCAGCCCCCGAGATCGCCACGCGCATGGCGGCCGTCGGCTTCGAGTCCAACCTCAACGCCAGCGCCGCCGACCTGGCGCGCGCGGTCCGGTCGGATTTCGAGAAGAACGGCGCACTCGTCAAGCGCTTCGGCATCAAGCTCGACCGCTGAGCGCCCGGGCCATGGCAGACGACATGCAAGCCGGTGGCCGCAGTGACGGGCGATTCGACCCGCGCCGCTGGGCGGCTGAACGCTACGTCCAGGACGGTGTCACGGTCCGGCCCCTGTCCTGCGCCATCGGCGCCGAGCTTGAAGGCGTCGATCTGGCCGAGGCCGCGCGCGACGACGCCCTGTTCGGCACGGTCAGGGAACTGCTGCTGCGCCACAAGGTGCTGTTCCTGCGCCGACAGGCGATCACGCGGGCACAGCACGTGGCCTTCGCCCGCCGCTTTGGCGAGCTCGAAGACCACCCCGTCGCGGGCAGCGACCCGAACCACCCCGGCCTGGTGCGCATCTACAAGTCCCCGGAGGCGCCGAACGACCGCTACGAGAACTCGTGGCACACGGACGCCACGTGGCGTGAAAAGCCCCCGTTCGGTTGCGTGCTGCGCTGCGTGGAATGTCCGCCGGTGGGCGGCGACACGATGTGGGCCAACATGGCGCTGGCCTACGAGTGCCTGCCCGAGGCGGTGCGCGCGCGCATCGGCCGTTTGCGCGCCCGGCACAGTATCGAGGCGACCTTCGGCGCCGCGATGCCCATCGAGCGCCGCCTGGCCCTGAAGGCGCAGTACCCGGACGCGGAGCACCCCGTCGTGCGGACCCACCCCGAGACGGGCGAGAAGGTTCTGTTCGTCAATGGCTTCACGACCCACTTCACGAACTTCCACACGCCGGACAACGTGCGCGTGGGGCAGGACTTCACGCTCGGCTCCAGCCAGTTGCTGCAGTACCTGATCAGCCAGGCGGCCATCCCCGAATACCAGGTGCGCTGGCGCTGGGAGCGCGACAGCGTGGCCATCTGGGACAACCGAGCGACCCAGCACTACGCGGTCATGGACTATGCCCCCTGCCACCGCGAGATGGAGCGCGCCGGCATCCAGGGTGACGCACCCTTCTGAGCCCTCCCGGTAGCCGGGCGTCGCCGGCCCCGGGCCACGCCCCATCCGCCACCCCCCCCCCCCGCAATCCCGCTTTCTGGAGCGACCCCATGAACTTCCTCGACGGTTCCCTCTTCCCCGAGAACCAACCCCCCCTGATGATCACCGCTGCGCCCTACGCGCCCTCGTGGATGCCTTCGGACTTCCCGCAGGACATCCCGGTGACGATGGAGGCACAGATCCAGAAGGCGGTCGATTGCTACAACGCCGGCGCCTCGGTCCTGCACCTGCACGTGCGCGAGATGGACGGCCGCGGCAGCAAGCGCCTGTCCAAGTTCAACGAACTCATCGCCGGCGTGCGCGCGCGCGTGCCGGACATGCTGATCCAGGTCGGTGGCTCGATCTCGTTCGCCCCCGAGAGCGAAGGCGCGGCCGCGAAGTGGCTGTCCGACGACACGCGCCACATGCTGGCCGAGCTCGACCCCAAGCCCGACCAGGTGACGGTCACGGTCAACACCTCGCAGATGAACATCCTCGAGCACATGGCCTGGGAGGACATCGCCGGCACCTCGATGGCGGACCCCGCCGTGTTCAACGCCTACAAGGAAATGACCGTGCCGGCCCAGCCGGGCTGGGCCGAGGAGCACATCCAGCGCCTGACGGCGGCGCGGATCCAGAGCGCCTTCCAGTGCTACAACATCAACAGCTTCGAGTCGGTCGAGCGCCTGATGCGGCGCGGCGTCTACAAGGGGCCGCTGGTGATGAACTGGGTGGCCATCAGCGGCGGCATGGACGCTCCCCACCTGTACAACCTGGCGAACTTCGTGCGCGCGACGCCGGACGGTGCGGTGCTGACGGTGGAGAGCTCGATGCGCAACGTCCTGCCGATCAACATGATGGGCATCGCGCTGGGCCTGCACGTGCGCTGCGGCATCGAGGACAACCTGTGGAACCAGGACCGCAGCGCCAAGATGTCCACGGTGGAGCAGATCGAGCAGCTCGTGCGCGTTTCGCGCGAGTTCGGCCGCGCCGTGGCCGACGGGCCGACCGCCAAGCGCCTGTGCCGCATCGGCGTGTTCTACGACACCGTCGAGGAGACCCTGGCCGCCAACGGCTTCGCGCCCAACCCGATCCCCGGGCACCAGGGCTTCCTGCGCAAGGCGGCGTGACGCCGAGCCGGATCCGCACCGCTTCGCGACTGTCCCGATCGGACAACTTGATGGCGAAGTTGATCAATATTGCCGATGCAGGCTCCGCATACTGGCGACGCTCTGAACCCGACTGGAGACAACACATGAAGCGATGGATGGCACCCCTGCTGGCCTGGGCCGGCATCACCCTGTCTGCCAGCGCACTGGCCTGGCCCGACAAGCCGGTCAAGCTCGTCGTGCCCGCCCCCGCAGGAGGCTCCATGGACGTGGTGGCGCGTCTGCTGGCGCAGCACCTGTCGGCCGACATCAAGCAATCGGTGATCGTGGAGAACCGCGCCGGTGCCGGGGGGGCGATCGGCATCCAGGCGATGCTGCAAGCGCCGGCCGACGGCTACACGTTGATGGTGACCTCGAACAACGTGCTGGTGGAAATCCCGCACGTGATGAAGCTACCCTACGACGCGCTGAAGGATGTCAAGCCCATCGCCACCTTCGCGCGGTCCGGCCTGCTGCTGGTGAGTGCGCCGATCCCGGAGGTCAACGACTTCAGCGGCCTGGTCGCGCGCCTCAAGGCGCGCCAGGGCAAGGGCAGCTTCGCCTCCTACAGCACCGGCACGGCATCGCACTACGCGGGGCTCATCCTCAACCAGAAGCTCGGCATGGACCTGCAGCACGTGCCCTTCCCCGGCTCGCCCCCAGCCCTGCTGCAGGTGATGGGCGGACAGATCGACATCATGTTCGACGGCATCGCGACCTCGCTGCCGCAGATCCGCGCAGGCAAGTTGAAGGCCTACGCCTTCACCGGGCCGACGCGGTCGGCCTACCTGCCAGACGTGCCGACCACGACGGAGCTGGGCTTGTCGGAGATCAACGCCGTGGGATGGCTGGGCGTGATCGCACGCGGCAGCCTGCCCGACGACCTGACGCAGAAGATCAGCGTCGCGGTGCGCAAGGTCGCCACCGTGCCCGCGTTCAACGAGGCCTTGCGCAGCGTGGGCCTGACGCCGGACTCGCAGCTCAGCAGCGTGCAATTGCGCGACGAGCTGTCCGAGACGTCGGCGCGCAACGCGGCCATCGTCCGGCAGTTCGGCATCAAGCTGGACTGACCGCGTGCACGGACGACGCCGCCCGTGAGCGATCCCGCCGCGACCGTGCTCTTCGTTCCCGGCCTGCGGGACGAGGTCGCCGACCATTGGCAGACCCTGCTGGCCGCGCGCCTGCCGCGTTCACGCACCGTGCCGCCGCTCGGGCGGGCGAACCTGGACTGCGCCGCGCGGGTGGAGGCGCTGGAGCGGGAAGCGACGGCGATCGAGGGCCCCCTCGTCCTCGTCGCCCACAGCGGCGGCTGCATCACGGTGGCGCACTGGGCGGCGCGGACCCGACGCGCCGTGCGCGGGGCCTTCCTCGCCACGCCACCGGATTTCGACCAACCCCTGCCCGAGGGCTACCCGACCCCGGCGGCGCTCGCGGCGGCCGGGTGGCTGCCCGTGCCGCGCGCCCGCCTGCCCTTCCCGAGCCGGGTCGGCGCCAGTCGCAACGACCCGCTGGCACGCTTCGAGCGTGTGGCGCAACTCGCACAGGCCTGGGGCAGCGAACTCGCGGACCTGGGCCCGGTGGGACATCTGAACCCGGCGTCCGGCCACGGCGACTGGCCGCAGGCCCTCACCTGGATCGCCAGCTTCCTCGACATCCGATGAGAAAGGAACTCCATGGCCCATGCCATCCGCTTCCATGAGACCGGCGGCGCCGAGGTGCTGCGGCTCGAGACCGTGGACGTCGGCGAACCCGGCCCCGGCCTGGTCCGCGTGCGCCACCGCTACGTGGCGGTGAACTTCATCGACATCTACTTCCGCACCGGGCGCTACCCGCTGGCCCTGCCCAACGGCCTGGGCAGCGACGCGGTGGGGGTGGTCGAGGCCGTGGGGGAGGGCGTGACCGACATCCGCCCCGGTGACCGGGTCGGCTACCTGCTGGGCCCGCAGGGCGCCTATGCGGACGTGCGCCTGGTGCCCGCAGAGGTCTTGATCCCGCTGCCCGAGGGCGTGTCCGACCGCAGCGCGGCGACGCTGATGATGAAGGGCATGACGGCGCAGTACCTGTTCCGTCAGGTCTACCCGCTGCACGGCGGGGAGACGATCCTCTACCACGCAGCGGCCGGCGGGGTGGGGCTGATCGCCTGCCAATGGGCGCGCGCGATCGGCGTGACGATGATCGGCACGGTCAGCACCGAGGCCAAGGCCGAAGTCGCGCGTGCCAACGGCTGCGCGCACACCATCGTCACCGGCGGCATGAGCCCCGAGCAGCTGGCCCGGCACATCCCGCAGCGCGTGCGCGAGCTCACCAACGGCAAGGGCGTACCCGTCGTCTACGACTCGGTGGGCCAGGACACGCTGATGGCCTCGCTCGACAGCCTGCAGGTGCGCGGCACGCTGGTCAGCAACGGCACGTCCTCCGGGCCGGTCGAGGTCGATACACGGTTGCTGGCCGGCAAGGGCTCGCTGTGGCTGACCCGGCCGGCGATGGTGCACTACGCGACGCCGCGCGCGCACATGCTGGCGATGGCCGAGGAGCTGTTCGCCCACGTGGTCGCCGGCCGCATCGTCAGCGAGCCGCGGCAGGAGTTCGCCCTGGCCGATGCCGCCCAGGCCCACCGGGCGCTGGAATCGCGGCTGACCACGGGCGCCACCGTCCTGGTGCCCTGAGCCCCACCCTGGCACCCAGGCCGCCGTCGAGTCATCAGGGCGTCAGGGCGGCCGATTCGCCCCGCTGCTTGCGCCAGTCCCGGGCGCTGACCCCGAAGGCCTTCTGGAACCAGTGGCCGAAGGCGCTCGAACTCTCGAAGGCGAGCATCTGCGCGACCTGGGTGATCGGCCGGTCGCTGTTGCGCAGTTGCTGCATCACCAGCTCGCGCCGTATCTGCGCCAGCAGGCCCGAGTAGCACTGGCCGTGGCGAGCGAGCACCCGGTGCAGCGTGCGGGTGCTGACGTGCAGGTGCCGCGCCACCGTCGTCGCATCGCAGCGACCCAAGGGCATGAGGCCGATGATGACTTGGCGCACCGGGGCGAGGCTCGAGCCCTTCGTCTGCGCCATGGACTTCTCCAGGCCGGCCTGGACGAAGCGGGACAACTGCGCGTCGCGGTCGGGGAGCTGGCGCCGCAGGTCGTCCGACGCGCACACGATGCCGTGGAAGTCGGCCTCGAAGTGCACCGGGCAACGGAACGCCCGTCGGTGGGCCTGCGTGTCGCGCGGCGCCCGATGCCTGAAGTGAACGGACTTCGGCTTCCAGCCCGGGGGCATCAGTTCGTTCAGGATCCCGGCCATCATCGCGATGGCGAGCTCGATGGACTGGCGCACGGGACCGCCGGTGGCGAACGCGAGTTCCTCGCGGATGATCGTGACCGGGTGCGCCTCCTCGATGACGATGTGCAACGAGGACGTGATGAGCTGCAGGTAGCGGCACAGGGTGCCGAGGGCTGACAGCGCCGTCGGCTCCTCGCGGATCACGAGGCCGACGATCCCCAGGTTGGCCACGCGTCGCCTGGCGCCCAGGCGCAGGCCGAAACTCTCGGCGCCGGGCAGGCGCGAGGTCGCCTCGAGCAGGGCGCGGACGCGATCCACCGGGATCAGGACATCGGGGTCCTCGAGCAGGGCGCGGCTGAGCTCCACCTGGGCGAGCAAGGCGTCGGTGTCCAGGGCCAGGGCGTCGCTCAGATCGGCGTAGCCGAACAGCGTCCCCGAGCGGACCAGAGGCGGGAATTGCGGCATGTCGTGGCTCGAACAGACAACTTGATGGCACAGAAGATCAATATTTTCCGCGATGCCTGCGCATACTGCGGTCGACCCGACGAGGGGTTTTCGACCGGCAGGCCGGCGGTCGTCACACGCAGCCGAGGGACGATTCATGAAGATACGCAGGATCACGCCCGCACTGGGTGCCGAGGTCCAGGGCGTCAGCCTCGGCGATGCCGCGCGTGACGAGGGCCTGTATCTGGAGCTGCGCCGGGCCCTGCTCGAGCACAAGGTGCTGTTCCTGCGCAGCCAGCACATCACGCGCGCCGAGCACGTGGCCTTCGCA
>CAIRBF010000115.1 GCA_903876715.1 uncultured beta proteobacterium
CCGGTCGAGGTCGCGCCAGGTGAAGCAGGCCGGCGCGCCCTCGCCGTCGGCGGTCTCGACCGCGGTGGCATCGAGGTCGCCGGGGAAGGCGGCACGCAGGGCGGTGTAAAGGTTGGCGTCGGGCATGGCCGGAAATCGGAAGATCGGGTCGGCGACCCTCGGGAAGCCGGGAGCGAGAAAGGGGGTAGCCTCCCCGGCCTGGACACTCGCCCAGGCCGGGGGGCCGGCAGGCGCCTCAGTCGAGCTTGGCGCCCGAGGCCTTGACGACCTCGGCCCAGCGTCGGATCTCGGCGCTGACGAAACGGCCGAAATCGTCGCCCCACAGATTGGGCGTGTCGGTGCCCAGGCCCAGCCAGATGCCCTTCAGGTCGTCGCCATTCAAGGCCTTGCGCATCTCGGCCTGCATCGCCCCCACCGCTTCACGCGGCGTGCCCTTGGGGGCCCAGATGCCATACCAGGTGGCGACCTGGTAGGTCGGCACGCCGCCCTCGGCGCTGGTGGGCAGTTCCGGGAAGCCCGGTGAGCGCTTCTCGGAAGCGACCGCCAGCGCACGAATACGACCCCCCTTGATGTGTGCGGCCGACGAGCCCAGGCCGTCGAACATCATGTCGATCTGGCCCCCGACCAGGTCGCGCAGCGCCGGACCGGCGCCGCTGTAGGGGATGTGCGCGATCTGCGTGCGGGTCTGGAGCTTGAAGAGCTCGCCGGCCAGGTGGTGCGAGGTGCCGTTGCCGGCCGAGCCGTAGTTCAGCTTGCCCGGGTTGGCGCGCGCGTATTCCAGGAACTGCGCCAGCGTCGTCGCCTGCACCCGCGCCGGGTTCACGACCACGACCTGCGGCACGCTCGACACCAGGCCCACGGGGATGAAATCGCTCTCGATGTTGTACTCGAGCTTCGGGTACATGGCCGGGGCGATCGCATGGTGCACCGCGCCCATGAAGAAGTTGTGCCCGTCGGCCGCGGCGCGCGCGGCGATGCCCGCGCCCAGCGTGCCACCGGCCCCGCCCTTGTTGTCGATGACGAACTGGCGCCCGGTGTTCTTGCTCATCGCGGCAAACAGCGGCCGCGCGAAGGCATCGGTGCCGCCGCCCGGCGGGAAGGGCACGACGATGTTCACCGGCTTGGCTGGCCAGGCGGCCTGGGCGTGCGCGAGCAGCGGGGCGCCGAGGGTGGCGGCACCGGCCGCCAGCACTTGGCGGCGGGAAAAGGCTTGGGCGGGGTTCATCGCGGGTCTCCTGAGGTAGGCCAAGGCGCAGCGCGCCACCAGAGCAGTGATCTTGCCATGCAGGCTATTGTCCGGTGCCCCGCTCCAGGAAGTCCCACAGCGCCTGCGCCGTGGGCTTGCGCTGGCGCGCCGTCTCGGGACGCTCGCGGTAGACGCGCACCTCCATCGTCAGCGCGTAGCGCCCAGGCGGCGCGGCGGCGACGAGCCGGCCCTCGGCCAGGTCCTTGTGCACCAGGCTCGTCGGCAGGAAGGCCAGACCGTGGCCCTCGAGCGCCATCGCCTTCAGCACCTCGGCCATGTCGGTCTCGTGCAGGGTCTCCAGGCTCGCCGCATCGCCCGTCTGGCGCAGGATCAGCTCCACCATGCGCGCCATGTAGGCACCCTCGGCAAAGCCCAGCAGCGGCAGGCGCTGCGACGTCCCGGTCGCCGCCGGCAGCGCGAACAGTGGCCGGCCTTGCGCATCGGCGCGCGCGTAGGGGGCGAGCGTCTCCTGGCCCAAGCTGAGCATCTGGTAGCGCCCCGGCGCCAGCTGCAAGGGCTGGCTGGCGTGGTGGTAGGCGATCAGCAGGTCGCAGCCGCCTTCGGTCAGGCGCATCGCCGCGTCGTGCACGTTCAGCGCCATCAGGCGCGTCTTCAACGCCCCGAAGCGCGCGCGCAGGTCCATCAGCCAGTGCGGGAAGAAGGTGAACGCCAGCGTGTGCGGCACGGCGAAATCGATCACGTCCTGGCGCGCCACCTGCAGGCTGCGCAGCGTCTGCCGGGCGCCATGGACTCCAGCCAGGATCTCCAGCGCCTGGGCGTGAAAGGCCTCGCCGGCCGGCGTCAGCCGCGTCGGGTAGGACGAACGGTCCACCAAGTCCGTGCCGGCCCAGGCCTCGAGCGCCTGGATCCGGCGCGAGAACGCCGGTTGCGTTACATGCCGCAACTGCGCCGAACGCGAGAAGCTGCGCGTCTCGGCCAGGCTGACGAAGTCTTCGAGCCAGCGGGTTTCCATCGGGCGATGCAGCCACAGAGCGGGCGGGAGCCAGGATTGTGCCGACCCGCAGTAGCATCCCGGGGCTTCGAACACCCGGCCCGCGCGCGGCTGCGTGCCGGGTGCCCGCCCTCTGCCCTACCCAGCCCTACCCCGCACCGCACCGCGCCACCGACCCATGACCATCGAACTCAGCAAGGAAGATCGCCAGCAGGCCATCGCCTCGATCGAGCGCTATTTCCACGAACACCTGCAGGAGAAGATCGGCAACGTCACCGCGGGTGGTCTGCTCGGGTTCATCCTCGAGGAGATCGGGCCGACCCTCTACAACCGAGGAGTCGCCGACGCGCAGGCGCACCTGCAGGCGCGGGTGTCGGACCTGGACTTCGAAGTCCACGAGGAGGAGTTCTCCTACTGGCGCAAGTTCGACAAGGTGGGCAAGCCGCGCGCCCGGTAGGCCGTCGACGCGATCGCTCGGGCGCACCCAACTGCCGAATCCAGGTTCAACCCACCCCGGAACAGCCATGCAACACACGCTGACAGGCCAGCGCGTCCTGGTCACCCAGGCTTCGGACTTCATGGGACCGGCCCTGTGCGAGGTCTTTGCCGAGCAGGGGGCGCAGGTCGTCGCGAGCACGGACAGCCTGGCGGAGGTCGGTGCCGCCGAGCGGGTGGTAGCGGCGGCCGGGCGCATAGACGTGCTGGTCGCCAACCTGGCCTGGCAGGCCCCGACGACGGCGGCCACCGCGGTGGATGAAGACGAGTGGCGCGCCGTGTTCGCGGCCCTGGTCGACCCGCTGCCACGCCTGGTGCGCGCGGTGGCGCCGGCCATGATCGAGCGCCGCTGCGGCAAGATACTCGTCATCGGCAGCGCCTCGGCGCTGCGCGGGATGAAGCGGGCCTCGACCTACAGCGCCGCCCGCGGCGCGCAGTTGTCGTATGTGCAGGCCGTCGGCGTCGAGCTGGCGCCGCACCGCATCCAGGTCAACGCCATCGCCCAGAACTTCGTCGAGAACCCGACCTACTTTCCGCCCGAGGTGCAGGCGAATCCGCGCTTCCAGGAGCGGCTGGCACGCGAGGTGCCCCTGGGCCGACTGGTGGGCGCACGCGAGGATGCACAGTTCGCGGCCTACCTCTGCAGCCCTGCGGCCGACTGCTTCGTGGGCCAGATCTTCCCGGTGTGCGGGGGCTGGGTCGCGCGCTGACCTCGGCCCGGAAAGCCCCTTCGCCCTGATGCTCGCGACGTTCGGCTGTTGTAGCGCAGGGAAGGCCCCTTCGGCCGCTCAGCCCAGCCCGTAGAAACGCCGCGCGTTGCCCCCCAGCGCGGCGGCGCGCGCGGCGGGGGGCAGCGCCGCATCGTCCAGCATCGCCTGCACCTCGGCCCACCAGGCGGCGTAGCTGCCGGCCAACTCCAGCACCGGCCAGTCGCTACCCCAGATCAGGCGCTCGGCGCCGAAGCTGTCGAGCAGATGGCGGGCCCAGCGGCGCGCAGCCTCGGGCCGGGGCGCCGGACCGGCCTCGGTGAGCAGGCCCGAGAGCTTGCAGAAAACCTGGGTCTCACGCGCCAGCGCGGCCATCTCCGTCGCCCAGGGCTGCCAGGCGCCGGCCGCGATGTCGGGCTTGGCCCCGTGGTCGATGACGATGCGCAGGCCGGGGTGGCGGTCGACGAGGCGACGCACGCGCACCAGGTGCACCGGCTTGACCAGCGCGTCGAAGGCCAGGCCGCAGGCGGCCATCGCCTCCAGCACCGGGGCTAGCGCCGGTTGCAGGATCCAGTCCGGGTCGGGCAAGTCTTGCAGCATGGGGCGCAGGCCGACGAGCCGAGGCTGCCGCGCCAGCGCCTCGACGCGCCTCGGCGCGTCCGCGGCGAGCCAGTCGATGCTGCCGACCACCCCCAGCACGCTGGCGTGGGCCTGCGCCTGCGCGAGCAGGAAGTCGGTTTCCGCCTCGGTCGGCGCGGCCTGCACGAGCACGCCGCCCGCCACACCGTGCGGGCGGGAGACGGCCTGCCAGTCGGCGACGGCCACGTCGCGATGGATGGGGTGCAGCGCCGGTGTGAGCCAGCCGTAGTCGCCGCGCGCCAGGCGCCAGCAGTGGAAATGGGCGTCGACGATGCCCACGGCATCGTCCGGGTCCAGGAGGTCGTTCATCGCTCGGTCAACGGGCGTGCAGCCAGGCATCGCCGCTCAGGGCGTGGGGGCCGCCTCCGGAATCAGGCCGGCCGAACGCAGCGCCTGCCAGAACTCCACAGGGATGGGATGCGCCAGCAGCGCGAGGCTGTCGCGCCACTCGGCCACACTGCGCGCGCCCAGCAGCAACTCGGCGACCGCCGGGTGGGCGAGCGGAAACTGCAGCGCCGCCGCGCGCAGCGGCACGGCGTGGGCCTCGCACACGGCCTCGAGGCGGGCGGTGCGCTCGAGCCACTCGCGCGGGGCCGGGGCGTAGTTGAAAGTGACCAGCCCGGCGCGCGTACCGCGTGCCAGCAGGCCGGAGTTGAAGACGCCGCCGAGCGCGACACGCACACCCCGCGCGGCACAGGCCTGCAGC
>CAIRBF010000116.1 GCA_903876715.1 uncultured beta proteobacterium
GGACCACCTGGTGCACAAGGGCGGCATGATCGACGTGCTGCGGCGCCTGGTGCGCTACGGCCTGGACCCGCTGCAGGCCCTGCGCTGCGCCACCGTCAACAACGCCTACCGCCTCAAGCGTGACGACCTAGGCTGGGTCGCCGCCGGCCGGCGCGCCGACCTGATCGTGCTCGGCGACCTGCAGGCGCTCGAGGTCGCGCGCGTCTACGCCAGCGGCCGGCTCGTCGCCGCCGACGGCCGCATGCGCGAGCCGATCCGCCCGCGGCCGATGGCGCTGGCTTTGCGGACGATGAAGCTCGCCCCGCTGAGCGCGTCCGACTTCGAGGTCCGCGTGCCCGAGTTACGGCACGGTCGTGTTGTCGTGCGTGCGATCAAGGGCGCGCGCTTCACGGAGTGGACCGAGGTCGCGATCGACGTCGTCGATTCGGTGGCGACGGTGCCCGCACACCTGTCGCGCATGACCGTGGTGCACCGCCACGGGCGCTCGAGCCTCGGCCCACAGACCGCCATCATCGACGGCTGGGGACGCTGGCAGGGCGCGTACGCCACGTCCTACGCGCACGATTCGCACAACCTCGTCGTGTACGGCGCCGACCCCGCCGAGATGGCGCTGGCGGCCAACACGGTGATCGAGATGGGCGGCGGTGGCGCCGTCGTGCGCGGCGGCGAGGTCGTGGCCCGCACCGCGTTTCCGGTCGCCGGACTGCTGTCGGCGGCCGAACCCGAGGTGGTCGCGCGCGAGCACCAGGCCCTGGTCGACGCCGCCGGCACGGTTGTCGAATGGCAGGGGCCCTACCGCACCTTCAAGGCCTTGTCGGGCCAGTGCCTGGCCTGCAACGCCGGGCCGCACCTGACCGACCTGGGCCTGACCGACGGCACCACGCGCGAGATCCACCGGCCCTTCCTGCGGGCGCTCGCCTGAACGACCGGCCGCGGTTGGGGCGGCCGACCCACACCCAGGCGGATGGGCCGGCGCGGACGTGACAGGGTTGGTCCCGTCCGCGCGGCCGCGGGTCACCCCCTCATTCGGGCTTGACACCGCCGAGTTGGATGGCGCGGCGCCAGATGCCGAGCTCGGCGCGCAGCGCCTGGCGGAACTCCTCCGGAGCGCTGACGACGATCTCGGCGCCGGCGCCCAGCAGCTTCTCGCGCACTTCGGACGTCTCCAACGCCTTGCGGATCTCGGCGTTGAGGCGGTTGACGATGGCCGGCGGGGTGCCGGCCGGGGCGAAGAAACCCTGCCAGGGGTTTCCCATCTCCAGGGCGCTGAAGCCGGCCTCGGCGAGCGTGGGAACGTCGGGCAGGACGGGGCTGCGGTTGCGACCCATGATCACCAGGGGCACGGCCTTGCCGGCCTTGACCTGTGCGGCCACCGTGGGCACGGTCGCCACGAGCAAGGGGATCTGCCCGCCCAGCAGGTCGGTCAGGGCGGGCGCGCCGCCGCGGTAGGGTACGTGGTTCAAGGGCAGCCTGGAGGCGGCCTTGAACAGCTCCACGCTCAGGTGCTGGATGGTCCCCTGCCCGGCCGAGCCGTAGTTGAGCGCCTTGCCCTCCTGGCTGAACGCGGCCAGGTCCGCGGGACGCTGCATGCGCGTACCGGGGTGGGTGACCAGGACGAGCGGCAGGTTCACGACCTGCGCGATCGGCGCGAAGTCGCGCTCGACGTCGTAGGGAATGCGTGACATCAGCAAGGGGTTGATGGACATGCTGCCGGCCTCCCCCAGCAGCAGCGTGTAGCCGTCCGGCGCGGCCTTGGCGACAGCCTCCG
Source organism: uncultured beta proteobacterium (assembly GCA_903876715.1). Lineage (GTDB taxonomy): Bacteria > Pseudomonadota > Gammaproteobacteria > Burkholderiales > Burkholderiaceae_C > Rubrivivax. The sequence goes on from CAIRBF010000116.1 coordinate 1,769, forward strand.
CCGCGAAGGTGCCGCCGGCACCGGCCCGGTTCTCCACCACCACGGGCTGGCCCATCGAGCGCGACAGCTGCGCGCCCACCGTGCGAGCCAGGGTGTCGGTGATGGCGCCCGGCGCGAAGCCGAGCAGGATGCGGATCGGCTTGTCAGGGTACGACGCCTGGGCCTGGGCCTGGGTCATGGCCGTGCCACCGACCAGGGCACACAGGGCCAGCCGCGTGAACCTGCGCCGCAGGGTGTCCACCGTTCGTTTCATCGTTCGCTCCTGGGGTGATGCGCGCCGGCCGGGACGGCGGGCGCGGGGTGAAGAACCGGGAAATCGGCAGGGGCCGTGGCGGGGGCCTGCAGCGGCCCCGCGGACGCATCGTGCCGCAGGACGACCAGCGCATCCACGGCCACGCAGATACCAGGGCCTGCCAGCAAGGGATTGATGTCGACGGACTCGACCTGGGGCTCCTGCAGCGCAAACACGCGCAGGTGTTCAACCACCGCCTGCACGTCTCGCAGAACCGCCTGCGCCGCGGCGCCGGACGTCTTGGCCACCATCCTCGCCACCGCGGAGCCGGCGAGCCGGCGCGCGATGCGGTCCCCGGAGTCGTCGACCGGGAAGACCTCGACGGCGTTCACCTCCTCGGCCAGCAAACCGCCGAGCCCGACGACGAGGAAGCGTCCCAGCGCCGGCTCGCGCGTCACGCCGACGAGCAGTTCCAGCGGAGCACGCAGCATGGGCTGGACGATCCATGGGGTGTCATTCGGGTCGAGTCCGTGCCGGGCCAGCTGCTGGCGCATGGCCTCCATGCTGCGAGCCAGGCCGGCCTCATCGGCGATGCCGACCTGCACGAGGCCGAGGTCGTGCTTGTGCGCGACCCCTTCGGCCAGCGCTTTCAGGACCACGGGGAATCCGATCCCGCGGGCGGCGTCGAGCGCCTCCTCGAGGCTGCTGGCGGGGCAGGACTGCACCATGGGCACGCCCGCCGCCGCCAGCAAACGGGCGCTTTCCAGTTCGGTGAGCACGCGGCCCGCGCGCGCCGTCGTCGCGCCGGCGTGGACAGCGGCCGGGCTCGGCGCGGCCGCCTCCTCGCCCGATACACACGCGGCAAAGGCAGCCAGGCTGTCGAAGCAGCTCACGGTGTCATGGAAGACCAGGACGCCTGCGGCCCGGCAGCGCTGCTCGAGCGCCTCGTCCCATCCGCCGGGCACGAGCAGCAGGACTGGAGCGGGACAGCGCCGGCGCCGCCCGGCCAGCGCCTGCAGCAGGGCCTCGGACATCGCCGTGCTGGCAGGCCGGTGCGCGAAGGCGATCGTCGGGCCGAGGAAGCCTTCGCTCTCGAGGATGGTCCAGGTCGGCTCGAGCAGGCTCCAATCGCCGAGCGAGCCGGTGTCGATCGGACTGACGATGGGCGCCGAGGTCGGCAGCGCCCGCAGCAGTTCCTCCACCCGCGGTGGCCAGCGACCGTCATCCTCGCCGGCCAGCGCCAGGCCGCGCGCGGCCATCATGTCTGCCACCAGGGCGCCGCCCGCGCCCGAGGTGGTGACGGCCACCCAGCGCGGATCTGCCAGCACCGGAAGCACCCCGTGCGGCGAGACGGCTGTGAAACCCGCCAGCAGGGCGCAGGCGCCGGCCAGCGCCTCGATCGTGTCGACGCTGGCGATGCCGGCGGACGCGAACAGCGCATCGTAGGCACGGGCGGCGCCGGCCAGGCGGCTGGAATGCGCCTGCGTGGCATGGGCCGCCCGCGCGCCCCGGCCGAGCTTGAGCGCAACGACGAACTTCCCCCGCGACCGCGCCTGCAGGCACAGGCGGCGAAAGCCCTCGCCGTCGCCCAGCCCCTCGATGACGAGGCCGATCACGCGCGTGTGCGGATCGTCGACGAGCCAGGCCAGCACCTCGTTGAGCTGGATGTCCGCCTCGTTGCCCACGGGCACGAAGCGGCTCAGGCCACAGCCCAGTTCGACGATGCGGCGAGCGACGACGTCGAACAGCGCGCCCGAGTGCGACACCACCGACACCGGACCGGCCGGCGGAAGCTGGGCGTGGGCGGCGTTGTAACCCAGGCTCAGGGACGCGGGCACGCTGAGGATGCCGTTGGTGTTGGGCCCGAGCACCCGGATGCCGGTGCGGCGCGCCCAGGCCGACACGAAGGCCTGGCGCTGCCGGCCGGTGTCGTCGCCGAGCTCGGCGTAGCCGCTGGAGCCGATGATCACGCTGCGCACGCCGGCACGCTCGCAATCGGCCAGCGCGGCCGGCACGGCGGCAGCCGGCACGGCGAGGAAGGCGCAGTCCACAGCCTGAGCAGGATGTGAGGCCGCGCCATCGGCCAGGCTCGCGCGGCACGGCAGACCGTCGATCTCTGCGGCCTGTGGATGGACCGGGATCACCACGCCGTCGAAGCCGCAGCGCCTGAGGTTGACCAGCACGCTGTGGCCGAGCTTGCCCGGAGTGGCGGAGGCGCCATAGACGGCGACCGAGCGCGGCTGCAACAGGGCCGACAAGGAGGAAGGGACGTTCATGGCCGAGGCAATGGGGCGGGGGCGAACGCGGCAACAGTGGCGGTGGCGGTGGCGGTGGCGGTGGCGGTGGCGGGATCCTGCAAGACGGGCACACCGAGCCGGCGCAGGACGGTTCCTCCCGGGCAGGCGCGAAATCGGCCCGGTCTGGATGCCGACAGCGTCAAGTCGGCAGGACCCGGCGCTCCCGGACCACCTTGCCCCACTTGTCCATCTCACTGGCGATGATCTGGGTCAGGGCCTCCGGGCTGCTGGGCTCGGCCACCATGCCCTGCGCCGCCATGCTGTGCTGGACCGCTGGGTCCTGCATCGCCAGGCGGATCTCGTGGTTGAGCCGGGCCACGATGTCGCGCGGCATGCCGGCCGGCCCGACAAAGCAGTACCAGTTGTTGGCCGAGAAGCCGGGCACGCCGGCCTCGGCGATCGTCAGCACGTCGGGCATGGCGGTCTGGCGCTTCTCGGTGGTGACGCCCAGGACCTTGAGCTTGCCGGTCTTCACATGCGGCAGCGCCGAGGGCGGGCTCGCGAAGCTGATCTGCACATGACCGGCGATCAGGTCCACCATGGCCGGGCCGCCGCCCTTGTAGGGCACGTGCACGAGCTGGGTGTCCGTCATCGCGGCGAACAACTCGCCCGCCAGGTGCCCGGCGGTGGCGTTGCCCGAGGAGGAGTAGTTGATGACGCCCGGGCGAGCCTTGGCCAGCGCGATCAGTTCCCTGACGTTGTTGGCAGGCAGCGACGGGTGGGCGACGAGCAGGTTGCTCAGCACCACGCCCATCGTGATCGGGCTGAAATCCTTGATCGGATCGAACGGCAGGTTCTTGTACAGGGACGGCGAGATCGCCAGGATCGCGATCGCGCCGATGAACAGGGTGTAGCCGTCGGGCGCCATGCGCTTGACCTGCTCGGCCGCCGCGTTGCCGGCCGCGCCGGGGCGGTTCTCGATGATCACGGTGGCCTTCATCTGCTCCCCCAGCCGGGCGCCGATGACGCGGGCGAAGGCATCCGCGCCGCCACCGGGCGGCGTCGGGACGATGATCTTCAGCGGCCGGCTCGGATAGGGCTCGGACTGCGCCCGGGCGGGCAGCGTCAGGCCGCCCAGGGTCGCCACGACGGCGGAGCGTCGCGTCCATCGATCGGTCATGCCAGTCTCCTCTCGTGAAATGTGCGGATTGCCGGATCAACCAGCCCCGTGGCCGGGCTGCAGGAGATCGACCAGCCCCCGCACGGAAGGCAGGGACTCGAGGTCCGCGACGGCTCGCAGCAGCGCCTCGCACTGCCGCGGCCCGAGGACCGGGGCCATCAGGTCGCGCGCCTTGGCGTGCACCTCTTCCTCGCTCATCGGATTGCCCGGCGTCCCGCGCACGTGCCGTGTGTGATGGGACACCGGCGCTCCCCGGGACCGGAACACGGTCACGATCGCCTGCCGAGGGTGGGCCGTGAAGTCGTCGTCGACGCGCGCATCGATGAAGATGCGGTCGCCCAAGGCGAGCACGGCCGGATCGTGCATGCGCTCCAGGTCGTGCCCGGACTCGAAGCCCACCGCGCCGTCGATCAGCAACAGCGCGAGCTGGTGCTGCAGGTTGACCGCGGGCATGTCGCGGCGGTCGACGACCGGCGCCGCCTGCCGCGGCAGCGCGACAACGATGCGCTCGACCTCGCCGGCCACCACGCCCTCGTGCTCCATCAGGTGCTGCAGCGAGTCCAGCGCCGCCTGGATCGGCGAGCCGACGCACCACTTCTTGATCGCCGTCTCCATCACGGCGTAGGTCGCACCCAGCCCCTGCACCGCCAGCGCCGGGTCGGCCGACACCGCGTGGGCGGCGAACAGCCCGGGCACGCCTTCCAGCGGCTCGCGCGAACCCGTGAAGCCTGCGGCCACGAGGCTGGCGGCCAGGACCGCCTGCTGCGCGGGCATGCCGCCGAAATCGAAGGCCTTCTCGATGTGGTCCGGATCGCGGCGCCAGCAGGCATTGCCCGAAGCCTGCTGCACCGCATAGGCCAGCATATAGGCGCACCGGCGCGCGTCGAAGCCCATCAACACCGAGGCCGCAGCCGTGGCGCCGAACAGCCCGCCTACGGCGTGCGAACTGTGGTGCCGGTCGAAGTAGCGCTCGCCGCCGAGGGCGCGCGCCACGCGCGTGCCGACGTCGTAGCCGGTGACCACGGCCCGCAGCAGCGCGTCGCCGCTGAGGCCGTGGGCATCGGCCAGGGTCAAGGCGGCCGGGACGACCGCGCAACCGGGGTGCGTGAGCGAGGGCGCGTGCGAGTCGTCGGTCTCGTCGGCATGCGCGAGCACGCCGTTGGCCAGCGCGGCGAAATGCGGATGCGCGCGCAGCCGGGTGCCGGCCACCCGCGCGGGCCCCGCGGCCGCCTGCGTCACGACCCACTCGGCCGCCATCAGCCCCGCGGGCAGCCGGCTGCCCGACACCATGGCCGCCAGGGTGTCGAGCACGTGCAACCGCGCCTTGGCCCGCACCGGGGGTGGCAGTTCGGCCTGCCGCGCGGCGGCAATGTGCGCCGCCAGGGTCTGCGTCACCATGGGAAGACGCCTCCGTTGACGTGGATGGTCTGGCCGGTCACATAGGCCATCTCGTCGCAGCACAGCACGGCCACCGCCTGGGCGACATCCTGCGGCACCCCGGCGCGGCGCAGCGGGATCTTCTCCAGCGGCGTGTGCCGGCGCCGGAAGCCGGAGGAGACGGCGTCGTCGGCCGGGTCCTCGATCAGGCCCGGCGCGATGCAGTTGACGGTCACGCCGGCGGCGCCGAGGTCCTGGGACAGCGCCTTCGTCAGGCCGACGACGCCGGCCTTGGCCGCCACGACGTGCGCGCGCTCGTGCGCGCCGATATGGCTCGTGATGCCGCCGATGTTGACGATGCGCCCCTGGCCCGAGGCTCGCAGCAGCGGCGCGGCGGCGCGGCAGCACAGGAAGGTGCCGTCGAGCACCACCGCCATGATGGCGCGCCACTCGGCGAAGTCCAGATCCTCGAACGGAACCGGCCGGCGCACCGCGGCGTTGTTGACGAGGATGTCGAGCCGGCCCCAGGCCTGCGCGGCCACGTCCACGAGCGCGGCGGCGCCGGCCTCGGTCGTGATGTCGGCCAGACACACCCGGGCCTCGGCCCCGAGCCCGCGCACGAGGCGCGCCGTCTCCTGCGCGCCAGCCTCGTCGGCGAGGCTGTGCACGACGATGGATGCGCCCCGACGGGCGAGCTCCAGCGCGATCGAGCGGCCGATGCGGCGGGCGCTGCCCGTCACGACCGCGACGCGGTCCTTCAGTGGGAGGGCGTCGATCATGGTCCGTTGTCCGTGGGCGTTTGCAGCAGGGGCTGAAGGAGGCGCGAAACAGGCAGGTCGGGCGGGGCGTGCAGGCAGGCTTGCGCGAGCGCGTCGCGCGCGCCAGCCTCGAGGCGGCCTTCGCAGCACGCGCTCCACTTGCGCAGCAGCTCGTCCGCGCCGAGCGGTGCCAGGGGATGCCCCGGCGGTCGGTCGACGACGACGCGCAATTCGCGCCCGTCGTCCAGGCGGGCCTGCAGCTCGGCGCAGAACTGCCCGGCATCGCGCGGCGGCAGGGTGACATCGAAGCGCAGCCGGTCCGACATCGCCAGCACGTCGACGTCCCGATAGCGTTCGCGCTCGAACTGCCCGGGGGTGAGGTCGCCGTCGCACAGCGCCATCGACATCAGGCTGAAGAAGCTGTGGTCGGCGGTCTCGCGATCGCCCGGCCGCCGGTAGGCGTCGGAGGTCTGGTGCGCGATCAGGGTGGAGCGCGTCAGGCGCACCTGCACCGCCTCCAGCGCGCCCGCCGCCGCGCGCGCGGCGCGGTGCAGTTCGCAGGCGGCGTGGACTGCAGCCTGTGCCGTGCCGATGCAGGGGTAGCGCTTGATGCTCACGTGCGGCAGCCGCCAGGCCGCCGGGTTCGCGTCCAGCGGGGTGGCCAGCGCGTCTGGCGCCTGCAGCCAGCCGCCCAGGCCCCTCGGCCCGCCCGCGGCGTGGACCGGACCGGTCATCCCGGCCCGGGCCAGCTCCAGGACCGCCAGCGCGCCGAGCGACGCGAGCGCCGGGGCGGCGGCCTTGGCTTCGCAGATGGCGCCCTGACGCAGCGCGTACATGGTCGGCCCCTGCACCGCGGCCATTGCCAGCGCCTGCGTCGTCGCCGTTTCGTCCAGCCGCATCAGCCGAGCGCCCATTGCCGTGCCCGCCAGGCCCATCGCGCTTGTGTGATCGAAGGCGCCATCAGGATCCATCCTGTCCAGGATGCGCAGGTAGAGCTCGTAGCCGACGGCCATCGCGCCGATCAGGTCTCCCAGCGTCCTGCCCTCGCGCTGGGCCAGGGACAGGCCGAGGGCGAACAGGTCGCTCGGGTGACCGCCGATGCCTGGGCCCCAGTAGAAGTCGTTGTAGTCCAGGGCCCGGATCGCGCAACCGCTGTCGAGCACGGCGCCTGCCAGGCCGAGCCGGCGCCCGCTGCCCAGGCCGAAGGCGTCCGCACCGGCCCCGAGCGCGACCGCTGCGATCGCCGCCTTGTCCACGGCCGCGTGCCCGCGCGCCGCGATGGCGCAGGCCAGGGTGTCCAGCAGCAGGGTGCGCAGGAAGGCTTCGTGCTCCGGCGCGCCGCCCGCGGGCGGCAGCATGGCGCGCGCCAGGGAGGGGGCGAGCGCTGGGCCAGGATGGGGGGCCATGAGGATTGCCGGGGCCGAGGCCGTCATTGCACGCTCAGGCGCCGCCAATGGGCGGCCGCGGCGGCGGGGTCGCAGGTCAGGCTCGCGCAGGCGATGAACTTCTGCCGGGTCTCCTCCTCGTCGAGCGGCCGGCTGGCGTGCCCCTTGGCGCGGCGGACCGGCTCGGA
>CAIRBF010000117.1 GCA_903876715.1 uncultured beta proteobacterium
CTGGTCGCCGTCTGCTCGAGCGCATGGGCGCGCAGGTCATCGAAGGCGCCGCCATCGTCGACCTGCCCGAACTCGGCGGCTCGCAGCGGCTGCGCGAATCGGGGCTGGACGTGTTCACGCTGGTGGGGTTCGAGGGGCATTGACGAGGGCGCGTGCCAGCGCCGTCGCCGCCACGGCCGGCACCAGCGCCAGCGCGGCCCAGGCCAGAGGGTACTCGGCGCCGGCCCGTACGGCCTCGCCGAAGAGCAGTGGCCCCAGCATCGCGCCGCCGAAGGTGAAGAACTGCGCCGCGCCCGAGACAGCGGCCATTTCGGCGCGCGGCACGTGCTGCGCGAGGGCGCCGTAGAACACGCCGTTCCAGCCCATCGCCGTGCCGGCGCACGCCAGCGCGGCCGCGCCCACCAGGGCCCACGGCAGCACGCCCGCCGCCGCTGCCGCCAGGCCCAGGCAACTGGTCGCCATCGCCGCCCCCAGGCCCACCAGCACCCAGCCCGGCGGCACCCAGCGGTCGCCCACGGTGCCGAAGAAGATGCGCGCCAACGCCGCCAGCCCCTGCGACAGTGCCAGCAGGCCGGCGGCCGCAGCGAGCGTCCAGCCCAGCGTGAGGTTCAGCATCGAGACGATGAAGGTGACATAGACCTGCTGGATGAGCGTGTACGTCAACGACGTCAGGCTCAACACCCGCAGCGCGGGTGCCTGCCAGACTCTGCGCAGCAGCGCCAAGGGCATTTGTGCAGCCGCCTCGGCCGCACTCGGGCGCGGCGGGTCCAGGCGCGAAATCGTCGGCCACAGCGCGAGCGACATCGAGGCACAGGTGGCGGCGACGACCACCGCCGTCAGACGCCAGCCCAGCAGCGCCAGGCCGACGGGCATCATCAGGCCCGCCAGGGCCACCCCCAGCGGCACGCCGGTCTGCTTGACCGAGAAGAACAGGCCGCGCGAGTGCGCCGGCGCATGCTGGCTCAGCACCGCTGCCGCCGTGGGGTTGACGACGCCATAGCCCAGGCCGATCAAGACAGCGGCCGCCAGCAGGGTCTGCGCGGGTCCGAGCCCGGCCAGCAGCGCACCGCCTGCACAGGCCAGCAGACCGCGCTGGGTCAGCTGGATCGCGCCCCAGCGCGCCACCCAGACCCCGCTGCGAAGGCCGGAGGCCATCGCCGCCAGGTAACCCAGGCCGACGTACAGGCCGACGCGTTCGGGTGCATGGCCCAGCATCGGCGCCACCGCCGGCGCCAGGACCGACGCGGCGACGAAGGTCATCGAAGCGAGCATCTGCACGAGCAGCATCGACGCCAGGGCGAGCGCGGGGAGGGTGGAATTCATCTGCTGGGGCGTCGTGGCGTGCCGAGCCCGCATCATGCCCGGGCATGCCCACATCGCGGTGCCGGCATGCGCCACAGGCAGCGGCTTGCCGATACTCACGGACTTGATGAAGCTGCGGCGCGCAGGAGACCCAATGATCGAACTGCACTCGTATCCGACGGCCAACGGCCTGAAGGTGATGGTTCTTCTCGAGGAGCTGGGGCTGGCCTGGCGCCACGTCGATGTCAACATCCGCCTGGGCGAACAGTTCTCGGTCGCGCATCTGCGGCTGAGTCCCAACAACAAGATCCCCGCGCTCGTCGATCCGGACGGGCCCGGCGGCCGGCCGATCGCGTTGATGGAGTCCAACGCCATCCTCGTCTACCTCGCCGACAAGCACCGCGCCTTCCTGGCCAGCGACCCAGCGGGCCGCTATGACGCGCTGCAGTGGCTGCTGTTCCAGTCGTCCCACGTGGGCCCGATGATCGGCCAGGCCAACCACTTCAACAACCACAGCGACGTGCAGTACGGCAAGGACCGCTACAACCGAGAGGTCGCCCGCCTTTACCGCGTGATCGACAACCGCCTGGCGGAGCAGCCCTGGATGGGCGGCAGCGAGTACGGCATCGCCGACATCGCGCTGCACCCGTGGTGCCGGACACGGCAGCAAGTGGCCGTCGATCCGGGCTCGCACCCGAACTTCTTCCGCTGGTTCGACGCGATCGACGCGCGCCACGCGGTGCGGCGGGCCTACGCGCAGGGCAAGGAGATTCGCGCGCGCATGGACCAGGCCTCGTCCGCGGGCGCGATGATCGATCTCTACAGCACCGCCGACAACCTCGCGCGCCTGAACGGCGCCACCGCCCGGGCGGGCTGATCACCTGCCGCGCGCCTGCAGGACGACGACTCGCAGCATCGCAGCCTGTCTGCGGCGGGACCGCGCCGGACAGGCCGTGTCCTCAGGATGTGCCGCCCGGCGCGCCGGCCACCCGCGACCACGGCAGGTGCGGGAAGTTCACCTGCACATGCTCGGCGGCTTCGACGAGGACGTTCCTCAGCCAGCGCTGGGCCGGGTGCCGGTGGGCGCGGTCGTGCCAGTACATGCTCAGCTGCGCGTCGCCCATGGCCAGCGGCGGCGCCAGCACCTGCAAGTCGAGCGCCAGCGAGAAGGACCGCGCCACGAAATCCGGCAGGGTGGCCAGGAAATCCGTGGCTGCCACCACCGCCGGCGACGAGATGGACGAAGGCACCCAGGCGCCGATGCTGCGCTGGCGACCGGTGGGCGCCAGTGCGGCATTGACCGCGGCCTCCACCGCCGAGTAGGTGCGTCCGATCATGTGCAGCGCGTGCGGCCACGCCAGGAACTGGTCCAGCGTCAGGCTGCCCCGCACGTCCGGGTGGTGACGCGCCGCGATCACCTTCAGTTCCTGCTGCAGCAGCGGCCGCGACCGCAGGCCGGCGGGTGCGCTGCGGGTGAAGCTGACCAGCAGGTCGGCCCGGCCTTCCTCCAGCACCTGGCGCGCTCGCGTCAGGTCGGGCACCTGGATCCTCAGCTCGACCTGCGGCGCCAGGGCGCGCACACGTGCCACCAGCGCGGGCATCAGGACGAAGGAGGCGGACTCGCTGGCCAGGATCTCGAAACGATCACCGGACCGCACGGGATCGAACCCGGCCTCGGGCGCCAGCGCACCGTCCAGCAGCTCCAGCGCGCCACGGGCTGCGGCAGCCACCTCCTGCGCCCGGGGGGTGGGCACCATCCCCCTCTCGGTACGCACCAGCAGCGGATCGCCGAACAGGGACCGCAGTCGCGCCAGGGCTGCGCTCATCGCGGGCTGCGTCATGCCCATGCGCTCGGCCGCACGCGTCACATGGGCCTCCGACACCAGCGCGTGCAGGCAGCGCAGCATGTGGAGGTCCAGGTGCTTGGCGTCCATCCGCGGGATCTTACGGGCATCGCTCGCGGCGATGTCGGCATGCGGCCCGGCCCATGGCGCAGGCTGGCCGCCTGTGCGCATACTGAGCCGTCGTGCCCGACTGCAACAAGGAGACACCATGACCACGAAGTGGAAGCGCCTGCTTGCGGGCTTGTTCGCGATCACCCTGGCCGCGGCCACGTCGGGCCAGGAGGCCTTCCCCAGCAAGCCCGTGCGGATGATCGTTCCCTATGGCGCGGGCAACGTGACCGACGTGGTGGGCCGCGAGCTCGCGCGCGGCCTGTCGCAGCGCTGGGGCCAGAGCGTCGTCGTGGTCAACATGGCCGGGGCCGGAGGCGCCATCGGCGCGGCCGCCGCGGCCCGTGCCACGCCCGACGGCTACAGCCTGACGATGCTGGCCATGTCGGCGCTGGCCGTCACACCCCGGCTGACCAAGGGCGGGGTCCCCTACGACCCGATACGCGACTTCACGCCGCTGGGCATGGTGGCCGTGCCCTATGCCTTCCTGGCGGTCAACAGCAGCCTGCCCGTGCGCAACGTGCAGGAACTCGTCAGCTACGCGCGCAGTCGTCGCAACGATCCACTGTTCTATCTGAACCCCGGCATCGGCACCCTGTCGCACCTGAACATGGAACTCCTGAGCCGGGCGCTGGACTTCCCGACCCAGGGCGCGGTCTACAAGGGCAGTGCCGAGGGCATGACCGACCTGCTGGCGGGCCGGATCCATCTCACCATCGACCCGCTCAGCGTCACGCTGTCGCATGTGCAGACCGGTGCGCTGCGCGCGCTCGCCTACACCGGTCCGAGCCGCCATCCAGCCTTTCCCGACGTGCCGACCGTCGCGGAGATCGCTCCCAACTCGGGCGTCTCTCCGGTGTGGCTGGGCCTGCTCGGGCCCAAGGGGATGCCGCAGGCGCTGGTGGACAAGATCTCCAAGGACCTGCAGGCCATCCTGGCTGCGCCGGAGTTCGCCTCGCGCATGCCCGCGGGCCTGATGGTCTCGGCCACGACGCCCGAGGAGCTGGGCGCGCAGATCCGGCGCAACCACGAGCAGTTCGGCCGCCTGCTCTCGGAACTGAACATCAAGCCGGAATGAAGGCTCCGCAGTCCCCGCCGCGACCGCAAGCGTCCGCGCGCATCCAGGTGCTGTCCGCGAGTGACACGCTGGGCGCGCGCGTCAGCGGCATCGACCTGTCGCAGCCGCTGACCGACACCGACTTCGCCGTGGTGCTGCGGGCCCTCGGTGAGCACGGCGTGCTGTGCTTTCCCGGCCAGCCCATCGGCCCGCAGGCACTGCGCCGTTTCTCGATGCGCTTTGGCACGCTGCAGGTCACGCCCATCGGCCAGATGCCGGGCGTGCCGGACGTCTCCGTGCTGTCCAACATCCTGGAGAACGGCCGCCACATCGGCATCCCCGACGCCGGCCAGGACTGGCACACCGACATGTCCTACAACGCGGTGCCGGGCTTCGTGAACGTGCTGGTGGCGCAGCAGGTGCCGGTGCGCGACGGGGTCGTGCTCGGCGCCACCGAGTTCGCCAACACGCAGGCGGCCTGCGCTGACCTGCCGGCGGACCTGCTCGCGCGTCTGGAGGGCCTGACGGCTGTTCATGACATCAACAAGTTCTGGGAGCACATGCGGCGCGAGAAGGGCAGTCCGCGGCCGCCGATGACCGCGGAGCAGCGGGCCCGCCACCCCGCTTCCCGCCACCCGGTGCTGCTGACCCATCCCATCTCCGGCCGCAAGGTGCTGTACGTCAACCCCGGCTTCACCGAGCGCATCGAGCAGCTGCCCGCCGCCGACAGCGACCGCCTGCTGCAGCAGCTGTTCGACCACATCCTGCAGCCGAGGTACCGCTACACCCACCGCTGGTCGGTGGGCGACCTGCTGCTGTGGGACCACATCGGCACCTGGCACAAGGCACTGGCGGACTACCGGCACGACGAGCACCGGCTGATGATCCGCTGTCAGGTCATGGCCGACCGGATCTTCGACCCCGCCTTCACCCGGCAGGCCTTCGCGGCCGCCTGAAAACCTCACGCCAACGCAGCAAGGACCCCGGCCGCATGACCAAGCAATACAGCATGCCCATCGTCGACTGCTCGCCCGAGCAGATGGACAAGCGCGTCGCGCGCTTCCACGCGCTGAAATACCCGCCCAACCGCTACCACGACAGCCAGCTCCCGGGCAACGAGCGCAAGAACTACCTCGTCGTCGGCACCGGCCTGCTCGCCGAGGGCTCCACGGACCCCTGGTCGGCCATCCCGATCAAGGAGGGCTTCCAGATGTCGTACATCAAGGCCGTGCCGGGCAACGGGCCGGTACTGCACAACCACGACACGAACGAGACCTTCATCTGCCTGGAGGGCCGGTGGAAGGTCATTTGGGGCCTGCACGCCGAGCACTCGGTGCTGCTGGACAAGTACGACGTGTGCTCCGTGCCGCCCTACGTGCCGCGGCGCTTCGAGTGCGTGGAGGCCGAGGCCGGCAAGGAGGAGGGGCTGCTGCAGTCCATCCAGCCGGGCAACGAGCCGCGCGTCGAGTGGATCTGAATGGCGCTCACGAAGGCTTCCAGCTGGCTGGCCGCGCAGATTGCCGAGGCCGGGATCAGCCACGTCTTTTTCCTCGAGGCGATCCTGCGCGACACGCTCAACGAGCTGCGTTGGCACGGGGTGCGTACCATCCTGCCGCACACCGAGAAGGCCGCCGCCTACATGGCGGACGGCTATGCGCGCGTGTCGGGCCGGCCCGGCCTGTGTTGGGCGCAGTCCGTCGGTGCCGCCAATCTCGCTGCCGGCCTGCAGGACGCGTGGCTCGGCCGCTCGCCCGTGATCGCGATTACCGGACGCAAGCCGCAGCACGAGTCCGACCGCAACGCCTACCAGGAGATCGACCACGCCAAGGCCTTCTCGGCCGTGGTGCGCGCGTCGGCCTACGTCAGCCGGCCCCAGGACCTGCCCCGCATGATCGCGAGTGCCTGGCGTGCCAGCCTCGCGGGCGCGCCGCGGCCGGTGCACCTGGACGTGGCCGGGCTCATGGGCGAGCATCTCGAGGCCGGCACACTGGATGACAGCCACCTCCCCGAGGACCTGCTGAAGGGCATCGGCCGCACCGCACTTGCGCCGTCGGCCCCGCAGTTGGACGCTGCGTCGCTGGCGATCCGGGCCGCCAGCAAGGTGGCGATCCTCGCCGGCACCGATGCCGTGGCCAGCGGCGCAGCCGGGGCGCTGCTCGCGCTGGCCGAGCAACTCGGGGCGCCCGTGGCCACCACCGTCGGCGCGCGAAGTGCCCTGCCCACGCGTCACCCGCTGGCCATCGGAACAGCCGGCAGCTATGGCATGCCGGTCACGAACCGCCTGCTGCACGAGGCGGACCTGGTGCTGGCCGTGGGCGCCCAGATGAGCGACCAGAACACGCATGCCTGGCGTGTTCCTGCGGCGCACCAACAACTGGTCCAGCTTGACGCCGACCCGTGCGAGCCCGGGCGCAACTACCCGGATGCCCTGCCCGTGGCGGGTGATCTGCGCCTGGCCCTGCAGGGGCTGACCGACCGCCTGGCTGGCCATGGAGGGTCCGACCCGGCCTATGCGCTGGCCGCGGCGCAGGCGATGCAGGGATGGCGTGAGGCCGTGGCGGCCGCCCGCAGCAGCGATGCCGTGCCCGTCAAGGTCGAGCGGCTGTGCGCCGAGGTCTCCGCCGCGCTGCCCGACGACGCCATCCTCGTCGCCGACACCGGCTACTCCGCGATCTGGACCTGCACGCACGTCGAGCTGTCGGCGGGACAGACCTACCTGCGCGCCGCGGGCTCGCTCGGCTGGTCGTTCCCGGCCGCGCTGGGCGCGCAGTGCGCCGCGCCCGGGCGGCGGGTGGTCTGCTTCAACGGCGACGGTGCCTTCTACTACCACCTGGCCGAGATCGAGACCGCGCTGCGCTACAACCTGCCGGTGACGGTGGTGGTCAACAACAACTCGGGCTTCGGCCAGGACGCCTGCAACATGGTCGCGCGCGGCATGCCGCTGCCACAGGTGCGCGAACTCGCCGCCTTCCGCGCGACGGACTTCGCCGCCATCGCGCGCTCCTTCGGCGCCCACGGCATCCGCGTGACCGATCCGGCGGAACTGCCTGCGGCCCTGCGCCAGGCCGTGCGCGCCGACAAGTTGACCGTTATCGACGTCGTCACGGACTTCCTGTCGCGGTCGCCGGACCCCTGGGCCCCTCCTGCGGCCTGAGAGCCTGCGCGGCCTCCTGCAATCGCCCCGGAAGCCCGGGGTCCTTCATGCGAGGAGATGGTGTGGTGAAGAAGCCGGGAAAGTTCACGCCCGCAGCGCGCGCGCGGGCCGTGCAGACGGTGCAGGAACGCCGCGGCGAGTACGCCTCGCTGACCGCGGCGATCGACGCCCTCGCCCCGAAGCTGGGCTGCGTGCCGCAGACACTGCGGCAGTGGGTTCGGGATGCCGAGACCGGCGCCGCAGTGCCGCCGGGCACGCGTGCAGCCGAGGCACGCCGCATCCGGGCACTGGAACGCGAGGTCGCGGAACTGCGCCGCGCCAACGCCGCCCTGCAACAGGCGCACGCGCCGCGGACGCCTGCGGAGCCCCAAGGACCGTTCGCCTGACCCCCGGCGCGGGGGCGTGAACCCGGCTCCGGGGTCGCCCGCCGGGCACCTCTGCTGGCAGGAGCAGGCCGTGGACAGCCTCTGCCGTCCGATCCGCCAAGGGCGCGAGCGGACGCGCGGGCGATGGTCGGCTCAGCGCGCCGCCGCGGCCGCCCGGCCTGCCGCCAGCGCCCGCTCCAGCCGACGCGCGACCGCGAGCACACGCGCGTCGCTGCCCGCGCGCCCGACCAGCTGCACGCCGATCGGC
>CAIRBF010000118.1 GCA_903876715.1 uncultured beta proteobacterium
GCCTGTGCCTTGGCACTTTCGGCAGGGGTTCTTGACGATGCTTCCCTCGCCGTTGCACACGGGTTCACCAGGGTTGCAGCACAGACCACCGGCACGTTCACCGAGCCCAGCGTCGCCTTGACCGTGCCCTTGGCGCTGACCGCCTTGCTCCAGACCGGGAAGCCCATCTCGGTGAGGGTCTTCACGTCGCGAACGCCGGCGTCGATGACCAGCGCACGGGCGCCGCGGGCCCTGAACGAGGTGGCGAGCAGATCACCGAAGTAGCCGTCGGTGCACTCGGCCGTGATCGCGGCGACGACGATGTCGCCGGGCTGGATCTGCTCGGCCACGACGTCCAGCATCCAGTTGTCACCGGGGTGCAGCAACACCGTCACCGCCGTCCCGGACACCTGGGCGCCGGGGTAGATCGGTCGCATATAGGGCTGCATGAGGCCGAGCCGGCCCATGGCCTCGTGCACGGTAGCGGTGCCGTAGGCGGCGAGCCGGTCCGTGGCGGCGCGGTCGGCGCGCTCGATGCGGCGCCGCACGACGCCCAGTTCCTGGGGGTGTCCTTGCATGGTCGGTGCTCCTGGGATGGTCTCGTGGCGTGGCCGGGCCGTTGGCGCTCAGCGGCCCTGAGCCTTCAGCGCGGCGTCCAGCCGCGGGTAGACGCGGCGGGCGTTGCCTTCGTAGATCTGCCGCTTCTGCGCCGGCGTCAGCTGCGTGCTGGCCTCGATGTAGCGCTTGGTGTCATCGAAGTTGAAGCCGGTCTCAGGGTCGACACCGCGCACCGCACCAATCATCTCGCTGGCGAACAGGACGTTGTCCACCGGGATCACCTTGGTCAGCAGGTCAATCCCCGGCTGGTGGTAAACACAGGTATCGAAGAACACGTTGTTCAGGAGGTGCTCCTGCAACAGCGGCTTCTTCAGCTCCTGGGCCAGACCGCGGTAGCGCCCCCAGTGGTAAGGCGCCGCGCCGCCGCCGTGCGGGATGACGAACTTCAGCGTCGGGAAGTCCTTGAACAGGTCACCCTGGATCAGCTGCATGAAGGCCGTCGTGTCGGCGTTGATGTAATGCGCGCCCGTGGTGTGGAAGCAGGCGTTGCAGCTCGTGCTGACGTGCACCATCGCCGGGATGCCGTACTCGGCCATCTTCTCGTAGATCGGGTACCAGTGGCGGTCGGTCAGCGGGGGGCTGGTCCAGTGCCCTCCCGACGGATCCGGGTTGAGGTTGATCGCGACGTTGCCGTACTGCTCGACGCACTTCACCAGCTCGGGAATGCAGGTCTTCGGGTCCACGCCCGGGCTCTGGGGCAGCATGGCCGCGGGAATGAAGTTCTGCGGGAACAACTGACTCACACGGAAGCACAGTTCGTTGCAGATCGCCGTCCATGTCGCGCTGACCTGGAAGTCGCCGATGTGGTGCGCCATGAAGCTGGCACGCGGGCTGAAGATCGTCAGATCCGAGCCACGCTCGCGCATCTGGCGCAACTGGTTCGTCTCGATCGACTCGCGCAGTTCGTCGTCGCTGATGTGCAGATCGGCGGCCCGGGGCATCAAGGACGGGTCCTTGATGCCTGCGATCTGCTGGTTGCGCCAGGTCTCGAGCGCCTTGGGCGCGGTGGTGTAGTGGCCGTGGCAGTCGATGATCACGCGGGTTCTCCTGGGCAGGCGCCGAAGCGGCACCGAAACAGCGCCGATTGTCGACAAGGCCGGGCACTGACGGAAGGTGTTATGGCCGGCTATCTGTTATGCAATCTCGGCATGGGCCGGCCAGGCTGCCGCTGCAGGCCGCTTCACCCACCCGCCACGCGCTCGCGCCGCGACAGCGCGCCGGCACGGTCCATCCGGCCTTCGTGCGGCAGGGGCACCGAACGTCGCAGCACGTCCTCGGCCAGCCACTCGGCGGCGCGTCGGCCGCGCTCGGCCACCACCGCCGGTGGCATCTGCTGGTAGTCGTCGTTGAAGACCTCGAAGCTGTAGTCACCGGCGTAGTCCATGCGTTGCAGGCGCAGCACCAGATCGGTCAGCTGCGGGGTGTGCACCCCCTCGCCGGGAAAGACGCGGAAGGTGCGCGCCGTGGCCATGCGTTCCTCCGGTGTGCGGACCTCGTTCCACATGAAATCCGACAACTGCACGAAGAAGATCTTGGCCGGATCCACCTCGTCCAGCCCTTCAAGCGAGGTCTTCGTGGCGAAGATGTGATAGGAATCGATGGCCAGCCCGAGGTTGGGCATGTCGCCGAGTTGCACCGCCTGCCAGGCGGTGGTGTACTCGTTGATGTGCCGGCCCCAGGACAGGCCCTCGTAGACCACCTTGATGCCGTGCGGCAAGGCCAGCATCGCCAACTTGCGCAGGTCGCGCCCGATGGCCTGCAGGTCCGGCGTGGCATGCTGGGAGGTGGACGAGCAGGCCAGCAACAGCGGCGCACCCACGGCCTTGCACATCGAGATCATGCTCTTGGCGATGTCGACCTTGTAATCGTGCAGGTGGCCCGACAGGCCCTCGAAGTCGCGCAACACCTGGAAGCCGGTGACGCGCAGGCCGCTGGCGCGCACACACGCCACCGCTTCGTCGACGCCGCCGGCGTGTCCGGCGATGTCGCGCGCCGAGAGCATGACCTGCGCGAATCCAGCCTCACGGATGGCCAGCAGCTTGCCTGGCAGCGACCCGGCCAGCGTGATCGTGTCGAGTCCGAAGTCACGGATGAACATTGCAGCCTCCGCGCTCAGGCGCCGACATGGATCAGCTCGAACATCAGGCCCCCCAGCCAGCTCTGCGTCAGCGCACCGCGCACCTCGACGTGCAGGCGCTCGGTCTCGACGAACTGCACGCCGCGCGCGCGCAGCGCCGCCGCGGCCGCCGGCACATCGGGCGCGCCCAGAGCGATGCGCTGGAAGTGTTCGCCGCCATCCTCGACCACGCTGTCAGGCTCGATCAGTTGCAGGTGCAGACTGCCGTCGGGGCTGCGCAGCACGCTGCCCTTGGGCAGCACGCCGGTCTCGCGCTCGGCGCCCAGCTCAGCAAAGCCAAAGAGCTCGCGGTAGAACTCGATCCAGTCGGCTGTGCGATTGGCGCCGATGTACTGGACGACGCCGAACCAGCGCAGGCCGGCCATGGCCGGGGGCTGGGGCTCGACCCCGGGGATGGGGACGAAGTCGACGTCGTAGATCGAGAATTCGCGATGCCGGTCCACAAAGTAGATACGAGTGGCGCCCACGCCGTGGATGGCCGGGATGTGCAGCTCCATCGGCGCGACGCGTACCGGCGCATCCCAGGCGCCGAGCTCCAGCGCGCGCGCATGCGCCGCCGCGGCGTCACGCACGCGCAGCGCGATCGCGGCGATGACCGGCACCTCGGGTAACGGCTGGGCGTGACTGCCCGAGCCGGCATGGGCGTTGATGATCACGTTCATCGGCCCCTGGCGGTACAGCAGCACCTCGCGCGAACGGTGCCGTGCCACCGGGCGGAACCCCATCAACTCCAGCACCTGCCCCAGCGCCTGCGGCTTGGCGGTACGGTACTCGACGTACTCCACACCTTCGATCCCCATCGGGTTCGAGGGGTCGGTCAGGGTCTCGCGTTCCGCGCGGTGGTTCATGGGGGTGTGCCTCCGTGGTCAGGCCCTCGCGGCCGGTGTGTCAGTCAGTATGCGATCTTCGCAACGCCGCGCAGCACCTCGGCGGTCGTCGTCGGCAGGCCGAAGAACTCGAGGTAGGCCGGAATCTGCTCGAACAGCATGTCGGTGCCGATCTGGAAGCGGCAGCCGCGCGCCTGCGCCGCCACCAAGAAGGCCGTCATCGCCTGGCGCATCACGACCTCGCCGACGAAGGTCGACGGCGCCAGGCGCGAGACATCCAGCGGCAGCGGGTCACCCGGCTCCATACCCATCGGCGTCGCGTTGACGACGATGTCGTGCCCGGCGGGGTCGTTCGAGCCGGTGCGCACGTCGATGGCCGGGTAGTGCTCGCGCAGGCGTTCGGCCAGGCCCCGCGCGGCGTCGGCGCGCAGGTCGTGCAGCGACAGCGCGGCCACGCCGGCGGCGGCGAAGGAGGCCGCGATCGCGGAGCCGACGCCGCCAGCGCCGACGATCAGCACGCGCGCGCCGCGCGGCTCCATGCCCTTGCGCCGCACGCCGCGCACGAAACCCTCGCCGTCGAACAGGTCGCCCACCAGACGCCCCGCGGCGTCGCGCCGCACCGCGTTGCAGGCCCCGGCCACGCGCACCGCGGGCGAGACCTCGTCCAGCAGGTCGACGACGCTGACCTTGTGCGGCATGGTGATCAGCGCGCCGCGGATGTTCTCGAGCGCGAACACCGAGCGCAACAGCGCCGCGAAGGCCTCGGCCCGGCACCCCATGGGCACGACGACGGCGTTGATCCCAGACTGCTCGAAGTACGGGTTGTAGATCAGCGGCGCCTTGAAGCTGTGCGTCGGGTAGCCGATGTGGGCGAGAAATTCGGTATGGCCGTCGATGCGCATGGTGTCGGCGTGAGGAGTTCGGGTAGGCGTTCGGGAGGGACGAGGCGCCAGCTGGCGGCCTGGGAGCGGATGGCGGCCAGCCGCCAAGGCTCAGCCTGCCCGCGCCGCCTGCACCGCCGAGACCGCCGCGCGCAGGCCGAGCAGGTAGCTGTCGATGCCAAAGCCGCAGATCTGCCCGCGCACGATCTCCGAGAACACCGAGACGTGGCGGAAGGCCTCTCGAGCGTGCACGTTGGACATATGAACCTCGACGATGGGGCAGGTCAGGATCGCCAAAGCGTCGCGCAGGCCGTAGCTGTAGTGCGTCCAGGCGCCGGCGTTGATGACGACCGCGTCCACACCCTCGGCGTGGGCGCGGTGGATGCGCTCGGCCATCAGACCCTCGACATTGGCCTGGAAACACTCGACGGCCGCACCGAGTTCGCGGCCGAGCGCCTGCACGCGGGCGTCGATCTCGGCCAGCGTGATCGTCCCATACTGCTTCGGGTCGCGCTTGCCGAACATGTTGAGGTTGATGCCGTGGAGGACAAGGATGTTCATGGGGCGGGCTTCGGAGGAGGGCAATGAACTGCGCGGGGCGCGTGACCGCAGCCGCCTTCGGCACGGTGCGCAGGCAGTCAGGGTTCGAAACAGCCCATACTCTAACCAGCCCCGGCCTGCTCGCCCTGTTCGAGGCGTGTCGCGAGCGCGCGCAAGCGCAGGCGGACCGCGCGCTGCAGCGCCGTGGCCGGGCGGCTCGCCGAGGCGGCAAGGAACAGGGTGTTGAGCAGAGGTGCCCCATCTTCGATCGGGCGGGCGCACAGTCCCGCGCCATCACCCTCACGCACCGCGCTGAGGCCCAGGACGGCGTGCCCGTGGCCGCTGCGCACCAGCGCCAGGATGGCTGGCACACCCGACACCTCCCACGCGATGTCCAACTGCAGGCCGGCCTGGGCGACCCGCACCTCGAGCAGGCGCCGGATGGCGTGCGTGCGCTCGGGAATCACGAGAGGGAAGCGGGGCAGGTCACGCAACGCCACGGGCGCCTGCGGCGAACCGGTCGGTCCGATGAGGTGCAAGGCCTCGGCCAGCACGGGCTCGGTCTCGATCGCGGCCTGCGGGTCGGGGTTGTAGAGGAAGCCGAGATCGACCCGACCGCTGGCGATCCACTCGCCGATGTGCGCCGACAGTCCTTCGACGATGGCGAGCCGCGCGCGCGGAAAGGCGGCGGCGAACTCCTCGACGAGCGCTACGCTGAACGAGCGCCCGAGGCTGGGCGGCAAGCCGACGACGATGCGGCCGGAAGGCTCGTCCCGGCTGCCCGCCGCCGCCTCGCGCAGGCGCTGCGCACCCTCGAGCAGGCCCGGGCCGTGCTCGAGCACGCGTCGCCCGGCCTCGGTGGGCACGACGCCGCGCCCGGTGCGCTCCAACAGCGAGCAGCGCAGTTCGAGCTCGAGTTGGCGCACCTGCCTGCTGAGGGCCGGCTGCGCCACGCCCAGCAGCAGCGCGGCCTTGCTGAAGCTGCCGAGCTCGGCCACACGAACGAAGCTCTCGAGCTGGCGCAGATTGATCATCCCGGAATGCTAGTGCAGCGGTCCGCGCCATGCGGCGCTCGGTGGCACCGACGGATCCGTCGCACTGGCCCGGCGAAAGCCTCGGCGGTGCGCGGTGGCATCGAAAGGACTGGCAAAGACGCCAGGGTGGCAAAGACACGGCTTCATGGGCTGCGTGGCCCGGAACCTGGCACCAGGGCGGCACGCAACACAACGGCGTGAGAAGACCGGAGCCTGCGCGGCTGCGGCATGCCCCGGCCGCAGCAGTGCCCGCGTAGACTGCGCGGCTGCCCATGCCGTCCACCGCCCACCACTCCACCCATCCCGCCGAGCCGACCGCCTCAGCGTCCTCGCAGGCACCGAGCACCCCGGCCGGTCGGCCGCGCGGCGCGCCGCGTGCGCTGCGCGGCCTGCTGCCCTTCGCCCGCCCCTACCGTGGTCGCATCGCCCTGGCGCTGCTCTTCCTCGTGCTCGCAGCAGCGAGCACGCTGCTGTTGCCGGTGGCCCTGAAGTCGTTGATCGACCAGGGCCTCGTCGCCGCCGACCCGGGCGAGCGCCTGATGGCGCTGCGCGGGCACTTCGCCGCCCTGTTCGCCGTGGGCGCAGCGCTCGGGGCGTTCTCGGCCGCGCGCTTCTACATGGTGTCCTGGCTGGGCGAGCGCATCACGGCCGATGTGCGCGACGCCGTCTACGCCCACGTCGTGCGCCAGAGCCCGGAGTTCTTCGAGACCACGCAGACCGGCGAGGTACTCAGCCGCCTGACCACCGACACCACGCTTGTGCAGACGGTCGTAGGCTCCTCGCTCAGTCTGGGCCTGCGCAACACCGTCATGGGGCTGGGGGCGCTCGTGATGCTGGTGGTCACCAACCCCTACGTGATGGGGCAGGTGCTGGGGATCCTCGTGCTCGTGGTGCTTCCCAGCCTGTACTTCGGCCGCCGCGTGCGCCGCCTGAGCCGCGCGAGCCAGGACCGCGTCGCCGACTCCAGCGCCATCGCTGCCGAGGTGCTGTCGGAGATCCCGGTGGTGCAGGGTTACGTGCAGGAGGCGCGCGAGGCCGAGCGCTTCCACCGCTCCACCGAGAGCGCCTTCGAGACGGCGCGCCGCCGCACGCGCGTGCGCTCGCTGCTGGTGGCCTTCGTCATCACGGCCACCTTCGGCGCGCTGCTGTGGGGCCTGTACCAGGGCACGCAGGCGGTGCTGCGCGGCGACGTCAGCGCCGGGCACCTGGGCCAGACCGTGTTCTTCGTCATGATCCTCGTCGGCTCGGTGGCGGTGCTGTCCGAGGTCTGGGGCGACCTGCTGCGCGCCGCCGGCGCGACCGAGCGCCTCATGGAACTGCTGGCTGCGCGGTCGCCCGTGCAGGATCCGCCGGTGCCGCAAGCGCTGCCGCCCGTGCACGGCGGCTCGGCGGTGCGCTTCGAGCACGTCACCTTCCACTACCCCTCGCGGCCGACGCAGCCGGCGCTGCTGGGCTTCGAACTCGACGTGCGCCCGGGCGAGACCGTCGCCCTCGTCGGTCCGAGCGGAGCGGGCAAGAGCACCGTGCTGCAACTGCTGCTGCGCTTCTACGACGCGCAGCAGGGGGCCGTGCTCGTCGATGGCATACCGGTGCGCGCGACAGCGCTGGCCGCGCTGCGCGGGCGCATCGGGCTGGTGCCTCAGGACAGTACGGTGTTCTCCAGCAGCGCGCGCGAGAACATCCGCTACGGCCGCCCCGACGCGAGCGACGCCGAGGTCGAGGCCGCGGCGCACGCGGCCTACGCGCACGACTTCATCGCCGCCCTGCCGCAGGGCTACGACACCTTCCTCGGCGAGCGCGGCGTGCGTCTGTCGGGCGGACAGCGCCAGCGCATCAGCATCGCGCGCGCCATGCTGAAGAACCCCCCGCTGCTGTTGTTGGACGAAGCCACGAGCGCGCTCGACGCCGAGAGCGAGCGCATGGTGCAGGCAGCGCTCGAGTCGGCGATGAGCGGGCGCACGACCATCGTCATCGCGCACCGCCTGGCCACGGTGCTGCGAGCCGACCGCATCGTCGTGCTGGACCAGGGGCGCATCGTGGACGTTGGCCGCCACGAGGAACTCGTCGGCCGCGGCGGCCTGTACGCGCGGCTCGCCGCCATGCAATTCGACACCACCGGCGGCGCGGGCTGAGCCGCCTGACCATAATCCCGCCCTTCCCTTGCCCCAGCCCTGCCCGTCCGCATGAACCCCGCCGCCTCGCGCCCGGTGCGCTCGCAGTACGAAGACTTCCTGCGCTTCGTGCGCGACCACGGCGTGGCCAAGGGCGACCGCACCGGCACCGGCACGACCAGCGTCTTCGGCCACCAGATGCGTTTCGACCTGAGCGAGGGCTTCCCGCTCGTGACGACGAAGAAAGTGCACCTCAAGAGCATCATCCTTGAGCTGCTGTGGTTCCTGCGCGGCGACTCCAACGTGCGCTGGCTGCAGGAGCGCGGCGTGACGATCTGGGACGAGTGGGCCCACCCCGACGGCGAGCTCGGCCCGGTCTACGGGGTGCAGTGGCGCTCCTGGCCGACGCCCGACGGCGGCCACGTGGACCAGATCGCGCAGGTGGTGCAGCAGCTGAAGACCAACCCGGACTCGCGCCGCATCATCGTCAGCGCCTGGAACGTGGCCGACCTGCCGAAGATGGCGCTCATGCCCTGCCACGCCTTCTTCCAGTTCTACGTGGCGCCGGCGCAGGCGCCCGGCGGCCGGGGCCGCCTGAGCTGCCAGCTCTACCAGCGCAGCGCCGACATCTTCCTCGGCGTGCCCTTCAACATCGCGAGCTATGCGCTGCTGACGCACATGCTGGCGCAGCAATGCGATCTGGACGTCGGTGACTTCATCTGGACCGGCGGCGACTGCCACATCTACTCGAACCACCGCGAACAGGTAGACCTGCAACTCACGCGCGAGCCACACCCCTACCCGTTGCTGCAGATCAAGCGTCGCCCGCCGTCGGTCTTCGACTACGCCTACGAGGATTTCGAAGTCCTCGACTACCGGCACCACCCGGCGATCAAGGCGCCGGTGGCGGTGTGATCCCTCCCCTGTCGCCTGGCGATGCGGCCGAAGGACCGGGCCCGATGACGCGGCCGATCGTGCAACTCGTCGCCGCGGTAGCGCGCAACGGCGTGATCGGCGACGGCCGGGACATGCCCTGGCACATCCCCGAAGACATGGCCCATTTCAGGCGCGTCACCGCCGGCTGCCCGGTGGTCATGGGCCGGCGCACCTGGGAGTCGCTGCCGCCGCGCTTCCGCCCGCTGCCGGGCCGGCGCAACATCGTGCTGACGCGCCAGCCCCACTGGCAGGCCGACGGTGCGGAGACCGCGCCCGACCTGAGCCGCGCGCTGGCGCTCGCCGCCAGCCCGGCGCCCGCTGCCGGCCGCGTCTGCGTCATCGGCGGCGGCGAGGTCTACGCTGCGGCGCTGCCGCTGGCCGACGAGCTGCTGCTGACCGAGATCGACCGCGACTTCACCGGCGCGACGCGCTTCCCGGCCTGGACGGCCGACGAGTTCACGGAGATCGAGCGCAAGCGCGTGCAGCCCGCGCCACCGAACGCCTTCGCCATCGCCTTCGTACGCTACCGGCGCGCGGGGCAGGGGCCGTCGGAACTGCGCTCGACCAGCACCACAGGTTCGAGGTAGTACAGCCGGGAAGCCTCCTCGCCACCGATCAGCCGCATCAGCAACTGGCCAATGTGGTGCCCGTTCTCCTTCACGCGGTGCTCGATGGTGCTCAGGGGCGGCGCGCTGTACTGGCCGGCGTCGCTGTTGCCGTAGCCGATGACCGACACATCGACGCCGACCCGCAAGCCGCGATCGCGGCATGCAGCCATGGCGCCGATGGCCAGCGCATCGGTGGCACAGACGAGCGCGGTCGGCGGGTCCTCGGCGCCCAGCAACTGCATGGCGCCGGCATAACCCGCGCTCTCCGTCAACTCACCGGGGACGAGAAGGGACGGGACCAGCGCCAGGCCGGCCTCCGACATCGCCCGCTCGAAGCCGCGCCGCCGCAGGGCGGCGAACATGAAGTGGTCGGGGCCGTTCAGCAGCGCGATCCGCCGATGTCCGAACCCGATCTGGCGCCGGGTGGCCAGGTGGAACGCACCTTCGTTGTCCGGGTCCACCCAGGCGTGGTTCTGGCTGCTGCCGGTGCGGCCGTAGGTGACGAACGGGATCCGGCGCTCCGCCAGCAGGTGCACCCGATCGTCGTCGATGCGGGTCCGCACGACGATGAAGGCGTCGTACCAGCTGCTGCGGATGAAGCTCTCGTACTGACCGAGCTCGTGCTCGCGCCGGGCCTGGCTGTGCGCGGTGGCCAGCAGGCTGTAGCCGCTCTTCTCGATCTCGGCGGCCACGCCGCCGAGCAGGCGCGCGTACATCGCATCCATGAAGGGACCACCTGGCGCGTCGATGGGCAGCACCACGCCCACGGTGTAGGACTTGCCGGCCTTCAAGCCCCGGGCCCCGGGGTGCGGCTTGTAGGCGATCTCGTCGGCCCGTTGCATGACCCGCTTGCGCGTCTCCGCCGCCACGTCGGCGTACCCGTTGAGCGCGCGGGACACCGTGGACACGGACAGCCCCAGGTCTTCTGCGAGGCGGACGATGGACATGGTTGCTGGGCCTCCCCGTTCGAACAGCCGGCCGCCGAGCCGCAGGACCCACCCACTCAGGTCACGGCGGCGTGCGCACGCGGCTGGCGCGTCAGGAACTCGATCACCATGGCGGCCGTCCAGGTGAACTTGCCGCCGCCCAGCGCCTCCCCGGTAACGGGGTGATAGTACTCTGAACACCCCGCGCGCTCGATGCAGCGCAGGCTCGCGTCCACGATGCGATCGGCAAGCTGCGCCTGCCCGTGTGCGCGCAAGCCCTTGATCAGCAGGTAGTTCACGATCAGCCAGGTCGGTCCTCGCCAGTACCGCCGGCCGTCGAAGCGCGCGTCGTCCGGATCATGGCTGGCCACGCCGAAGGGCGCCTTGCGCAGCAGGTCTTCCAGCCGACTCACCAGCGCGTCCTGGCGTGGCCCCGGCTCGAGCACGAGCACGGGCAGCAAGCCGCCCACGCTCGGGCTGGCCACCAGCTGGCCGGTACACCGGTCCAGGGGCAGGAACTGCCCGTGGGCATCGCTCCACAGACCGCCCAGGGCGCGCAGCCCCCGCGAGGTTCGCGACTGGCAAGCCGCAGCCAGGTCGCCCATGCCGAACTCGAGGGCCAGCCGGCCTAGGGCCTGGTCCGAATGGATCAGGATGGCATTGAAGCCCGGGTCGACCACCCTGAACGGCGAGGCGTCATGGGTGCGGCTGTTGTCCCAGCCCAGGGCGCGAAAACACTCGAGCAGGGCGACGTACCGGTCGTACTCGAACTGGGTGGGCCGCTGCGCGGCGTCCACGTGCTGCGTGTCGCGCCGCCGGTACGGGCCGATGCCTTCCGCGGGCACCGCCGCGAGCGCCGAGTCCCAGTCGCACGAGTTGTCGCGGCCCGACTCCCAGGGGTGCAGGAGCGCCACCAGGCCGGTGCCCTGCGGATCGCGGCAACGGTGGAACCAGGCATGCCAGCGGTCGGCGCTGGCCATCAACGCCTGGCAGCGCGCCTGCGTTGCCGGGGAGCGATCGCCGCGTTGCCACAGTTGCTCGAGCACCAAGCCCAGCACAGGCGGCTGCGTGATCCCCGATGTGGGTGTGGGACGGCGGGTCTGCCAGACCTCCGGGCCGGGGAAGTAGCTGTCGCTGGGTTCGTGGAACACGATGTGAGGAACCATGCCGTCCTCCCATTGGTGCGCCATCAAGGTCTCCACCTCGACCCAGGCACGGTGCGGGTCCAGGTGCTGCAGGCCCAACGCGGTCAGGCAGGAGTCCCAGTTCCACTGGAAGGGGTACAGACCCTGCGTGGGAACGGTGTAGCCGCCCCTGTCGTTGGTCTGGAGGATCTGCCGGGCTCGAGCCAGCATCTGGTCGCGGTCCATGGACGTCATTTCCCGTTGTTCAACAGCCGGCCTTGCGCGCCATACCAGCGCAAGCGCGTCAGGTCAGGACGCAGCCGCAGGGTCTGGCCACAGCTGAGCGGGGTGTCGCTCGGCAAGGCGGCACGGAACACGCCGTGCCCCGGGAGTGCCGTGGCCAGGGTGTGCGCGCCCAAGGGCTCGATCACGGCCACCTGGCACTCCAGACCCTCCGCGGCCGGTGTGAGGTCCTCGGCCCGGATGCCCAAGGTCAGCGCATCGTGGCCGCGCGGGCCCTGCAAGCGCATGCCCATGGCCTCGTACAAGCCGTCCTGCACCGCCCGCGCGGGCACGAAGTTCATCGGCGGGTTGCCGATGAAGCCGGCGACGAAGGTCGACACCGGATCGCGGTAGACGGCCAGCGGTGTGTCGCACTGCACGATCACGCCCTGGTTCATGACGGCGATCCGGTCGGCCAGGCTCATGGCCTCGACCTGGTCGTGCGTCACGTACACCGTGGTCGTGCGGCTTTGCGCGAGGATGGTCTTGAGTTCGGCGCGCATCTCCAGGCGCAGCAGTGCGTCCAGGTTGGACAGCGGCTCGTCCATCAGGATGACCCGCGGCTCCACGACCAAGGCCCGCGCCAGCGCCACGCGCTGGCGCTGGCCACCCGAAAGCTGGGCCGAGTAACGGGTGAGCATGGACTCGAGATGCACCAGTTCGGCCACGCGCTGCACCCGCGTCTTCACCTCGGCTTCGGGGCGCTTCTGCATGCGCAGGCCGAAGGCGATGTTCTCGAAGACGGTCAGGTGCGGGAACACGGCGTAGTTCTGGAACACCATCGACAGCCGCCGGTCCTTGGCCTGCAGCTGGTCCACGCGCTCGCCACCGATGTGGACCGTGCCGCTGTCTGCAACCTCGAGCCCGGCGATGATGCGCAGCAGGGTGGACTTGCCGCAGCCGGAGGCCCCGAGCAGCACGAGGAATTCGCGGTCACCGATCTGGAGATCGACGCCTTTCAGTGCCTCGAAGGTGCCGAAGCGCTTGGCAATGTGATGGATGTGGATGTCGGCCATTCGGGTTCAGCGGTTGGAAATCCCCCACATCGCAAAGAGCTGCTTGCGGATCAGGAACATGAACACGGCCGCCGGCAGGACGAGCAAGGCCGCGCCTGCGAATTTCAGGTGCATGGGTGAGGTGTCCAGGCTCTGCAGCAGGAAGGCCGTCAGCGTCCGGTTCTGGATGGTCAGCACGGCGGCGGCGAAGACCTCGTTCCAGGAGATCACGAAGGCGAACACCGCGGAAGCAGCCAGACCCGGCGCGGCCAGGGGCAGGACCGCGCGCCGGAAGGCCTGCCAGCGGTCGCACCCGAAGACGCAGGCAGCCTCCTCCAACTCGACCGGCACGCCGCAGAACAGGGAGTAGGTGATCAGCACCGCGAAAGGCAACGCCAGCATGGTGTGGACCAGCGCCAGGCCGAACAGCGTGTCGTCCAGGCCGACGCGGATGAACAGCACGGTGAGCGGCAGCGCCAGCAAGGGCAGCGGGAAAGCGCGGGTGAGCATGATCAGCATGCGGAACGCGCCCTTGCCGGCGAACTCGTAGCGGGCGAGCGCGTAACCTGCCGGGGCGCCGAGGGCGATGGCGCCCACCATGGTCATGAGCGCCACGAGCAGGGAGTTCGCGAGCGCGGGCAGGACGCCCGCGTGGGTGAGCAGGTAGCGCAGGCTGCCCAGGTCCCCCTGCGGGACCAGCGGCTTCGGGAAGGCGCTGACCGCGCTGGGCGCGGAGAACGCGTTGATCAGCAGGAAGTACAGCGGCACCAGGATCCACAGCGTCGCCAGCGCCGCGCCCCAGCCGAGGAGGCGGCGCGTCGCGGCCTGGTGTTCGGAGATGGTGGCCGGCCGCACGGCCGGGCGCGCCGGGCTGTTCACGTGACGGTCCCCTGGGGGCTGCGCAGCACGCGCAGGTAGAACAGCGTCGACAGGATCGACACCGCGAGGATCACCATCGCGTAGGCGGCGGCGACGTTCGGATCCTGGAGCGTGAACTGCCAGGTGTAGGTTTCCCCCATCAGAACCGGGTACTGCGTCCCTGACAGGGCCACGACCACCGCGAAGACCTCGAACGCGAGGATGGTGCGCAGCACCAGGGCGGTCTGCAGGCTCGGCTTGAGCAAGGGCAGCGTGACGCGCCTGAACTTCTGCCACGAACCCGCGCCGAAGACCTCCGCGGCCTCCCCGTACTCCTTGGGGATCAGTCCCATGCCCGAGACGACGATCACGAGCACGATGGCCGTGGCCCGCCAGACCTCGGCCAGCACCACCGCCACGAGGGTGGTCACCGCGTCCGAGTAGCCGAGGAACGAGAACGGCTTGTCGCTCAGACCGAGGCCGACGATCAGCGTGTTGAGGAAGCCGGTCTGCTCGAACACGGCGAGCCAGATGATGCCGGCCGCGAGGTCCGAGATGCCCAAAGGGATGGTCCAGACGTACAGCAGCATGTCCCGGCCGCGCTGGATCTTGCTGAGCAGCTGCGCCAGGGCCAGGGCGATCCCCAACTGCAGGGGAATGACGAGCAGCACCAGCATGAAGGTGTTGCCCAGGGCCTTGCCGAACTTCCAGTGCTCGACCATCGTGCGCAGATGGTCCAGCCCGAACCCACTGCCGTCCTTGGCCGCGAAGGCCTGCACCGTCACCAGGGCCGAGGGGTAGACGAACAAGGCCAGCGTGAACAGCAGAGCCGGCGCGATGAGCCAGTAGGGGAGTCGTCGGGACTTCATGGTCGACACCGGCGCGACAGCCCGCGGAGGTACCG
The DNA here is from genome assembly GCA_903876715.1 of uncultured beta proteobacterium. Classification (GTDB taxonomy): domain Bacteria; phylum Pseudomonadota; class Gammaproteobacteria; order Burkholderiales; family Burkholderiaceae_C; genus Rubrivivax. The sequence goes on from CAIRBF010000118.1 coordinate 14,761, forward strand.
TCCGGCCGGTCCCCCGACGATGATCGGGTTGCCGGCCGGAATCATCCGCAGGGCGTCAGGCAGCAGACAGCCTCACTTGACGGGACAGGCACCGACGGAAGGCTTGTCAGGCTCCCAGCAGGGCGCGTTGGCTTCGAGCATCAGCGCGCGCAGCGTCGCGGCCTGTTGGTCGAGCACGGCGCGTACGGGCTGGTTGGCCAGCACGATGCGCTCGAAGGTGTCCACGTACACCTGGTTGAACTTGCCCCCCAATGCTCCCAGGCCCACGGGCAGCAGGCCGGGGTTGGCATCCGGCGCGCCGCTCTGCCGGGCGATGGCGTCAGCGGTGATCCGCACCGAGGCCGGCATGTCAGCCGGGATCGCCACGTTCACGGTGGGGAAGAAGTTCGTCGATCGCAGCGTCGCCAGTTGCACCTCGGGGCGCATCAGGTGGTTGACGAGCTTCTCCGCGGCGGCGCGGTCGGGAGCGGTACGCGGTATGGCCAGCGCCGCCAGCACCGGCATGAACCCGCGCCCCGTCGGGCCGGCGGGCGCCGGGAAGGCCACGAAATCGGCAGGCTTGGCATTGAAGGCGTCGGCCAACCGCGCGATGTGGTCGAACGCCACCCAGACCTGCTCGGAGGTGAGCGGCTCCTGCATGAAGTTGTAGGTCGTGGACGCGGGGTGGGTGTAGCGCCACAGTTCCTTCACCATGTTCCAGCCCTTCTCCGCCCCCTCGGAGCGGTACTCGGTCACCATGGAATTGGCGTAGGAGGGGTAGAGGTAGCCCTGGAAGAAGCGGTGCTTCAAGCCCTGGGGGCCCATGGGCAGGCCGACCTTGGGACCGCCGGTGCGCTCGGCCAGGTTGCGCGCCCAAGCCACCAGTTGGTCGTAGGTCAGGCGGTTGATGTCGGCACCCGCGGGCAGGTACGGCAAGGCCTTCTTGTTGGCAGCCATCACGAAGGTGGCCTGCATCCAGGGAAGGTACTTCTGCTCGCCCGTGCCCAGCTTCCCGAGCCTCATGAACGTGGGGCTCGCCTTGACGTTACCCGCCAGGTTGCCCAGATCGGCCAGGTCTTTCGTGTGCGAGCCCAGTTGCCCGTGCAGCGCGCCCAGCACACCGATGGAGCCCTTGCCGGCCTGCAGTTCGGCGTTCAGGCGGGTCATGTAGGGGCCCTCCTGGTTGGCGACGAACTCCACCGGCACCGGCGAGTTCTTGAGCACGATCTCCCGCATGTCCTTCTGTTCGTTCACGGGTGTGGCCTGGGTGGACCAGAACAGCACGCCCTGAGCGGAAGCCACGGAGCTGGCGAAGAGCGCGGCGGCGACGAGTGCCAGCCGACCCGGGCTGAGCACGGCAGGCCCCGCGGCGGTGACGAGAACACCTGGCGCGGCCTGGCGGTCTCCCGAGAGCCCGGCCAGCGGGGCGCGTCGAAACATCGAGATGGTCACGTGAGCTTCCTCTGTAGGTGGCGCAGGGGGACCTGCGGGTTGCAAGAACGCTGTCGCGTGCGTCCAAAAACGTTTTTGCCCGGTCAGTGTCGGCGCTTTTTCGGCCCTATACATGAGGGAAAACGAGAAGTTGGACACCATGGGCGACCGAAGACGCTCAGCCAGCCGATCTCACCGGTCCGCGGCGAGACGGCCCACGGCGGCACCACCGCGCGCGCGGGAGCCGGCCGATCGCCGGCAGGCACAATCCTGCCGGGTGCGCGCATTGGGCGCCCGCCCGAGGGACGGTCCTGACCGCCGCCCCTCCACCTGCAACTGGTAGGTCTTCAGCGATCGGCATCGACCATGCGGTTAGCAACCTGGAACGTGAACTCCCTGGGCGTGCGCCTGCCGCAGCTGCTCGACTGGCTGGCCGCGAACCCGGTGGACGCGATCGCGCTGCAGGAGCTCAAGCTCACCGACGACAAGTTCCCGCACGCCGAGCTCGCCGCCGCCGGCTACCAGGCGCAGTGTTTCGGGCAACGCACCTACAACGGCGTAGCCCTGCTCACGCGCGCGCCGATGGCCGACGTCGTGCGCAACATCCCCGGCTTCGCCGATGAGCAGGCACGTGTGATCGCCGGCACGGTGAGCGGCGTGCGTGTGATCGGAGGCTACTTTCCCAACGGGCAAGCGCCAGACAGCGACAAGTTCGTCTACAAGATGGCCTGGCTGGAGGCGTTACGTGCCTGGGTGGCCGCAGAACTGGCTGCGCACCCGCGCCTGGTTCTGCTGGGCGACTTCAACATCGCCCCCGAGGACCGCGACGTGTACGACCCCGTGGCCTGGGCCGGGCAGATCCACTGCACCGACGAGGAGCGGACACACTTCCGCAGCCTGCTGGAACTCGGCCTGTGCGACGCCTTCCGGATGTTCGAGCAGCCGCCGAAGAGCTGGAGCTGGTGGGACTACCGCAACCTCGCCTTCCGCAAGAACCAGGGCCTGCGCATCGACCACGTGCTGGTCAGCCCCGCGCTTGCGCCCGAAGTTCAGACCTGCGCCATCGACAAGGCGCCGCGGCGCAACGAACGCCCGAGCGATCACGCACCGGTGGTGCTGACGCTCAGGGGGTGATGGTCATGCGCTGACGGGCTGGCCCCCGGCACGACGGGACCGGACGATCAATCGCCGAGCCCGAGTTCCTGGATCTTGCGCGTGATCGTGTTGCGACCAATGCCCAGGCGCTGCGCCGCCTCGATGCGGCGGCCGCGCGTCACTTCCAAGGCAGCGAGGATCATCCGCGCCTCGAAGCGTCGCGCCAACGTGTCCCAGACCTCGGGGTGGCCCGACTGCATCAGCGAGCGCACTTCACGCTCCATGCCGGTGATCCAGTCCTCACCGATGGCGATCGGGCCTGCGCCCAGCGTGGGCACAGGCGCCGATTCGGCGTGGCTTGACGCCGCCGCGGTGGAGACCACCGACGCAGGCGAGCCATCGGACGCACTGTGCGCCGTCCCCGACCCCGCCACCGGCGACGCCGCAACGCCGCCACCGGACGGGACGCCCAGCACCGCAGCCGCCACGGGCCGCGGGACTGCTGCCAGCAACTCTGGTGGCAAGTCTTCGACCTCCACCACCTGCGCCGGCGCCATCACGGTCAGCCAGTGGCAGACGTTCTCGAGCTGGCGCACGTTGCCGGGAAAGTCGAAGGCCGCCAGGCGCTGAAGCGCCGCCTCGGTGATGCGCTTGGCATCCACGCCGAGCTCACGGGCGCTGCGCGCGAGGAAGGAGCGCACCAGCATCGGGATGTCCTCGCGCCGCTCCCGCAGCGGCGGCAGGCGCAGGCGGATGACGTTCAGACGATGGAAGAGGTCCTCCCGGAAGGCCCCTTGGCGCACGCGCTCCTCCAGGTTCTGGTGCGTGGCCGCGATCACGCGCACGTTGGCACGCAGGGGCTGGTGCCCACCGACGCGGTAGAACTGCCCGTCCGACAGCACGCGCAGCAAGCGCGTCTGCAGATCGAAGGGCATGTCGCCGATCTCGTCGAGGAAGAGCGTGCCGCCATCGGCCTGCTCGAAGCGGCCCCGACGCATCGTCTGGGCGCCGGTGAAGGCGCCGCGCTCATGACCGAACAACTCTGACTCGAGCAGGTCCTTGGGGATCGCCGCCGTGTTGATCGCGACAAAAGGCCCCCCTGCGCGCGGGCTGTGCTTGTGCAGCGCCCGCGCCACCAGTTCCTTGCCCGAACCGCTCTCACCGGTGATCAGCACCGTGACGTGGCTCTGACTCAGGCGGCCGATGGCGCGGAAGACGTCCTGCATCGCCGGCGCCTGGCCCAGCATCTCAGGCATGGGCGAGGCACCAATCTCGGCCACCTCCTCGCGCAGGCTCTCGTCGACCGCACGGCGGATCAATTCCACCGCCTTGGGCACATCGAAGGGCTTGGGCAGGTACTCGAATGCCCCGCCCTGGAAAGCCGAGACCGCGCTGTCGATGTCGGAGTAGGCGGTCATCACGATCACCGGCAGCCCAGGCAGGCGTGCCTTGATCCTGGACAGCAACTCGATCCCCGAGCCGCCCGGCATGCGAATGTCACTCACGAGCACCTGCGGCTCGTCGCGCTCGTCCAGCGCGGCCAGCACATCGCGACTGGTGGAGAAGCTGCGCACGGCCAGTTGCTCGCGTGCCAGCGCTCTCTCCAGCACGAAGCGGATCGAGTGGTCGTCGTCGACGATCCAGATGGGTTTCATGCGCCTGCGCCCTCCGCGTAGCCGGTCATGGCAATGGAATCGTGATCATGAAGACCGTCCGGCCGGGCTCGCTGTCACAGGCGATCGTGCCCTGGTGCTGCTGCACGAAGGTCTGCGCCAAGGTCAGCCCCAATCCCGAACCGCCCTCCCGCCCCGACACCAGGGGGTGAAAGATGCGGTCAAGGATCTCCTCCGGCACGCCCGGACCGTTGTCCTGAACATGCAATTCCAGTGCCAGTCGAAAGCGCTGCTTGCCGATCGTGACCTGGCGCGCCACGCGCGTGCGCAGCACGATGCGGGCATCACCCGCGGCGATGCGCGTCGACAAGGCCTGTGCCGCGTTGTGCACGACGTTCAGCAGCGCCTGGATGAGCTGCTCACGGTCGGCGCGGAACTCGGGGATCGAGGTGTCGTAGTCGCGCACGATCTGCAGGCCGCGCGGGAACTCGGCCTGCACCACGGCACGCACCCGCTCGCATACTTCGTGGATGTTCACGTCGCCGACCATGCGCGGACGCCGGTGCGGCGCAAGCAGTCGGTCCACCAGCGACTGCAGGCGATCGGCCTCGTGGATGATGACGCTCGTGTACTCGGCCAGCTCCGGCGAGCTGATCTCCATCGCCAGCAGCTGCGCCGCGCCGCGGATGCCGCCCAACGGGTTCTTGATCTCGTGTGCAAGGTTGCGCAGCAGCTCCTTGTTGGCCTGGGCCAACCCGATCGAGCGCTCCTCGCGGTCGATGCGGGACTGTTGCTCGATCTCGACGAATTCGACGACAAGCCGGTCGAAGCGATCGGTCTGGGTCACGATCACATGCACCGGCAGGGTATCGGTGCCGCCCAGCGCGCTGCGCCGCATCTGCCCCTCGAAGCGACCGGTGGCCACGATGTTGGAGGCCGCTGCAGCAAGCGTCGCGCGCATCGTGTCGACCTCACTCAGCCATTCAAGGACATTGCCACGCAACAGCGTGCGCCGCGACACGCCCATGGTGTCCTCGAGCTTGGCGTTGGCAAACAGGCACTCCCCGGACGGCCGCACGACCGCCACCATGGTGGCCAGCAGGTCCAGCGCCCCCAGAGGTGTGTTCAGGACGTCGGTCGTCATGGCGGCAGCCTCGCGAGTTCGCGGCGGATCGCCGCCACGTCGGCCTCGGCGCGCGCGATCGCCGCGCGCAGTTCCTCGACACGCTGCAGGTAGCGCGCGTAATTTCGCTCGTCGCCCCGGCGCTCAGGCTCTCCGCCGGCGAATTCGCGCCGCAAGGCCTCGAGCCGGGCCTCCTCGCGGCGCAGTTCGCCCTCCAGGATACGGCGCGCCTGCGCGTCGCGGCTGCGCTGCACCGCTGGGTCGACACGGGTCTCACCGCGCGGGGCCACCGTGGCTCCACCCTGCCCTGCCGTCGGCGGACCGGCCGAGGGCGCCGCAGCCGAGGCTGGCGAACGAGGCGCTCCCGCGCCCACCGTGAGCGCCGGGGTATGGATCACCTGGCACTGCCGGGCACGGGCGGCCTCAGGCGTGAGGGAATCGGTGTAGAGCACGGGGGGGCCCGGGCAACGGTAAACCGGACGAGTATCAGCAGCCTGGGCCCAGATGGCCTGCGGAGCAAGCACCAGGACCGCAGCCGCAGCCGCCACGCCCAGACAACACTGGGCACTCCGCCCCGCGGGGTCGCGGCGCGCAACCGCAAGCGCGCCCGAAGGAAAAAGGGGGCAGCCTTGCGACCGCCCCCCTTGCCCAGCTGTCAGCCCGGGACGGATCACAGGCTGTAGTACATGTCGAACTCGAGCGGGTGGGTGGTCATGCGGAAGCGCGTGACCTCCTGCATCTTCAGCTCGATGTAGGCGTCGATGTAGCTGTCGGTGAACACACCACCCTTGGTCAGGAAGGCGCGGCCCTTGTCCAGGTAGTCAAGCGCCTGGTCCAGGCTGTGGCAGACGGTGGGGACCTTCGCGTCTTCTTCCGGCGGAAGGTGATACAGGTCCTTGGTCGCGGCCTCGCCCGGATGGATCTTGTTCTCGACCCCGTCGAGACCGGCCATCATCAGCGCCGCAAAGCCCAGGTAGGGGTTGCACAGGGGATCAGGGAAGCGGGCCTCGATGCGGCGGCCCTTCGGGTTGGCCACGAAGGGGATACGGATCGACGCCGAGCGGTTGCGCGACGAATAGGCCAGCTTCACCGGCGCCTCGAAGCCCGGCACCAGACGCTTGTAGCTGTTGGTGCCCGGGTTCGTGATCGCGTTCAGCGCGCGAGCGTGCTTGATGATGCCGCCGATGTAGTACAGCGCGAACTCGCTCAGGCCGGCGTAGCCGTCACCGGCGAAGAGGTTCTTGCCGTCCTTCCAGATCGACTGGTGCACGTGCATGCCGCTGCCGTTGTCGCCGACGATGGGCTTGGGCATGAAGGTCGCCGTCTTGCCGTAGCTGTGGGCCACGTTGTGGATGACGTACTTCTGCAGTTGCAGCCAGTCGGCGCGCTGCACCAGCGTGCTGAACTTGGTGCCGAGCTCGTTCTGGCCGGGGGCCGCAACCTCGTGGTGATGCACTTCGACGGGGATGCCGAGTTGCTCCAGGATCAGGCACATCTCCGAGCGCATGTCCTGGAAGCTGTCGACCGGAGGCACCGGGAAGTAGCCGCCCTTGACGCCCGGGCGGTGGCCCATATTGCCACCCTCGAAGTCCTTGCCGGTGCTCCAGGGCGCCTCTTCCGAGCCGACCTTGACGAAGC
>CAIRBF010000119.1 GCA_903876715.1 uncultured beta proteobacterium
CATGCCGCCGGAAACCTCGGAGATGCGCAGTGCCGCCGCGCCGCGCAGGCCCACCGCGTTGAGCTTCATCAGCACGATGTCGCGGACCAGCGGCTCGGGCAGGTCGGTGTGCTCGCGCAGCGGGAAGGCCACGTTGTCGAAGACCGTCAGGTCGGTGAACAGCGCACCGAACTGGAACAGCATGCCCATGCGCCGACGCAGCCGGTACATGCGCGCCTTGTCGGTGCCGAGCACGACCTCGCCGTCGAAGCGCACCTGGCCGGCGTCCGGGACGGTGCTGCCGCCGATCAGGCGCAGCAGCGTCGTCTTGCCGCACCCCGAGCCGCCGAGCAATGCCGTCACCTTGCCGCGCGCAAAGCGCAAGGAGAGGTCGTTGAGGATTCTTCGGCTCGCGTCATAGCCGAAACTGACGCGGTCGACCTCGATCAGGGCGTCGGTGCTCACGCGGCGCAGCCGCGCGGGTGGCGCGGGCTCGGAGTGGCGGGGGAAGCGGATTGTCCCACCGGTCCCGATACCTGGCCGGCGACGTGGCGCCGCAGGGGCTTGTCGCCCCTGCCGGCCTCAACGCGGCAGCGCGCTCGTCCCCATCAGGAACTCGTCGATGGCGCGCGCGGCTTGCCGGCCTTCGCGGATGGCCCATACCACCAGGCTCTGGCCGCGGCGCATGTCGCCGGCGGCAAAGACCTTGTCGATGTTGGTGCGGTAGCCGCCGGTGATGTCGGTCCCGGCCTTCGCGTTGCCGCGTACATCGCGATCTACACCGAAGGCCTCGAGCACGCTGCCCACCGGGGCCACGAAGCCCATGGCCAGCAGCACCAGGTCGGCTGCAACTTCCTTCTCGGTGCCGGGTACTTCGACCATCTTGCCGCCCTTCCACTCGACGTGGACGGTCTTCAGCGCCTTCACGCGCCCGCCGTCGCCGACGAACTCCTTGGTGGCGATGGCGAACTCGCGCTGGCAGCCCTCCTCGTGGCTGGAGGAGGTGCGCAGCTTGGTGGGCCAGTAGGGCCAGGTCAGCGGCTTGTCCTCGTGCTGCGGCGGCATCGGCATCAGCTCGAACTGCGTCACACTGGCCGCGCCATGGCGGTTGCTCGTGCCCACGCAGTCGCTGCCGGTGTCGCCGCCACCGATCACGATGACGTGCTTGCCGTCGGCGCGGATCTGCCCGGACAGGGGGTCGCCCGCGACGACCTTGTTCTGCTGCGGCAGGAACTCCATCGCGAAGTGCACACCGTCGAGTTCGCGGCCCGGCACCGGCAGGTCGCGCGAGATCTCGGAGCCGCCGGTCAGCAGCACGGCGTCGAATTGCGCCTTCAGCTCATCGGCCGAGATCACGGTCTGTGCGTCGTTCGTCACCTTGGCGCCCGGGCCGTCCTGGGGCATCGCACCCACCAGCACGCCGGTGCGGAAGCTCACGCCCTCCGCCTGCATCTGCTCCACGCGGCGGTCGATGTGCGACTTCTCCATCTTGAAGTCGGGGATGCCGTAGCGCAGCAGGCCGCCGATGCGGCTGTTTTTCTCGAACACGGTGACCTCGTGGCCGGCGCGTGCGAGTTGCTGCGCCGCAGCCAGGCCTGCCGGACCGCTGCCGACGACAGCGATCTTGCGTCCGGTCCTGGCCTTGGGCGGCTGCGGCAGCACCCAGCCCTCGTTCCAGGCGCGGTCGATGATGGCGTGCTCGATCGACTTGATGCCCACCGGGTCGTCATTGACGTTGAGTGTGCAGGCCGCTTCACAGGGCGCCGGGCAGACGCGACCTGTGAACTCCGGGAAATTGTTCGTCGAGTGCAGCACGTCGATGGCGTTGTGCCAGTCACCGCGGAAGACGAGGTCGTTGAAGTCCGGGATGATGTTGTTGACGGGGCAGCCGCTGTTGCAGAACGGCGTGCCGCAGTCCATGCAGCGCGCACTCTGGACCTTGGACTGCTCCTCGGACAGGCCGATGACGAATTCCTTCCAGGTCTTCAGGCGCTTGGGCACGGGCTCGTAGCCCTCTTCAAGACGCTCGTGTTCGAGGAAGCCGGTGATCTTTCCCATGGTGGTGTGTCCTGCGCGGTGCGTGGGGCGGGTCTGTGGGCGGGGTCGCGGGGTGCGCTGGCGGCGACTTACTTGGCGGGCACGGCAGCAGGCTGGGCCTGCGCCTTGGCGGTCGCCTGCGCCGCCTTGGCGGCCCCCTCGGCGAGCGCGCGCTTGTACTCGTGGGGGAAGACCTTGACGAACTTCGCGCGCGCCTGCGGCCACTGGTCGAGGATCTCGCGCGCGCGCAGCGAGCCGGTCCATTTGTGGTGGTCCTCGATCAGCCGGCGCAGCTGGGCCTCGTCTGCCTGGCCCCGGTGCCACGCCAGGCTGCTGCCGGCGGCGGCCTGCTCGTCGGCCGGCAGCACCTTCTCCAGCGCCACCATGCTGGTGTTGCAGCGCGTGGCGAAACTGCCGTCCTCGTCGTAGACGTAGGCGACACCGCCGCTCATGCCGGCGGCGAAGTTGCGGCCAGTGCGGCCGAGCACGGCCACGGTGCCGCCGGTCATGTACTCGCAGCCGTGATCGCCCGTGCCCTCGACCACCGCGATGGCACCCGACAGCCGCACTGCGAAGCGCTCGCCGGCGACGCCACGGAAGTAGGCTTCGCCGCGGGTGGCGCCGTACAGGGCTGTGTTGCCGATGATGGTGTTGCGCGTGGCGTCGCCGCGGAACTCGATGCTCGGGCGCACGACGACACGGCCACCCGACATGCCCTTGCCGGTGTAGTCGTTGGCATCACCGATCAGGTACATCGTGATGCCTGCGGCCAGGAAGGCGCCGAAGCTCTGCCCGCCGGTGCCCTCGAGCTGGATGTGGACGGTGTTGTCGGGCAGGCCCTCGGGGCGGTGCCGCACCAACTCGCCCGACAGCATGGCGCCGACGGAGCGGTTGACGTTGCGCGCCTCCTCCATGAAGTGCACCTTCTCGCCACGCTCGATCGCAGGGCGGCAGCGCTCGATGAGCTTGACGTCCAGCGCACGCTCCAGGCCGTGGTCCTGGTTTTCGACCTGACGCCGCGGCACGTCGGCACCGACGGCGGGCAGGTGGAAGATGCGGCTGAAGTCCAGGCCACGCGCCTTCCAGTGCTCGATGCCCTTGCGCGTGTCGAGCAGGTCGGCACGGCCGATCAGATCGTCGAAGCGGCGGATGCCCAGCTGCGCCATGATGCTGCGGGCTTCCTCGGCGACGAAGAAGAAGTAGTTGACGACGTGCTCGGGCCTGCCGGCGAACTTCGCGCGCAGCACCGGGTCTTGCGTGGCCACCCCCACCGGGCAGGTGTTGAGGTGGCACTTGCGCATCATGATGCAGCCTTCGACCACCAGCGGCGCGGTGGCGAAGCCGAACTCGTCGGCCCCGAGCAAGGCGCCGATGACGACGTCGCGGCCGGTCTTCATCTGCCCGTCGGCCTGCACGCGGATGCGGCTGCGCAGGCGGTTGAGCACCAGGGTCTGCTGCGTCTCGGCCAGCCCGAGCTCCCAGGGCGTGCCGGCGTGCTTGATGCTGGACCAGGGCGAGGCGCCGGTACCACCGTCGTGCCCGGCGATGACCACGTGGTCGGACTTGCACTTGGCCACGCCCGCGGCGATGGTGCCCACGCCGACCTCGCTGACGAGCTTAACACTGACGCTGGCGCGCGGGTTCGCGTTCTTCAGGTCGTGGATGAGCTGGGCCAGATCCTCGATCGAGTAGATGTCATGGTGCGGCGGCGGGCTGATCAGGCCCACGCCCGGCACGCTGTAGCGCAGGAAGCCGATGTATTCGCTGACCTTGCCGCCGGGCAGCTGCCCGCCCTCGCCGGGCTTGGCGCCCTGGGCCATCTTGATCTGGATC
>CAIRBF010000120.1 GCA_903876715.1 uncultured beta proteobacterium
CGGCGGCACATGCGCTCCAGCGCGCGCTCGGCCAGGCCGATCAGGCGCATGCAATGGTGGATGCGGCCCGGGCCCAGGCGCCCCTGCGCGATCTCAAAACCGCGGCCCTCGCCGAGCAGCATGTGGGAGGCCGGCACCCGCACGTTCTCGAACACGACCTCCGAGGCGCGGTCGGGCACGCCGTAGAAGCCGAACACCGGCAGCGGCCTGAGCACCCGTACTCCCGGCGTGTCCATCGGCACCAGGATCATCGATTGCTGCCGGTGGCGGTCCGGGTTCGCGGGGTCGGACTTGCCCATGAAGATCGCGATGCGGCAGCGCGGGTGGGTGGCGTTCGTCGTGTACCACTTGTGCCCGTTGATCACGTAGTGGTCACCGTCCCGCACGATCGAGCTCTCGATGTTGGTGGCGTCGCTGGAGGCCACCTGCGGCTCGGTCATCGCGAAGCACGAGCGGACCTCCCCGGCCAGCAGCGGCACCAGCCACTGCTGCTGCTGCTCGGGGGTGCCGTAGCGCGCCAGGACTTCCATGTTGCCGGTGTCCGGCGCGGAGCAGTTGAACACCTCGGGCGCCAGCAGCGAGCGGCCCATGATCTCGCACAGCGGCGCGTAGTCCAGGTTGCAAAGGCCTGCGCCGTGTTCCGACTCCGGCAGGAACAGGTTCCACAGGCCCAGCGCGCGCGCCTTGGGCTTGAGTTCCTCGACGAGCGGCAGCACGGCCCAGGGACCGTGCTGCTCGGCCTCCTGGAAGAAGCGCGTCTCGTTCGGGTAGATGTGCGTCTCCATGAAATCGTGCAGTTGCTGCTGCAGCGCACGGACGCGGGCCGAAGGTTCGAAAGGCATGGTCAGGATCCTCGAGGGTGGGCCGGTCGGCGCCGGGCGCTCAGCCGGCGTCCAGGGCACGCGCCCGCGCCCAGCCGATGTCGGCGATGCGGGCGGCACGCGCCCCGGTCAGCGCGGCCTGCGGGTCGCTCGCGCTGCCGTCCAGGGCACGCCGGGCGATGCCCTGCAGGATGGCGGCGAGCCGGAACAGGCTGTAGACGATGTAGACACCCCAGTCCCGAGCCGACGGCGCGGGCAGGCCGCGCCGCTGCGCGTACCGGGCCACGTAGTCCGGGGCGTCCGGAATACCGAGTTCGCGCAGGGGCTGCCCGGCCATGCCGCGGAAATCGTCGGCGCCCAGCTCCCAGCCCAGCACGTGGTAGGCCAGGTCGGCCAGGGGGTCGCCGATCGTGGCCAGTTCCCAGTCGATGAGGGCCAGCACGCGCGGCTCGGTGGGATGGACGATCATGTTGTCCACGCGCAGGTCGCCGTGCACCACGGCGGGCGCCGGCTCGGGCGGCAAGCGGGCGGGCAGCCAGTCGATCAGCCGGTCCATCGCGTCGATGACGCCGGTCTCGCTGGCGCGGTACTGCCGCGTCCAGCGCGCGACCTGCCGCTCCAGGTAGTGCCCGGGCCGCCCGAAGTCCCCGAGGCCGAGCACCTGCGCGTCCAGCCCGTGCAGCCTCGCGATGACGCGGTTGATGTCGTCGTACAGCGCAGCCCGGTCGCTCGGGGCGAGGCCGGGCAGCGCCGGGTC
>CAIRBF010000121.1 GCA_903876715.1 uncultured beta proteobacterium
CCGCGGCGCCCGAGGCGGGCGCGATCGACCGCCTCGCCGCCGCGCTCTGCGCGGCACGCCGTCCGGTGCTGTGGCTCGGCGGCGGCGCCCGCGACGCCCGCGCCGAGGTGCAGCGCCTGATGGCGCTGGGCGTGGCCGTCGTGACCACGCTGCAGGGACGCGGCGTCGTGCCCGAGGGCACGCCCGGATCGCTCGGCGCCTTCAACTCGCAGCCTGCCGTCGAGCGCTTCTTCGGCAGCTGCGACACCCTCCTCGTGGCCGGCTCGCGCCTGCGCGTGCCCGAGACGCTGACGCACCAGCTCAAGCTGCCGCGCCCACTGTGGCAGGTGGACGTGGACCCGCGCGCCTGGAACCGCGCCTATGTCAGCGACGGCTTCGTCTGCGGCGACGCGCGCCTGGCGCTGCGCCTGCTGGCCGACAGGCTCGAGGCCCAGGGCGTGCGCTTCGACCCCGCGCTGCACGCCGACGCCGACGCCGCGCGCGCCGCCGCCGAGACTGCGCTGCGCGCCAACGTCAGCCCCTACGACGCGGTGGCCGACGCGGTGCAGCAGGCCGCGGGGGCCGACTTCAACTGGGTGCGCGACGTCACGATCGCCAACGCCACCTGGGGCAACCGCCTGCTGCGCCTGCCCGACGTGCGGCGCGGCGTGCACGCCACCGGCGGCGGCATCGGCCAGGGCCTGGCGATGGCCATCGGCGCCGCAGTCGCCACACCGCAGCGCCGCACCTGGGCGCTGGTGGGCGACGGCGGGCTGGCGCTGAACCTGGGCGAGCTCGCCACCGCCGTGCAGGAGCGCACCCGCCTCGTGCTGCTGGTGATGAACGACGGCGGCTACGGCATCCTGCGCAACCTGCAGGACGCCGACTACGGCGGTCGCCGCCACTACGCCGACCTGCACACCCCGCGCTTCGAGGCCCTGGCCGCGGCCATGGGCCTGGGCTTCCGGCGCGTGAGCACGCTGGCCGGCCTGCCGGCGCAGCTGGCGGACGCCGCGGCCGACCCGGCGCCGGCGATGCTGGTGGAGTTCGACATGGCCGCCATCGGCCCCTGGGCCAAGCCCTTCACCGGGCCGCCGTTGGGGCGGGGCTGAGGTCCGCCACCGACCGACACGCAGCAGCAACCCGGAGTCCGGTCGCGCGTCTTCGTTCCGGTCACAAGAACACGCCAGGCCGCCCCGGGTCCCGTAACCTCCCCCCGTGGAGTGCGGGCCGGTGACAGCAGGGCCGTGGGGGCCCCTACAACCAACCCGCGCGCCGGAAGCGCCAGAACAGGATGCCGCCGGCGCTGGCGATGAGCCCCAGGGCCATCGGGTAGCCGCCCTCCCATTTCAGCTCGGGCATGTGCTCGAAGTTCATGCCCCAGATGCCCGCCAGCGCAGTCGACACGGCGAAGATGGCCGCCCAGGCGGCCAGGCGCTTGGTCGTCTCCGACTCCTCGATGGCCACCATCGACAGGTTGACCTGGATGGCGGTGGCGATGGTGTCGCGGATGCCCTCGATGGCGCCATTGATGCGCGCCAGGTGGTCGTGCACGTCGCGGAAGTACTCCTGGCTGCGCGCGCACACCGCCGGCACGCGCCCGCCGTGCAGCTTGCCGGCCACCTCCAGCAGCGGCGCTGCCGCGTGCCGCAGCACCGTGACCCGGCGCTTCAGCTCGTACAGGCGCTGGATGTTCGAGCGGGCCGCGCCGCGGTCGAAGATCCGGCTCTCGATCTCCTCGAGGTCGGTTTCCAGGGCGTCCAGGATGGGGAAGTAGCGGTCGACGACCGCGTCCATCAGCGCGTAGAGCACGAAGCCCGCGCCCTGCCGCAGATGCTCGGGCTCGCGCTCGCAGCGCTCGCGCACGCCCAGGAAGCCCTGCCGGCTGCGGTTGCGCACCGAAAGCACGAAGTTGCGGCCGGCGAAGATGGCCACCTCGCCGTTGTCCAGCTCGCCCTCGCGCGTTTCAGGCAGTTTCATCACGACGAACAGCGTGTCGCCGTACTCCTCGACCTTGGGCCGCTGGTGGCCGTGGCGGGCGTCCTCGACCGCCAGGTCGTGCAGGCCGAACTCCTGCTGCATCTGGCGCAGCTCGTCGTCGCTCGCGTCACGAAGGGCCACCCAGACGAAGCAGTCGGGCCGGTCCAGCCACTGGTCGATGTCCGCGACCGGAATATCGGCCAGCTTGCGGCCGTCCTGGTAGGCCACGCAGTTGATCAGCATCGGCACTCCCTGCTCATCGTCGACACGGGATCTTCCCATGCCGCGTGCCGATGTGGCCCCCAGGGCGCCGGCCGTCAGGAACCGATGTGCTCACGGCCGCGTGCGCGGCCACTCCACGGCATAGGCCACGGCCTCGCGCCGCAGCCAGTCGCACACGGCGGCGATCTCGGGCCGCTGGCGGGCGCCGGGGCGGGTCAGCAAGTGGTAGAGCTTGACCGGCTCCAGGTGTCGGTCGAAGGGCTGTACCAGCCGGCCCGCGTCGACATCTTCCTGGACGAAGGGAAAGATCCCGAGCGCCACGCCCTGGCCCAGCAGGGCCGCCTCGGTGGCGACGTTGGAGTCCTCGATGATCATCTCCTCGGCGAACAGCAGCCCGGGTTCACCAGCGAGGTCGAGCCAGGCGCGCCACTCCGAGCGGTCCTGCTGGTGCAGCGCGGTGTGGCGGGACAGGTCGCGCGGCGTGCGCAGCGGGCCGGCCGACTGCAGGAGCGCGGGCGCGATCACCGGGGCGTAGTCGATGCGCATCAGCGGCTCGCTCTCGAGCCCGGGCCAGTCGCCCACGCCCCAATCGACGACGACCGCCGCGGGCATGTCCAGCGGACTCGTCACGCGCCGGCCGCGCTTGAGCGTCAGGTCCAGGTGCGGCAGTTCGCGCCGCAGGCGCGCCAGGCGCGGCATCAGCCAGCGCGCGCCGAAGATCGAGCCCACGGCCACCGACACCGCGACACGCCGGGTCGTGACGTGGAACTCCACCTCCTGCGCGATCGCGTCGAAGGACTGGCGCACCACCCGCGCCAGCGACTGGCCGAACTCGGTCAGCACCACTTGGCGCGTCATGCGCACGAACAGTACGCTGCCCCATTGGCGCTCGAGGGCGCGGATCTGGTTGCTGACGGTCGTGGCGCTGACGCCCAGCTCCTCGGCCGCGTCCTTGAAGCTCGCCAGGCGCGCCGCGGCCTCGAAGGTGCGCAGCGCCGTCAGGGGCAGTCGGTTGGCTCGCTTGCTCGGCATGGGTCCTGCAAAGTGCGCTGCCCGGCGGGAGCGCCACGCCCTCGATGGTAGACGCTCGTCCTGCGGCACAGGGCGCGCGTCGCCTCCATCCCGCCTCTCAGGGCTGGGCGGTGATGCGGAATCCCGACTCGAGCAGGCGATCGCGCAGCAGTGCGATGTGCGCCGGGCCGACCTCGCAGCAACCGCCGACGATACGCGCGCCGGCCTCGGCCCAGCCCAGGGCGCAGCGCGCGTAGGCCGCGGGGTCCAGGTCTTCGCGCGAGCTCAGCTGCTCGCGCGTGCGCCCGGGCAGGAAGGTCTGCGGGATCTCGACGAAGCCGTTGGCGTAGCCGCCGGTGGGCAGCCCCGTGCCCAGCAGGGCGGGCAGGGCCTGGCTGATGGATTCGGGCGGGCAGCAGTTGGCCAGCACCGCCTGCACCGGCAGCCCGGCGAGCGCGGCGACGGCCGGCCCGACAGCCTCGCCCGAGCGCAGCAGCGGGCCGCGGTCCTGCAGCGTGTAGGCCACCCACACCGGCTTGCCGAAGGCGGCCACGGCCGCCGCCGCGGCATGCGCCTCCCCCGCCGTGGACATCGTCTCGCAGAGGAAGAAGTCCACGTGCGGCGCCTGCAACTCGGCCAGGCGCGCGTACTCGTCGGCGTTGGTCGCGTGGTCGCGCACGCGGTCCGGTCGGTAGGTGCCGTTCAGCGGCGGGATGCAGCCGGCGATGCGCACGTCCGCCCCGCGAGCCCCGGCGGCGTCGCGCGCCGCCAGCGCGAGCTCGCAGGCCAGGCGCTGCAGCTGGGGCACGCGGTGGGCGGCGTCCACCAAGGACATGCGGGTGAAGGTCGCCGAGTAGGCGTTGATGGTGATCGCCTTGGCGCCGGCCTCG
Source organism: uncultured beta proteobacterium (assembly GCA_903876715.1). GTDB lineage: Bacteria > Pseudomonadota > Gammaproteobacteria > Burkholderiales > Burkholderiaceae_C > Rubrivivax. The sequence goes on from CAIRBF010000121.1 coordinate 4,083, forward strand.
ATGTAGTCCAGGTGCACCTGGCGCACGAGCTCGGGCTCGGTCACGAGGTACTCGGCCGACCAGTGGGTCGGCGACTTGTTCGACGAGCGGCGCAGCAGCTCCATGCCCGTGCCGCCGTCGATCAGCACGACTTCGCGCGCGCTGGGGTTCATGGCTGTCTCCGGAACTCGTTCATGCGGGCTGCGCCGCAGCGCAGGACTCGAGCGCCTCGAGCGCCCGGGCGTCGACGCGCAGGCGCCGGCCCAGGCGGCAGAGCGCGCCCAAGGTCTCGGGCGGCAGCGGGATGCCGTGCGCCAGGCGCTCGCGCCGCAGTTCGGCCTCGCGCTCGCCCGGGACCTCCACGCGATCGAAGCCCGGCGCCGGCGGGCAGTCGCGCAGCTCCTGCAGGCAGGCTTCGGCCGCGGCGCGGTAGGCCGTCGGGGCGCGGAAGCGCGCCAGGTCGACGGCGATCGCGATCCAGTTCATGCCGTCCATCGCCTGGCCGAGGATGGCCTCGCCCAGCAGCTCGGCCACCAACGCCAGGCCGTAGCCCTTCGGGCCCGCCATGGGCAGCAGCGCGCCGCCCTTGAAGTAGTCCTCGGGGTCGGTCGTGGGCCGGCCCTGGGCGTCCACGCACAGGCCCTCGGCCAGCGGCCGCCCGGCCAGGCGAGCGGCGTAGATCTTGCCGCCGGAGGCGGTGGACGTGGCGAAGTCGATCACCACCGGCCCGCGCTCGCCCCCCGGGATGCCGAAAGCGTACGGGTTGGTCGGCAGCACGGCGCGCGCGCCCCCGTGCGGCACGACCTGGCGCCAGTCGCGGCGCGAGCCGCCGCCGAACAGGATGCTCAGGCAGCCGGCCTCGGCGCCGCGCTGTACGAAGGCGCCGAGCCGGCCCGTGTGGTCGACGTTGGCCACGCCGACGGCAGCCACGCCGTCGCGCCGGGCGCGCTCGATGGCGGCATCGGTGGCCAGCCTGAAGGCCGGCATGCCCAGGCCGTTGCCGCCGTCCACCAGCGCCCCGCCGCCCTCGGCACTGACGAGGCGCGGCTCGCCCGCCGGGTCGAAGCGGCCGGCCTGCGCGCGCTCGGCGTACCAGTCCAGGCGGAACACGCCGTGCGAGTAGACGCCGCACAGGTCGGCATCGACCAGGTGCTGCGCGATCTCGAGCGCGATCCCCCGGCTGCAGCCGATGGCGGCCATGACCTCGGTGCCGAAGCGCTCGAGCACGGGCGCGGGCACGCGCGGATCGCTGGATTCAAGCACCTGGGGTCTCCGGAACGGGGCGTACGGGCGCGGCCCGCGCCGATGCCGTGTGGCGCGCCGCGGCGGCCAGCGCCGAGTCCGTGGGGTGTGCCGCGGCGGCCAGCGCCGCGGCGGGGATGTGGCAGCGGATGCGGTGCCCAGGTGTGGCGGTGGACTGCCAGGGCGGCGCCTGCTCGTCGCACACCGCGCCCAGGCGCTTCGGGCAGCGGCGCTGGAAGGGGCAGCCCCGGGCCGGCGGCGCGGACTCGGTGATGTCGTGCGCCAGCAGGGTGGGGACGTGGTCGGGGTCGGGCTCCAGCACCGCGCCGAGCAGGACCTCGGTGTAGGGGTGCGAGGGCGCGGCGTAGACCGCCGCTGCCGGCCCGACCTCGCACAGGCGGCCCTGGTAGAGCACGGCCACCCGGTCGGCAAGCGCGCGCACGACCGCGAGGTCGTGCGAGACGACGAGCGTGGCCGTGCCGCGCTCGCGCTCCAAGGTCTGCAGCAGCTCCAGCACCGCCGCCTGCACCGAGACGTCCAGCGCCGAGGTGACCTCGTCGCACAGCACCAGGTCGGGCTCGGCGGCGAAGGCGCGCGCGATGGCCACGCGCTGCTTCTCGCCGCCGGACATCTGCCCGGGCAGCCGGTCGAGGTAGTGGGCTCCCAGGCGCACGCGCTCCAGCCACTGCACGCTGCGCTCGCGCAGCGCCTCGCCCCGCAGCCCGAAGTACAGCTGCAGCGGCTGCGCCAGCAGCGTGGCCACGGTGTGGCGCGGGTTCAGGCTGTCGTCGGGGTTCTGGAAGATGAGCTGGACACGGCGCAGCTGCGCCGGGCTGCGGCGGTCGGTGCCACCTGGCAACTCCTCGCCGTCGCCGAAGCGCATGTGCCCGCGCACCGGCAGGAGCAAGCCGGCCACGGCCTTCAGGATGCTGGACTTGCCGCTGCCAGACTCGCCGACGAGGGCCACGGTCTCACCCCGGTCCACCTCGAGATGCACGTCGTCGACGGTCAGCGGCGCCGCTGGCTCGCGGCCGAGCACCTGGTCCAGCAGCGTCGGTCGCGCGTAGCGCAGGCCCAGACCCTCCAACTGCAGCACCGCCGCCGAAGCCTGCGTCGGGACGGCCACTGCCGCAGCAGCATGCGCACCGTCCAGCGGGCGCAGGCTCAGCGTGACGGCCTGCTCGGCGAGGTGGCATCGCGACGCACCCGCCTCGCCCAGCGGCCGCAACACGGGTCGCTCCTCGCGGCAGCGATCCTGCGCGAGCGCGCACCGGGGCGCGAAGGCGCAACCGGCGCCCCCATCACCCGGGGCCGGCGGACGCCCGGGCAAGGCCTGCGGCAAGGCCGCCTTGGCCAGGCGCGGAATGGAGGCGAGGAGTCCTTGCGGATAAGGGTGGGCCGGACGCCGCAGCACCTCGCGCACCGGACCCTCGAGCACGACCTCGCCGGCATAGAGCACGTTCACGCGCTCGCACACGCGGGCGATCGCGCCCAGGTCGTGGCTGACGTAGACCATGGCCGTACCGGTCTGACGCCCGATGTCGCGCAACAGTTCGAGCACATGCGCCTGCGTCGTGACGTCCAGCCCGGTGGTCGGCTCGTCGAGCAGCAGCAGGCGCGGCGAGCCGGCCAGCGCCATGGCGATGGCCACGCGCTGCTGCTGGCCGCCGGAGAGCTCGTGCGGGTAGCGCCGGGCCAGCACCGCGGGCTCCGGCAGGCGCACCTGCTCCAGAAGTTCGAGCACGCGGGCTCGGCGCGCGTCGGGGCCGAGCGCCGTGTGCAGACGCAACGACTCCTCGACCTGCCGCCCCACGCGCGAGGTCGGCGTCAGCGCCTGCCCTGCGTTCTGCGGCACGAGGCCGATGACACCGCCGCGCAGGCGCTGCAGCGCTGAATCGGGCAGCGCGAACAGGTCCTGCCCTTCGAGTCGGACGCTGCCGGCGGTGCGCCGCAGCCCGGGCTTGAGGTAGGCCATGGCCGCGAGCGCGAGCGTGCTCTTGCCCGAGCCGCTCTCGCCGACCAGGCCGAGCGTCTGCCCAGCCTGCACCGTGAGGTCGACCTCCCGCAGGACCTCGCGCGTGCGGCCCGACCGGTCCGTGAAGCCCACGCCCAGGCCACGGACTTCGAGCAAGGGTGCCGCGCGCGGGTCCATCACACGGGCGCCTTCTGCGCGCGGTCCACGCCCAGGGCCTTGGCCAGCGCGTCGGCGGCCAGGTTGATGCCGATGATCAGCGAGCTCAGGGCAACGATCGGGAACAGCCCCGTCCAGGGCGCGATCGGCAGGTAACTGCGCGCGTCGGCGATCATCAGCCCCCAGTCCGGCGTCGGCGGCGACACGCCGAAGCCGAGGAAAGACAGCGAGCTGAAGGCCAGCAGCATCCAGGACCAGCGCATCGCGCCCTCGACCATCAAGGCGTCCAGCACGTTGGGCAGCAGTTCGCGGCGGATGATGGCGAGCCGGCTGTGCCCGCGCGCCCGCGCCGCGAGCACGAAGTCGCGTGCGACGACGTTGTGCGCGGCCGCGCGCGCGATGCGGATGACCGGGATGCCGTAGAAGAAGGCCAGCGTCGGGATCAGCACCGCCACGCCGGTGCCGAAGGTGACGATGAGCAGCAGCATCTTCAGGATCCACGGCAGAGACAGGAAGGCGTCGACCACGCGCATGAGCACGTCGTCGAGCCGCCCGCCAACCAGGCCGAGGTAGATGCCCAGCAGGCCGCCCCACAGCACCGCCAGCGGCGTGGCCACGAGCGTGACGAGCAGCGCCTCGCGCCCGCCCAGCAGCGTGCGCGAGAACACGTCGCGCCCGAGGTGGTCGGTGCCGAACCAGTGCGCGGCGTCGGGCGGCGTGAGCATCAGCATCGTGCTGACGGCCTTGTAGTCGTGGGTCGCGAGCCAGGGGCTGGCCAGGGCGAGCGTCAGGTGCAGCAGCACGAGCGCCAGACCGACCGCGCCCGAGGGGCGCGCGGTGACGTCGCGCAGCGCGCCCACCCAGCGCGGGAGCGTGCGCGTGCCCGGGGTGGCCGCTGCGGCGCTCACCGCGGAGCCCCTGGCCCGGGCGCTGTGGCGCCGGCTTGCGTGTGCCGCCTCATGCCACCCTCGCCACCGCGGTGCGCAGCCGCGGGTTGGCCGCCAGTGTCAGCAGGTCGGCCAACAGGTTGATGCCCACGTAGACGGCCGAGACGATGAGCGCGACCGTCTGCACGACGGCCAGGTCGCGCTCGGCAACGGCGGTGACGGTCAGGCGCCCGAGACCGGGATAGTTGAAGACCATCTCGATGACCACGACCCCGCCGAGCAGCCAGGCCACCGTGAGCGCGACCACGTTGATGGCCGGCAGCAGCGCGTTGGGCAGGACGTGGAACCACACGCGCCGGCCCCAGGGCACACCCTTGAGCGTGGCCATGCGCACGAACTCGCTGTCCAGGACCTCGATCATGCTCGAGCGCACCGTGCGCAGGATGTGCGCCGTCATCACCATCGCCAGCACGATCATCGGCAGCAGGATCTGCGGGAAGAAGCGCGTCCAGGCGGCGTCCGCCGGCACCGTGACGATGCCCGGCAGCCAACCCAGCCAGGCGCTGAGCACCAGGATCAGCACCGTGGCCGACACGAACTCGGGGATCGTCATCGCGGCGATGGCGGTCGACGAGACGACGACGTCGAAGCGGCGGTCGCGCTGCAGCGCCGCAAGCACGCCCAGCCCGAAGGCCAGCGGCAGGCCCAGGGCCAGCGCGCAAGCGCCCAGCAGCAGCGAGTTCGCAAGCCGGTCACCGACGATGCCGGCGATCGGCCGGCGCCCGTGCGTGGACAGGCCGAGGTCGCCCCGAAGCACACCGCCCACCCACTCGCCGTAACGCGTCCAGGCCGGGCGGTTCAGCCCGAGCTCGACGCGGCAGTTCTCGAGCCGCTGACCGTTGGCGTCCTGCTGCAGGATCGCGGTGCAGGCGTCGCCGGGCAGCGCCTCGACAGCGCCGAAGATGATCAGCGAGACGAGGCTCACCGTCAGCAGGCCGAACAGCAGGCGGCGCAGGATGAGCTTGAGCACGGGAGCTTGCAGTCAGGACCCGCCCGGCCGCCACGCGGCGCGCGACAGGGCCGTCGGCGGGCGCGGGCGACCGGACAAGGCGGATGGAACGAGGCGGGAAGCCGCGGCGGTACCGGGCCAGGGCCTCAGTCGACCCGGACCCGGTGCCAACGGATGCTGAAGTTCTCGACTGCGTCGAGGTTCTTCACCCGCACCGTCGCGCCCGAGAGCAGGTTGACGTGGAAGCCGACGATGGTGCCGCCGTTTTCCCAGAGGTACTGCTGCGCCTCGACATAGCGCGCGCGCCGGCGGTCGAAGCTGAGTTCGGAGCGCGCGGCGTCAAGCAGGGCGTCGAACTTCGCGTCGCGCAGGCCACTCTCGTTCCAGCGCTGGCCGCCCCGGTAGACCTCGTTGAGAATGCTGTCGGCCGGACGGTCGTTCCAGCGCGTCATGGTCGCGGGCCGCTTCATCCAGACCTGGTTCCAGTAGCCGTCGGTAGGCACCTGCACGATCTTCACGCGGATGCCGGCTGCTGCCACCTGCTGCTGGAAGGCCTCGGCCATCGCCGGCCAGACGGCCTCGATCGTGCTGACGTTGAGTTCCATGTCCAGCCCGTTCGGGAAGCCGGCCTCGGCCAGGAGCGCGCGGGCGCGCGCCACGTCGGGCGCGCAGGTGTCGGTCCACCGGTACATGTCGCGTGGGCCGACCGGGGTGTCACAGCCGACCGTGCCAGCGCCGCTGGCGGCCAGGTTCAGCATCGCGCGGCGGTCCACCGCCAGGCGCACGGCGCGGCGCACACGCACATCGTCAAAGGGCTTCATGTCGGTACGCAGCACGATGCCGCGCCAGTTGCCCGTCGGGATCTCCTGCACCGCGTAGCCGCCCATGCGGTCGAGCAGCGTCTTCTGCTGCGCGGTCAGGCCCTGCATCATGTCGATCTGCTTGCCCAACAGTGCCTGGAAGCGCGCCTGCGCGTCCGGGATACCGATGATCTCCATGCGCGCCACGCCCGGGGCGCCGTCGAAGTAGTCGGTATTGGCCACCAGGACGGACGTGCCCTGCGGGTCGAACTTCTCGAGCTTGAAGGGACCGGTGCCGATGCCGGTGCTCTTGATCGTGTCGCCTGAGCCGTCCGGAATGACCATCAAGCGGTAGTCGGTCAGGATCAAGGGCAGGTCAGCGAAGGAACCGGTGAGCGTGAACTTCAGCGTCAGCGGATCCACCACGTCGATGCGGCTGACCATGCCGATCGCGGCGCGAGCCGGGGAATCGAGCTTCGGGTCCTGCACGCGGCGCAGCGAATAGGCGGCGTCGGTGGCGGTGAAGGGCTTGCCGTTGTGGAAGCGCACGCCGCTGCGCAGCTTGAAGGTCCACTCGGTGGCTGCGGCGTTCGCGCTCCAACTCAACGCCAGATCGGGACTGGGCTTGCCGTCCATATCGGGGCGCACCAGCCGGCTCATGATCTTCTCGGTGACCTGGAAGACCCGGCCGCGCGAGATCGGATCGAGGTCGGAGGCCGTGCCAAAGCCGAGATCGTGCGCCTGACGGAAGGTGCCGGCCGGTTGCGCGTGCGCGCCCGGCGCCATCATCAGCGCCGCCAGCGCGGCCCATGCGAAGAATTTCTTCATGCGTCGTCTCCAGGTTCGAGGCACCGGACAGGCCTGCGACGAACGGATCATGGAAAACCCGTACGTCTTGAAGGCCATGGTGGCGCGAGAGTGTCGAGGAATCCTCCACTGAACCGCAAACGATTTTTCGACCGCCCATGGATAAAGAATATTGCATCCATCACAGCGGCCGCGCTCCATCAATGCCCCCCGGCGCACGTCTGGTCGCGCTGGGCGGGGGTGGAGCCACCCACGGCCTGGATCCGGCGCTCGACGACTTCATCCTCAGCCTCACGCCCCGCGCCCGCCCCCGCGTGGGCTTCGTGGGCTGGGCCCGGCCGGACCGCCCGGAACGCCTGCAGCGCCTGAGTGAGCGCCTGCAATCCTGCGGCGCCAGCGTCCAAGCACTGGCATCCACGGCGACGCGCGGCGAAGCGGAAGACTGGCTCCGACAGGTGGACCTCGTCTATGTCGGCGGGGGGGACACGGCCTTGCTGCTGGACAGCCTGCGGCGCCTGCCGGCCGGCGCGGCGCTGGTGCAGGCCGCCCGCCAGGGCCTGCTGCTGGCGGGCGTCAGCGCCGGGGCCAGCGTCTGGTTCGAGTGCGCGCTGTCGGACGCCGGCGGCCAGGGTCTGCGCCGCCGGGACGGCCTGGGCCTGCTGCCAGGGAGCTTCTGCCCGCACCACGACAGCGAGCCGGCCCGGGCGCCCGCCTTCGCCGCGGCGGTGGCCGACGGCACGCTGCCCGCCGGCCTGGCCGTGGACGATGGTGTGGCCGTGCTCGTGACGGTGCAAGGCCCAGGCCCGGTGTGCAGCGCCCGGCCTGCAGCGCGCGCCCGCTGGGTGGAGCCCGCCCCGGGCGGCGCGCGCACGACCTTTCTGCCCACCGAGCGCGAGGGCTGAATCAGCGCCGACCTGCGGGGTATCTGCCCAGGCCAGAAGGCTCATGGAGCGGACGCTCCGGCGCGAATCAGGCCCGCGACCCCGGCCAAGGCACCAGGGCGCGGTCCGTCCGGACTTTCGCAGCGCCCTGCAGCAGTCGACCCGGTCGCTGCAGGGAGAATCGCTGTCCGCCCGCCCATGTCCACGCCGCCCCCCACCCTGCGCCCCACCGCCCGCTTCCTCTGGGGCCATCCGGCGCACAGCCTCGCGCTGGGGCTGGGCAGCGGCCTGTCACCCTGGGCGCCGGGCACGGTGGGCACGCTGTGGGCCTGGGTCGCCTGGCTGCTGATGGCCCCGTGGCTCGACGACGCGACGGCAGCGCTCGTGATCGCCGCAGCCGCGTGGCTGGGCTGGTGGGCTTGCACGCGCACCGCGCGCGACCTCGGCATCGCCGACCCGCCGGCCATTGTGTGGGACGAGGTCGTGGCCTTCTGGCTCGTGTTGTGGGTCGTGCTGCCGGCCGGGTTCGCCGCGCAGGCCGCGGCCTTCGTGCTGTTCCGATTCTTCGACGCCGTCAAGCCCGGCCCCGTGGGCTGGGCCGACCGCGCCTTCAAGGGCCGCCGCGGCGAGCCCATCGGCTGGCGCCAGGGCTTCGGCATCCTGTTCGACGACCTCGTGGCCGCAGGCTGCACGCTGCTGGTGTACGCTTTATCCGTGGCCGTGTGGAGGGGTGTCGTGGCCTGAAGGCAGCGTGGCAGGGCCCCAGGGCACCGCGGGCCATGGCCGGACCACGAAGACCGCCGGGCTGCCCATCCTGGCCTGCAAGGAAGCGCGCACGATGACCCTCCACCGCAAGCATCACCTTCGGGCCCACAGCGCCCCCCTGCCCAGGCGCGCCTTCCTGTGCCGGGCCGGGGCCGTGGCCGCCATGGCCGCCATGGCCGCGCTTGGCACACCCTCGCAGCGCGCGCTCGCCGCCCCGGGTGATGCGGGCCGCTTCGACATCCACGAGCTCGACTGGCACGATCCCCAGCGCGAGCGTCCCGTGCCGGCGCTGCTGTACCTGCCGCTGGCCGCCGGGCCCACGGCGCCGGTGCCGCTGGTGGTGTTCTCGCACGGGCTGGGAGGCTCGCGGCGCGGCTACAGCCACCTCGGCCGCCACTGGGCGGCCCACGGGTGCGCCAGCCTGCACCTGCAGCACGTCGGCAGCGACCGCCGACTGTGGAGCGGGGGCAATCCGCTGGAACTGCTCGCTCGGCTGCGCGAGGCGGCCAGCGAGGCCGAGGCCATTGCGCGCGTGCAGGACCTGGGCTTTGCGCTCGACCAGGTGCTGGGCAGCGAGTTCGCCGCACGCATCGACGCCGGACGCATCGTCGCCGCCGGCCACTCCTACGGCGCCAACACCGCCCTGCTGGCCGCCGGCGCCCGGCTCGAGCGCGGGGGCCGCGAGGTCGCCTTCCGCGACGAGCGCGTGCGCGCCGCGATGCTGCTGTCGGCCCCGCCCTTCCACGGCGAACGGGAACCCGCGCGCATCGCAGCCTCGGTGCAGCTGCCGACGCTGCATGTCACCGCCACCGGCGACACCGTGCGCCTGCCCGGCTACTACAGCGGCGCCGAAGACCGCATCGCGCTGTTCGAGGCCATGGGCGGTACGCTCAAGGCGCTGGCGGTCTTCCAGGGCGGCACGCACAGCATCTTCACCGACCGCGCCGGCACCGGCGGCTTCGAACTCAACACCCGCGTAAAGGCGGCCACGCAGGAGCTGACGCTGGCCTTCCTGCGCGGCGTGCTCGATGGCGAGGACCGGGCGCTGCGGGAGTGGCCGCAGCGCCACGCCACGCTGCTCGAGCGCTTCGTGGCGCCGGCATCGGGGCTGGTACGGGGCTGAAGGATCGGCAGTCGCGGGATCGGGTCCGGGAAGGGCTGCGATTCAAGGCGTGTAGATCCCCCACTGCGACAGGCTGACGTCCGGCCCGGGATCGGCGTTGAGTGTGGCGACCAGGTCCTGGAAGTAGGTGCCGTCGGTGTCGTCCAGGTCCTTGGCGCCGGCAGGCGGCGTCCAGCTGCCGTTGACGTCCCCGCGCAGGATGCCGACCAGACCCACGTGCTCGGCCGCGGCAGTGGAAACCGCGGCCGGCACGGTGCCCGGGCTGGTGCCGGCGCGCGCGGGCATGCCGAGGTCGGCCTCGTCGACGAAGACCCACGCCGGCGTCGCCGCCGCCGGCAGGCCGACGGCGTGGCGCAGCACGCCCAGCGCGTCGGCCAGCGTGACGCTGCCGTTGCCGTCAGCGTCGGCGGCGAGGGACTGGTAGGGCGACAGGGCCTGACCCGGCGGGTTCATCGGCAGGCCGGCGATCATCTTCAGAATGGACACGGCGTCAGCCAGCGTGACGGAGGCCTGGTCGGCCACGGTGGCGCTGCGGCTGGCCTTGAGGTCGACGCTGACCGGCGCCGTGACGCCGAGCGCGGCCACGCCGTAGGCGTCCGCGGCGACGGGTGCGCTACCGTCCATCGACACCGTGGTGCCTTGCAGCAGCGTGTGGGTCTTCCAGGCGTAGACGGTGGCTTCAACGTTGACACTGCCCCCGCCGCCGAGCAACCCGGCGGCGCTGAAGCTGCCGTCGGCGAACTCGAAGCGCTCGACATTGCTGACCCTGTCGGTCCCCTCGGCCGCCGAGACCAGTTGCAGGCTGGTGCCCAGGTCGGTGACCGTGTAGGCGCCGCGCGGGCCGGTGAAGCGGGCCACGTCGCCGCCGCCCCAGCCGTTGATCGTGTCGTCACCGAGGCCGCCCGTCAGCGTGTCGTCGCCACCGCCACCCGACAGGAAGTCGTTGCTGTCGCCGCCGTCGAGCGAGTCATTGCCCTGCTCGCCGTACAGGGTGTCCTTGCCCGCCCCGCCCAGGAGCACGTCGTCGTTGTCGCCACCGGACAGGGTGTCGAAGCCACTGCCCCCGTCCAGCGTGTCGTTGCCCGCGCCACCAGTGAGGGAATCACCATCACCGCCGCCGCTCAGACGGTCGGCGCCAGCAGCGCCGACCAGCAGGTCGAAGCCGGCCCCGCCCTCGAGCCAGAGGTCGAAGAAGCCGCCGCCGGTCAGCACATCGCTCGAGGCACCACCGACCACATGCCGCATGCCCATGACGCCGGCCGTGCCGGTGGCCGGGCAGACGCTGCTGGCGTCCAGCATGCCGCTCAGATCCACCGTCACCGGCGTGGTGTAGGCCGAGTAGTCGAGCGTGTTCTGGTCGGCGAGATCCAGGCTCGGCACGCCCCCGCCATCGAGGATGCCGTTGATGACGGCACCGTCATCGAAGACGAAGCGGTCGCCCCGCGAGCCGCCGACGACGCGTTCGATGTCGGTGAGCGGCCCGGCGGTGACGAGCATCGTCGCGCCGGCATCGCTGACGGTCAGTGAGCCGCCACCGCCGGTGTGCAGCGCCAGGACGAGCGCCCGGTCCCAGACGTAGCCGAAGTCCAGCCGGTCGGTGCCGGCGGGCGAGCCCTCGGTCACCAGGTCGGTCTGCGCGTGGGCCAGGACGGCGTACAGGTCATCACCCGCCCCACCATTGAGCTGGTTGCTGCCGGCGCCGGCGTCGAGCGTGTCGTCGCCGCCGCCGCCCAGCAGGCTGTCGCTGCCGGCCTCGCCGTAGAGCAGGTCGTTGCCATTGCCGCCCACCAGCGTGTCGTCGCCGACGTCGCCCATCAGCGTGTCGGCACCCTCGCCGCCGACGAGGCTGTCCAGTCCCTCGCCACCGAGCAGGCTGTCCTGTCCGTCGCCGCCGACCAGGGTGTCCTTGCCGGCGCCGCCGGCCAGGGTGTTGTCCTCGGCGTTGCCGGTCAGGCTGTCGTTGCCGTCGCCACCCACGACATCCTCGAAGTTGCCGACCGCCCCCAGGCCCGTGGCGGTGGCCGCGCCGAGGTCGACGGTCACGGCCGTGGCCCAGCCGGCGTAGGAAAGTTCGTCGGTCCCGCCATAGTCGACGATGCGCAGCACCGTGGCCGTGACGGCGAGCGACGGGTCGGCTTGGACGCGGTCGTTGCCCGCGCCGAGCATGAGCATCTCGACCTCGCCGTTCAGGTTGAAGCCGAAGCTGCCCGTCGACGAGGCGCTGGCCGAGGCCGGGCCCACCGTCATGGTGTGGGCCAGATTCGACGCACGCGCGTCCACGTAGTCGGCCGTCCCGCCGCCCGCCGACTCCTGCACGGTGTCGAAGGAGTCCGCGTCGAGCACGACCAGGTCGTTGCCGCTGCCGCCGCGGATGTCGTTGTGGCCCGTGCCGCCCTGCACGGTGTCGTTGCCGCCTTCGGCCTTGACCAGGTCGTCGCCGCTGCCGCCGTAGATGCGGTCGTCCTGGGCGCTCCCGGTCAAGGTGTCGTTGCCGCCGTGGCCATAGATGACCGTGGTGCCGCCGAAGGTGGCGGCGCTGAGGGTATCGCCGGCCGAGCCGCCGGCCAGCAGCGCCCACTCCACGCCCAGCACGCCTTCGACCGGCGCGCTGCCGAGCCGGACGCCGGCCACCGTGAGCGTGATGTCGGCCTGGACGCTCTCGTGCGAGCGCACGACGACGAGCTGGTCGGTGCCGCCGCCGCCGTCGTAGCTGCCGCCGGCCGCACCAGTGGGCGTGGCGGTGTAGGCGCTGCCCAGCTCCCCGTTGACGACGACCAGCGTGTCTTCGCCGTCGTCGCCACGCACCGCATCGTCGTCGGCCCCGCCGACGAGCAGGTCGTTGCCCAGGCCCCCGGCCAGCGTGTCCTTGCCAGCCTCGCCGAAGACCCAGTCGGCGCCGCCGCCCGCGGCCACGCTGTCGTCGCCGGCGCCACCCAGGATGTGGTCGCCAGCGGCGCCGCCGTCGATGGTGTCGTTGCCGGCGCCGCCTTCGATGCGGTTGGGCTCGGAGTCGCCACCGTAGAGGCGGTCGTTGCCCTCCTCACCGCGCAGCACGTCACCCTGCAGGCCGCCGGCGATCGTGTCGTTGCCGTCGCGGCCGCGGATCTCGTCCTCGCCGCCGATCAGGATCAGGTTGGAAGGCAGCTGCAACGCCGGGTCGCTGCCCAGATAGTCGTCGCCGTGCAGCACGTCGGCCGCGGTGCCGCAGCCGCCGTCGATGGTGTCGTCGCCGTCCAGCCAGTCCTCGCGCGTGGGCTGGTCACCGAAGCCGACCTGCACGGTGCCGTCCTGGCCGACGGTGACGGTGATCCCGTCGTCGCCTGGCCGGGTGTCGGTCTGGTCCAGGCCGGCCTGTACCGACAGGCCGCCGGTGCTGCCGGCGTTGCGGGCCAGGCCGGTCACCGCCCGTGTGCCGGTGACCGAGGCCGTGCCCGCGTCGATGGCGACGAAGTTGCCCAACTGGTCGAGCGCCGTCAGCGCCCCCTCCCCATCGGCCTCGAGGCCGATCAGCAGCGGTCCGCTGCGCTCCAGGTTGACGATGGCGCGCACCGACTGCACCGTGGCCGACAGCGGGTCCAGGCGGACCAGGAACTGCTGCTTGGCCTGCGCGGCCTCCGCGGGGTTGACGGGCGCATCGCTCGCGATCAGCCAGGCCTGCTGCGGCGAGACCACGGCGATGTCACCCACCGGGTACAGCGATGCACCGGCCGGCGACCTGAGGTCGCCCAGGTCGGACCAGGTGTTGGCCGCGACCGCGTAGCGCAGGAGGCTGCCGTCGGCAGCGGTCAGCAGCAGGTACTGGTCGTTGACGCTGTCCACACCCACGAGCGTGGGCTTGCCGAGCGCGGCGGGCAGCAGGAGTGTGGTCGTCGTCACGGCGCCCGTGTCCTGGAGCCGGACGATGAACAAGGCGGGTTCGTTGCCGGCGGCCGTCTGCCCCACGACGACGGCACGGTCGGCCCCGAACCAGGTCACGTCGCGCGCGATCACGCCGTCCAGACGCCATTCCCGGACCACCTGCGGACCGGCGCCGCCCCGCTCGATCAGCGACAGCATCGAGTCCGCCGTCTGCGGCTTGTGCAGCACGCTGAGCCAGCGGTCCGGCCCCGTGGTCGTGGCCAGAGCCACGGCCTGCACCCAGGGCTCGGCCGGTGCCTGGCTGACGGTGTAGGTGCCCGGCAGCAGGCCGCTGACGCGGAAACCGCCCTGCTCGCCGGCGTCCACGCTGCCGTTGCCGTCCAGGTCCACCGGCCCGCTGGTGAGGCTGGCGACCAACTCGCCTCGCTCGTTGCGCACCTCGACGGCCTGTCCGGCCAGCCCGGCTTCGGTGGGGCCCTGGTCGAGATCGCTGCTGCGTGCGTCGTGCATCCACACCGCGCCCTGCAGCACGGCCTGGCCATCGCCCACGGTCACCGTCGACGGCGGCGCGGTGGCCGCCAGCGCGTAGGCCGTGGCCTCGCCGCTGCCCGCGGGTTCGACGGCGAAGGCCATGGCGCGCACCGTGGTGCCGGCGTCGGCCGTGCCGATCTTGAAGCTGAAGACGAAGTCGCCCCCGGCCGTGCCGTCGCCCGAGGCATAGGCCTGCGGGTAGCGCCACTCGCCGTCCAGCGCCTCGCCCTGCGCGTCCTTCACGGACACCGCCTTCAGGTTCAGCGTGTACAGGCCCGTCGGCAGCCCGTCGGTGGCCCCGGGGATCGCGAATTCGAAGCGGGTATGGTCGGCCGCGTCCGAGAAGTTGGACAGGGCCAGGGCCAGGGAACGGCCGTCCACCGTCAGCGAGGCCTCCGGCGCGGGCCGGTCCTTGTCGCCGAAGACCAGATCGCCGCAGAGGTCCAGCGCAATGTGCGTGACCGGCCCGGCCGGCACGATCGGGCTCATCTGCTCGTTGCCGTCGTCCACCGGCAACCAGGTGCGCGCCTGGGTCTGCTTGTTTGTCAGGCCGAGCTCGACCTCCGAGACCACGGGCGCCGTGTTCAGCACCAGCGCGAAGTTCACGGTGGCGTCAGCGACGCCGTCAGTCTCGACCGCCTTCGTGCGCGGGAAGGGCGTCGCGCACACGCCGTCGACGTCCACGCCGATCACGTAGTCGCCCGCGGGCACGTCGGCGAAGACATACTGGCCCGTGGCGTCGGTGAGCACGAAGTCCTCGGTGGCCGCGTCCCAGGCGCCGTCCTTGTCGGCGTCGATGAAGACCACCGCGCCCTGCGTGGGCGCCTCGGCCGGATCGCCCTTCCTGTCCACGGTGACCACCTGGCCGCGGATGTCGGCGCCGCCTTCGCCCCGGCTGTCCACCGTCACCCAGGGCAGGTCTGCACGCCCGGTCTGCACGCCCTCGGTGAGCGTGACCTCGGTGCCCAGAGCATCGAAGCTCAGCGCCATCCAGCCCTCGGTGCCCGCGCCGGGCATCACGACAAGCTGGTAGGTGCCGTCGGGCACGCCGGCGTCGGGCAGCGTCAGCGTGCCGCCGCTCGCTGTGCCCTCGTGGACCAGGGCCGAGCCCTCGCTCGTCACCTGGTAGAGCGAGTAGCTCCAGTTCGTGCCGGCCGGCAGCGGGCCTTCGCCGCTGTCGCGCGTGCCGTCGCGGTCCGCATCGTTGAAGAGCGTGAAGACCAGGGGCTTGGGCGGGCCGTCATAGACCTCGGGGTAGAAGAAGATCTCGGGGCCGCAGCTGTCCTCGGCCAGCGTGGAGCGGAAGCCGCCGTGCAGCGGGTCGATGACGGCGCGGTCGCCGGAGAGGTCGTCCAGCAGAAAGGCGTAGCCCCGGGCCGTGGTGCCGCCGTAGACCGTGTCCGCGCCCTCGCGGGCGTAGATCTGGTCGTCGCCGGGGCCGCCCTCGATCCAGTTGACGCCGTTGCCGCCGTCGATGACGTCGTTGCCATGGCCGCCGTAGATCGTGGCGTTGCCGCCGCCCGCCAGCAGGGCGTCGTTGGCCGGGCCGCCGAGCAGCAGGTCGTTGCCCGCGCCGGACTCGATGTAGTCGCTCTCGAAGCCGCCGGACAGGCTGTCCTTGCCGGCGGTGCCGTAGATCATGTCGGCGCCGTCGCCGCCCCAGACCTTGGAGGCCCAGCCGCCCACCAGCGTGGGCTGCGGTGCCGCGGCGAGCTGGTCCTCGTCGACCGCGTAGAGCAGGTCGTCGCCGGTGCCGCCGTCGATCTCGTTGTAGCCGGCGCCGCCCTCGATCTTGTCGGCATGGGTGTCGGCCGAGCCGCCGTCGACGAGACCCGCGGAGTCGTCGCCCCAGAGCGTGTCGTTGCCGTCGCCGCCCTGGACCTGGTCGTTGCCTTCGCCGCCTTGCACCGTGTCGTTGCCGGCGCCGGCGGAGACGGCGTCGTCGCCGGTGCCGGCGTCCACGCTGTCGTTGCCCGAGCCGGCGACGATGCGGTCGTCACCGTCAGCGGTGCTGCTCGGCACCGAGTCTCCGCCCCAGATCGTGTCGTTGCCCGCGGTACCGGCGTTGTAGTCGGGGTTGGCAGAGATGAAGTCGACAAGGTCGCCGACGTCGTCCTCGCCGAAGAGCTCGTCGTCGCCGGCCCCGCCGACGAGGGAGTCGGCGCCGCCGTAGCCGTAGAGGAAGTCGTCGCCCGCGCCGCCGTCCAGCGTGTCGTTGCCGGCGCGGCCGGCGAGCACGTCGCTGCCGGCGTCGCCCCAGAGCTTGTTCGTGCCCGAGCCGCCGACGAGGTTGTCGTTGCCCTCGCCGCCGCGGCCCTCGACGGCCTTGGTGACCTCCGGCGCGATCAGCACCGTGTCATTGCCGATACCGGCGTCGAAGACGATCTTCGTCACCGAGCCGGCGGCGAAGTACTCCTCGAAGTTGTAGGCGGTGACGCGGATCTGGTTGGTCGCGATGACGACACCGTTGTCATCGAGGCGTTCGGCCACGTAGTCGACGGTGAAGACCTCGTCGCCATCCTCCGTCTCGCCCGGCACCACCAGGCCGGCGCGGCTGCCCATGTTGAGCGTGAGGGTGCCGCTGGCGAGCTCGGCCAGGTCCGGCTCCACCGGCGGGCAGACCACCATGCTCCAGTCGAGAAGCGTGGCCTCGGCGAGCTTGAAGCGCTCGCTGAACAGCGTGACGAAGCCGAAAGGCGTGTCCAGACCGACCTTGATGTAGGCCTCGAGGAAGAGGCTGAGCGAGCCTTCCAGGTCGAAGATGCACTGCGGCCCGCGCATCAGGTTGTAGGCGAGTTCGTCGACGTAGACCTTGCCGTCGGGATCGGGGTCGTTCAGGTCGGCACCCACGGTGCCGCGCACGCCGCCGTCGACGCCGGCTTTGGCGACGACGACGTTCAGCTCGGCGCCGGCGCCGATCTCGGCGGTGACCGACATCTCGGGGTCGTCGGAGCCCAGCTCGTAGCCCTCGCGGCCCTCGTCCAGCAGGTACACGCCGTTCAGCAGGTCCAGCAGGTCCCCGCTCTCCATGGCCATGCGCAGGCCGCGGGTGTCGTAGCCGAGGTCGAAGTTGGTGTTGAACTCCACCCCGCCGAAGAGGCTGACGTACAGCGGCGGAAAGATCGGGAAGGACTGGCGGAAGTCGAAGCTGGCCGACAGGTCAGGGATGTCCCAGAC